>CAIVJW010000264.1 GCA_903906315.1 uncultured delta proteobacterium | reverse complement strand
GGGGCCGGCGCGGCGGCGGCGACGGCGGCCGCGGCGCGGCGCTCGTGGACGGCGGCGACGGGGCCGACCCTCCGACCGCCCTCGCGCACGTAGAGCTCGACGCGGATCGCGCGGTGCGGGGGCGCGAGGCCGCCCGCGCCGGCGATCACGGCAGCGACCTCGGACGACTTCACCGCGCCCGATCCCGTGATGGCGACGTCGACGTCGATGGCCAGGAGATCGCCGAGGATCCCGGCCCGATCGAGCGCCTCTCGGGCCTCTCGGCCGCCGACCTCCGCGCGCTCGAGGTACGTCCGCACGTCGACCGTCTTGCCGAGGCCCTCGATGCTGCGCCGCACCGGCAGCGTGGTCGCCGCGAGCGCGGCCGCGCACCGCTCCGCGAGCCACGCCTCGGCCGATCCGCCGCCGGGCACCTCGACCGCGCTCCTCGCGAAGGCGATCACGTAGCGCGCGCCCGCGATGCCCTTGCTGACCGGCGGGTCGTTGGACCGCAGCGCCACGGCCTCGCGGAACACGAGCCCGACGGGCGACCACCGGTTCATCGCCGTGACCAGCTCCGCGAGATCGCCCTCGCCGAGCAGGCGGTCGAGGCGCAGGTCGACGTACTCGTCGAGGCTCGCGACGCCGAGCGAGAGCGCGGGCGCGAACGACATGTCCGGCTTCGGGTGGAAGCCCGCGGTGTACGTGAGCGGCTCGCCGACGCGGCGAAAGATCCGCGGCAGCTCGCGCACGATGTCGAGGTGACCGAGCAGCGCCATCGGCCCCTTCTTCTCGAAGCGGAAGCGCACGCGGTTGCCCTTGCGCACCGGCGGCGTGATCTTCGCTCGCTTGGGCGGCGGCGCGTCGGGCGAGGCGGCGATCGCGCGCTCGGGCGCGTCGACCGGCACCTCGACGGAGGCGTCGGTCGACGCCTCGACGGGCGCTTCGGGCGCTTCGGGCGCTTCGGGCGGCGGCGGCGGAGCGGCCGGGGCGACGGGCAGGTGGCGGTGCGCGTCGAGCTTGCCGAGGTACTCGATGCGCTCGTCGCGCATGGCCGTGAGATCGCACGCGACGCCGCAGTCGTAGCAGACGAGCCGCCGGTGGTCGGCCTCGGCATCCTCGAGGTTCGTGTGGTGGACGAAGGTGCCCGCGACCTTGCCGCAGGGCGGGCTCAGGCGGTGCTGCAGCGCCTTGCGGTACTCCTTGGCGAGGAAGCCGTCCTCGAGGCCCACGTCGACGTGATCCCACGGCAGTCGCGCCGTGACCGGCAGCGTGCCGAGGTATCTCGCCTTGTCGACGCCGAGCGTCGCGAACGCCTCGTCCCAGACCTCGAGCCGCACCTTGTCGTCCCACGAGTCGAAGCGCGCGCCGCCCTTCCACGCGCGCTCGAGCACGTCCGCGAGCGGGCGATCGCCGCGCGCGAAGACGCCCTCGAGCACGCTCGTCGACGCCTCGTGGGTCCGCAGCGTGATCGCGCGGTGCTTGCGCGCCGCGTCCCTCAGCATCCCCTGCTTGCGCCGCACCTCGGCGAGGCCATCCATCGCGCACCACTGGAAGGGCGTGTGCGGCTTCGGCACGTGCGTCGACACGCTCACGGTCACGTCGGCCCGACCGCGCGCCGCGCGCCGCCCGACCTGCGCGGTGCGCGCGCCGGTCTCGACGATGCCGAGCACGTCGTCGTCGGCCTCCGTCGGCAGGCCGATCATGAAGTAGAGCTTCATCTTGGGCCAGCCGCGCGAGAACACGCGCTCGGCCGTCTCGAGGAGCTGCTCCTCGGTGACGTTCTTGTTCACCACGTCGCGCATGCGCTGCGACCCGGCCTCGGGGGCGAACGTGAGGCCGGTCGCGCGCACGCGCCGGAGCTCGTCGAGCAGGTCGGGCTCGAGGCCGTAGGCGCGCAGCGACGCGACGCCGAGCGACACGCGCTCCTCGGCGAGCCGGCGCGCGACCTTCTTCACGAGCGGCGAGATGCACGACACGTCCGCGGTCGAGAGCGCGGTGAGCGAGACCTCGTCCTGGCCGGACCGCTTCACGGCCGCCAGCACCGTCTCGACGATCTGCTCGGGGTCGCGCTCGCGGACCGGGCGGTAGATCATGCCGGCCTGGCAGAAGCGGCAGCCCTCGGTGCAGCCGCGCGCGATCTCGATCGACATGCGGTCGAAGATCGCCTCGGGCCCGCCCGTCGGGCCGTCGTCGGGGAACGGGAACTGGTCGAGGTCGACGAGCGAGCGCGTGATCGGGTACGGCACGCCGGGCACCGTGGGCGCGTCGACGACCACGAGGCCGGTGTCGGCGTCGACGTGCGTCGGGTAGAGCGACGGGACGTAGACGGCCCCGAGGCGCGCGAGCGCGATCAGGCGGTCCGCGCGCGAAACGCCCTGCGTGCGCAGGCGCGTCCACGCGAGCGCGACCTCGGTGGCCTTCTCCTCGCCGTCGCCGATGACGAACGCGTCGACGAACGGGGCGAGCGGCTCGGGGTGCGTCGCCGTCGGGCCGCCGGCGATGACCAGCGGGTCACTCTCGCCGCGATCGGCCGACCGCAGCGGCACGCCGCCGAGGTCGAGCATCGTGAGCACGTTCGAGTACGTGAGCTCGTACTGGAGCGAGAAGCCGACGACGTCGAAGTCCGAGAGCGGCCGCGCGGTCTCGAGCGACACGAGCGGCAGCGACCGGGCGCGGAGCTCGGCCTCGAGGTCGACCCACGGCGTGTAGCAGCGCTCGGCGAGCGTGCTCGGGTGGTCGTTCAGGATCTTGTAGAGGATCTTGAAGCCGAGGTGGCTCATCCCGATGTCGTAGACGTCGGGGAACGCGAGGCAGACGCGGGCCTCGACCGAGGCCCAGTCCTTGGGGCGAGCGCCGACCTCGCCGCCCGCGTACCGAGCGGGCTTCTCGACCCGGTCGAGGAACGCGGCGTACGGGTGGCCCGGCAGGAGCGGGGGCGCGTCGACGAGGGCGGGCAGCGTGGGCAGACGGTCCGTGGGCATGCGCGCAAGCGGGTACCACGTGCGCATTCGGGCCGCACGCCGGAGGTGCCGCTGCGTCACCGGGCAGGGCTGCCCTGCCGAGCCGACGAGGCCCCGGGTCGACCTCGGAGATCCGGCCCGAGGCGCGGCGCCGCGCGAGGGGCCCTCTCCTCGTTCGGCCGGCGATCAGGGCGCGGGCTTCGCCTTCTTCTGGGCGTCGTCGCACACCCAGCGCACGACGCCGGGGAGGAGACCCTGCGCCAGCGCGGAGAAGCGCGATCCGAGGTCCGGGTAGATCTCGAACTGGTTCTTCTCGATGCCGCGAGCCATCGCCCGCGCGACCTGGTCGGCCGAGAGCGTCTTCACGTTGCCGGCGATCGCGCGGGTCTCGGCCGGCTTGTACTGGTTCTCGAACGCGAGCTGCGGGGTGTCGGTGTCCGGCGGCAGGCACACGCTGACGCCGACGCCGTGCGGCCACATCTCGGCGCGGAGCGCCTGCGAGAAGCCTGCGAGCGCGAACTTGCTCGCCGCGTAGGGCGTGTAGCCGTAGATGCCGATGACGCCCGCGAGCGACGAGACGTTGAGCACGTGGCCGGCGCGGCGCGCGACCATCGACGGCAGGATGGCGCGGCACATGTGGACGGCGCCGAAGTAGTTGACGTCCATCATGCGGCGGAACTCGCCGAGGTCGAGCTCGAGGAAGCGACCCGGGAGGACGACGCCGGCGTTGTTGACGAGCACGTCGATGCGCTCGCGCTCGGCGAGGGCGCCGACCTCCTTCATCACGTCGTGCTCGGACGCGACGTCGAGGGGCAGGAGCTCGACCTTGGCCCCGGGGGCCGCGGCGAGGACGTCCCGGCGCGCCTCCGCGAGCACGTCCGCGCGCCGGGCGACCAGGATCGTGGTCGCACCCTCCCGCGCGACGTGGCGGGCGAAGGCGAGGCCGATGCCGCTCGACCCGCCCGTGACGACGACGTTCTTGCCGGGGAAGTAGTAGCTCATGGTGCGCGGCAGGGTACACGAGGCGAGGCGCGCGCGCTGCGCCGGGGCCGAGCCGAACAGGCCCCGCCGGGCGCCGCCGAGATCTCGGCCGCGGGAACTGCACGCGATCGGCGGGCGCTCCGCGACGCAGCGCGTGCAGAGGAGAACGAACCGGCCGCGCAGGTGCGCACCGCGTGCGCGCGGGGAAGGCGATTTTTTGGCGGATTTTCGCGCACTGCGTCGCCGCGCCGGGGCGCGTCGAGCGGGCATGCTCGATGCAGCACCGGGGCTCGCTCGAAGCGGAGGGGGAAAGGGTACTGCCATGGACGCGCGGTTTTCGCGTGCTCCGACGCGAAGAATCCCCCGGATCACCCGCACGGCGCGAGCCGTGTGCGCGCGCCGGCGCTCTCGAGAACGAACGAGGTGCGAACGATGCGCACGCGCATAGGGACGCAGATCATCGTCGCGACCGGCGTCGTCACGGGCTTGACCATCGGCGCGCTCGCCGCGACGAGCTCGCGCGCGCACCGTGCCGCGCTGGTGCGGCAGGTGGACCACAGCGCCGACCAGCTCGCGCAGACGATCAAGAGCGCCACGCACCACGACATGCTCGAGAACCGGCGCGAGGCCCTGAAGCGGCAGATCGAGGCCATCGGCAGGCAGCCCGGCATCAAGGGCGTCCGCGTGTTCAACAAGGAGGGCAAGATCGTCCTGTCCTCCGACGCCAGGGAGGTCGGCCGATCGGTCGACAAGCGCGCGGAGGCTTGTTACGCGTGCCACGCGGAGAACCGGCCGATCGAGCACCTCGACGCGCGCGAGCGCGCCCGCACGTTCTTCACCGCCGACAACCGCCACGTCCTCGGCATGATCGCGCCGATCGAGAACGAGCAGAGCTGCTCGTCGGCCGCGTGCCACGAGCACGACCCGCAGAAGAAGGTCCTCGGCGTCCTCGACGTCACGATGTCGCTCGACGAGGTCGACCGCGAGCTCGCGTCGAGCCAGCTGCGCATGCTGGTCTTCGCCGGCGTCGCGCTCGTGGCGAGCAGCCTGATGCTCTGGTGGCTGAACCGACGCCTGATCATCCGCCCCGTCGAGGAGCTCGTCGCGGCGACCCGGCGCGTCGCCGCGGGCGACCTCGAGTCGCGCGTGCCCGCGACGGCCGCCCACGAGCTCGGCGATCTCGGCCGTGCCTTCAACGACATGACGGCCCGCATCACCGAGAGCCAGCGCCAGCTCACGCAGGCCGACAAGCTCGCGTCCGTCGGGCAGCTCGCGGCCGGCGTCGCCCACGAGATCAACAACCCGCTCACGGGCGTGCTGACCTACGCGTCCTTCCTCCTCAAGCGGGCCGACGACAAGCCCGAGATGAAGGCGGACCTCGAGGTCATCGTCCGCGAGACGAAGCGCTGCCGCGAGATCGTGAAGGGCATGCTCGATTTCGCGCGCAAGACGCCCCCCAAGCGCGTGACGGCGAAGCTCGAGACGATCGTCCTGCGCGCGGTCGCGATCGTCTCCGCGGAGCTCGCGCTGCGTCGGGTGACGGTCGATCTCGACCTGACCGAGGGGCTGCCCGATCTGCACGCCGACGAGAACCAGATCCAGCAGGTCCTGGTGAACCTGCTGCTCAACGCGGCGGACGCGATGAGCGATCGCGGCGGCGGCAAGGCGCGCGTGACGACGCGCAGGACGGCCGGCAAGGAGACGCTCGAGGTGCTCGTCGAGGACGAGGGCGCCGGCATCTCGGCCGAGAACCTGAAGCACCTGTTCGAGCCGTTCTTCTCGACCAAGGGGGCCCGCGGGACGGGCCTCGGCCTCGCGGTCTCGTGGGGGATCCTCGAGAGCCACGGCGGGAGCATCGACGTCCAGAGCGAGCTCGGCAAGGGCACCTGCTTCACGGTGCGCCTGCCGCTCGCCGCCGACGGCGACGGGCCTCGGGGCGAAGCGAGACGCCCCGGCTTGGGGACCCACGAAGCGCGCGCGCCCGAGCCGCGCGACCACCGCACGGAAGAAGGAAGGTAGCCATGGCGGCCATCCTGGTCTGCATCAGCATCATCTGCTTCGTCATCGCCGACATCGTGATCCGCCACGAGCTCGCCAAGAGGGCCGAGCGCAAGGCGCGTCAGGAGCGCGAGACGATCCTGACGAAGTACATCCGGCTCGACTTCTCGGAGGAGGCCAAGAGCCTCAAGCGCGTCGAGCTGCCAAACCCCAAGGCTCGGATCTTGGCCGTCGACGACGAGCCCGTCATCCTCGACTCGTTCCGCAAGATCCTCGTCGTCGCCGGCTACAACGTCGACACGGTCGAGAACGGACCCGAGGCGCTCGGCCTCCTGCAGAAGCACGAGTACGACTTCGTGTTCACCGACCTCAAGATGCCCATCATGGACGGCGTCGAGGTCGTGAAGGCGGTGAAGCACCTCCGCCCGGACGTCGACGTGGCCGTGATCACCGGCTACGGCACGATCGAGACGGCGGTCGCGACCATGCAGGACGGCGCGACGGACTACGTGCAGAAGCCGTTCACGGAGGACGAGCTCGCGGACTTCGTGAAGAAGCTCCTGGTCAAGCGTGAGGCCCGCAAGGCCGGCGTCACGCTCGAGAAGGTGACGACGGCGAAGCCCGCCTGAAGACGGGCGACGTCTCGATCCCCCGTCGGGGACCGGGACGAGGTCGGTGGAGTGGACGAGGGTGACGGCGCGCGATCCTGCGCAGCCCAGCGTCCTCGCGCGTCCCGCGCGGAGCGGAGGTGACGGCCATGGTTGCCATTTCGGTCGTGTCGTTCATCGTCGGGCTGCTGTTGCTGGATCTGCTCGTGCAATACGCGGAGAGCCGCTTCGCCCTGCGGGCCGACGGCGGGACGGAGATGTGGAACCTCGTCGCGACCTCGGACTCGGATCCGACCGCGGAGCTGGAGTTCCCACAGGGCCTCTTCCTCGACCGGAGTCACGCCTGGGCGCGGCTCGAGCCGGACGGGACGTGGCGAGTCGGCGTCGACGGCGCGGTGGCGAAGGCGCTCGGCAAGGTCGACCAGGTGGTCGTGGCCGAGGCCGGCCAGAAGGTGCGCGAGGGCGACCCGCTCGCGACGGTGCGCCAGGGCCTGCACAGCTACACCGTGCACGCGCCGGTCACCGGCGAGGTCGTCGGCGCGAACGCGGATCTCACCGCGGGCCACGTGACGCAGAGCCCGTACGGGCACGGCTGGCTGTGCAGCATCCGGCCGGTCGCGCTCGCGGCCGACACCCGGCGCATGGTCGTCGGCGAGGACGCCGCGCGATGGCATCGGTCCGAGGCGGGCCGGATCGTGAAGTTTTTCGCGTCGGCGAGCGGGACCGAAGGGGCGACGAGCCTCGACGCGCTGCCCGTGGACGAGCGCGCTCGTTTTCAGAGGACGTTCTTGGACGCGCGCTGAGCGCACGCCCCGGGTGGCGCAGCAAGGAGTGACCCATGGGAGCTTCCATCCTCACCGATCTGACCCGCTGCATCGGCTGCGGCGCGTGCACCCTCGTCTGCAAGGAGACGAACGACCTGCGCTACTCCGAGGTCGACCAGCTCGACGCGTACACGTGGTGCGCGATCAGCAAGCAGAAGAGCCTCTACGTGAAGCGCCAGTGCATGCACTGCCTCGAGCCGACGTGCGTGTCGGTCTGTCCGGTCGGCGCCCTCAACCGCAACGCGACCGGCGCGGTGACCTACGACCAGGACAAGTGCTTCGGTTGCCGGTACTGCGTGATGGCCTGTCCGTTCGGCATCCCGAAGTATCAGTGGGACACGCCGCTGCCGCGCATGGGCAAGTGCATCATGTGCCACGAGAAGCGGCTGATGAAGGGCCAGCAGCCCGCGTGCACCGAGGTGTGCCCGGCGCACGCGACCATCTTCGGCGACCGTGACGAGCTCCTCTCCCTCGCCCACGAGCGGCTCGCCGCCGAGCCGAAGAAGTACGTGCCCGAGGTCTACGGCGAGCACCTCGCCGGCGGCACGTCGGTGCTCTACCTGTCGAGCATCCCGTTCGGCGAGCTCGGGCTGCCGACGGGGCTGATGAAGGACCCGTACCCGCGGCTGACCTGGGCCATCCTGAACAAGCTGCCGGCGGTCGTCAGCATCGGCGGCCTCCTGCTCACCGGCGCGTACGTCACGATCGGCCGCAGGATCAAGCTCGCGAGGGAGGCGAAGGCCGCGCTCGGCGCGGGCACGAAGCGGCCTCCAGCGCCGGCCGGCCCCGCGAAGGGAGGCGAGTCATGAAGCGACTGCCGCGCGTGCGCATCACCTTCTGGCGGATCGCGTTCCTGATCATCTTCTGCGTCGGCCTCTACGCGACGATCGTGCGCTTCGGGCGCGGCCTCGGCGCCGCCTCGGGCCTGTCGGACGCGTTCCCGTGGGGGCTCTGGATCGGCTTCGACGTCATGTGCGGCGTGGCGCTGGCCGCCGGCGGCTTCACGGTCGCGGCCATCGTCTACGTCATGGGCCTCAAGAAGTACGAGGCCATCCTCAGGCCCTCGGTGCTGACGGCCTTCCTCGGCTACCTGCTCGTCGCCGTCTCGCTGCTCTACGACCTCGGGCGCCCGTACCGCATCTGGCACCCTCTCGTCTGGGGCAACCACCACTCGGTGATGTTCGAGGTCGCGTGGTGCGTCACGCTCTACCTCACCGTGCTGGCGCTCGAGTTCAGCCCGGTGGTGCTCGAGCGCTTCCGCCTGCACCGCGCGCTCAAGGTCATGCACGCGCTGACCCCGGTGCTCGTGATCTTCGGCGTGCTGCTCTCGACCCTGCACCAGTCGTCGCTCGGCACGCTGTACGTCATCGCGCCGAACAAGCTGCACGGCCTCTGGTACACGCCGATGCTGCCCGTCCTGTTCTGGGTGTCGGCCATCTCGGTCGGGCTCGCGATGACGATCTTCGAGTCGACGCTGAGCCACCGCGCCTTCGGCGTCAGCCTGCACAAGGATCTGCTCGGCTCGCTCGGCCGGTGGATCTCCCTCGTGCTCGGCATCTACTTCCTCCTCAAGATGGGCACGCTCGCGCACCGCGGCAGCCTCGGGCTCATCCTCGAGGGCAGCACCGAGAGCCACCTCTTCCTGCTCGAGATGGGCCTCGGCGTCGTGCTCCCGGCGCTGCTCTTCCTCTCGAAGCGCGTCCGGTCGAGCCACCAGGGGCTGTTCTACTCCGCGGTGCTCGTCATCCTCGGCGTCGTGCTGAACCGGCTGAACGTCAGCATCACGGGCATCGAGCGCTACGCCGGCAACGTCTACTTCCCGACCTTCCTCGAGGCGGCGTCGACGGTGTTCGTGATGGCGTGCGGCTTCTTCGTCTTCGGCCTCACGGCCCGCTACTTCGCCGTGTTCCCGAAGAGCGACAGCCACGAAGGCGAGGCCGGCGCGCCCGCGGGCGACGATCACCACCACGAGAACGCGCCGGTCACCGACGTACCCGGCCCGGGCGTCACGCGGTCGCCAGTCGCGACCTGGAAGGGCGCGCTCATCCTCGCGACGCTCATCGGCGTTTTCGGCCTGATCGCGGTCTTCGAGCCGGACGCGCCGCCGGCGATCGTCCACCATCAGGTCATCAGCTCGGGCCTCCGCAAGCTCTCGTTTCCCACGCGCCCGACGCTCTCGCTGCCGCCCGACTACCACTTTCCGCGGGCCGCCAACAGCCCGGGGCCGGTCGTCTTCAGCCACGAGCGCCACATCAGCTCGAACGCCAATCCGTGCACGAACTGCCACCCGAAGCCCTACCGGATGTCCGAGGTCGACGTCGGGACGATCGAGTGCGAATACGGCAAGATGAGCGGCTGCGGGCACTGCCACGACGGCTCCGAGTCGTTCGACATCAAGCAAGGCTGTCGCCTCTGCCATCAACGCATGGGCGGCCAGCAGCTCACCGCGCCGAAGGACCTCGCGCTCCCGTGGCGCCTCGCGGACGGCCTGATGGTGACGAAGGACCGCGAGTTCGGCCCGGTCTTCTTCAGCCACTCGGCGCACGTCACCACGGCGAACCTGCCGTGCTCCGACTGCCACACCAGCCTCTACAAGATGAAGCGCACGTCGCTGCGCGACCTCGACTCGCTGAACCGCGACGCGTTCATCGAGTGGGGGCACCGCTGCAAGTCGTGCCACGACGGCAAGCGCGCCTTCAACCAGGAGGACAAGTGCGCCGCGTGCCACACGCGCTGGAGCCGCGAGCAGTCGGCCGCCGCGTGCGCGGTCGTCGACGGCGGCTGCCCGCCCCCGGCGCCGAACCCGAGCCTGTGACCCCGCGCCGGGGGCCGCGCGCGCGGGGCCCCCGGCTTGCGGAGGGGTTGCCCGGCGACTAGGTTGGCCCCTTCCATGTCGCGCCCCCTCGAGATCGTCTCCGAGCTCAGCCCGCGCGGGGATCAGCCGCGGGCCATCGCGGAGATCCTCGGCGCCTACGCCTCCGGCGAGCGCTTCCAGACCCTGCTCGGCGTCACGGGCAGCGGCAAGACCTTCACCGCGGCCAAGGTCATCGAGCGGCTCGGCCGCCCGACGCTCATCCTCGCGCCGAACAAGACGCTCGCGGCGCAGCTCTACGGCGAGATGCGGGAGCTCTTCCCCAACAACGCCGTCCACTACTTCGTCAGCTACTACGACTACTACCAGCCCGAGGCGTACGTCCCGTCGAGCGACACCTTCATCGAGAAGGACGCCATCATCAACGACGCGATCGACCGCATGCGCCACGCGGCGACGCACGCGCTGCTCTCGCGATCCGACGTCATCATCGTCGCGTCGGTGAGCTGCATCTACGGCATCGGCTCGGCCGAGAGCTACCACGGGCTGCTCGTGAAGCTCGAGAAGGGCACGACGGTGCGGCGCGACGAGCTGCTGCGCAAGCTGGTCGACATCCAGTACGAGCGCAACGACATCGATTTTCATCGCGGGACGTTCCGCGTGCGCGGCGACGTGGTCGAGATCTTCCCCGCCTACGAGGAGACGCTCGCCATCCGGGTCGAGTTCTTCGGCGACGAGATCGAGGCCATCAAGGAGGTCGACCCCGTCCGCGGCAAGGTCGTCGGGCAGCTCGATCGCTACGCGGTCTACCCCGGATCGCACTACGTCACCGAGCAGCAGCAGCTGCGCGGGGCGATCGACGCCATCCGCACGGAGCTGCGCGAGCGGCTCGAGCACTACGACCGCGAGGGCCGCTTCCTCGAGAAGCAGCGGATCGAGCAGCGCACGAGCTACGACCTCGAGATGCTCGAGCAGATGGGCTTCTGCAACGGCATCGAGAACTACTCGCGCCACCTCTCGGGGCGCAAGCCGGGCGATCCGCCGCCGACGCTCATCGACTACTTCCCGAAGGACTTCCTCCTCATCATCGACGAGTCGCACCAGACGGTGCCGCAGGTCTCGGCGATGTACCGCGGCGACCGCGCGAGAAAGGAGACGCTCGTCGAGTACGGCTTCCGCCTGCCGAGCGCGCTCGACAACCGCCCGCTCAAGTTCGAGGAGTTCGAGGAGCACTACCGGACCGTGCTCTTCGTGAGCGCCACGCCCGGCGACTACGAGCTCAAGCAGACCGGCGGCGCGGTGGTCGAGCAGATCATCCGGCCGACGGGGCTCATCGACCCGAAGATCACCGTGCGCCCCGTGTCCGGCCAGGTCGACGATCTGCTCGGCCACATCCGCGAGCGCGCCGCGAAGAACGAGCGCATCCTCGTCACCACGCTGACCAAGCGCATGGCCGAGGACCTGACCGAGTACTACGCCGAGCTCGGCGTGCGCGTGCGCTACCTGCACTCCGACATCGACACGATGGAGCGCATCGAGATCCTGCGCGACCTGCGCCGGGGCGAGTTCGACGTGCTCGTCGGCATCAACCTGCTGCGCGAGGGGCTCGACCTGCCCGAGGTGTCGCTCGTCGCGATCCTCGACGCGGACAAGGAGGGCTTCCTCCGCAGCGTGCGCTCGCTCATCCAGACGATCGGCCGCGCGGCGCGCAACCTGAACGGCGAGGTCTTCATGTACGCCGACCGCGAGACGGCGGCGATGAAGCAGGCGATCGACGAGACCGCGCGGCGCCGCGTGAGGCAGACGGCCTACAACGTCGAGCACAACATCACGCCCGCCTCGGTCGTGCGCGCGATCCTCGAGTTTTCGGCGACGTCGGGCACGCAGGACTACTACGCGGTGCCGAAAGGCCCGGCGAAGGGCGCTTCGGCGAGCGGCGGGAAGGCGCCCGCGCCCGAGGTGGACCTCGCCGATCGCATCGAGGCGCTGCGCCAGGAGATGTTCGGGGCGGCCGAGAACCTGGACTTCGAGAGGGCGGCCCGGCTACGCGACCAGATCCGGCAGCTGCGCGGGGACGGCGACGCCGCCATCGTGTCGGCGGCCCGGCCGGCGCCAACGAAGGCGGTGCGCGGCAGCGGCGCGCGCGCGTCGGGCGCGCGCAAGGGCGGGCGCGGGCGATAGCGCACCGGGCGCTCGAAACGCGCCGCCGACCCTGGCATCATCCGGCCCTCCGAACCGGGAGAGGAGTCCTCATGTCGAAGTCCCTCGAGTTGTCGGGCGAAGAGCGCGCCCTCGCCATCAAGCTCCGCGCGTTCGTGATCGCGAGAAAGGGCGCGTTCACGTCCGACGCGCTGCGGTCGATGTTCGACGAGTACGACGCGAACCACGACGGCCGCATCAGCAAGCCCGAGCTCGACACGCTGCTCGACGACGCCGCGATCGGCAACCGCCTGACCCGCCCGCTCTGGGTGCTCGCCGTGATGCACAAGCTCGACACGAACTCGGACAAGCACATCGACTGGCAGGAGTTCTCCTCCGCGCTGACGGCGCTCGAGGCGCAGCTCCCGCCGCTGTAGGCCCGACCGGGGCGCGGCGGGCGCGCCCTTGACGCGCTCGCGCGCTCGGCGCCTCCTCGCGGCCCGTGTTGGCCCCGATTGCGCGCTGGGCGCCCGCCTCGCGGTTCGCGCTGCAGGCGCCCATGCTGGGCACGCTGATCGCGCCGGACCTCGGCGAGATCTTCTTCACGATCAGCACGCCCGTCCGCCGCGTGTCGCTCGCGGACGCGTGGGACGGGCGCGCCTCGGCCCTCGTCGCCGAGCCGTGCCCCGACCTTCCCGGATCGTCGAACGGCGGGTGCCCGTACACGACGCTCGGCCGCGGCCGCCTCGCGCTCGCGCTCGCGCGCCGCGACGAGGCGCGCCGCGCGGTGCTGGTGCAAGGGGACGCAGTGACGGTCTTCGAGCGGATCTGACACGCAGCCGTCCGGTGATCGAAGAGCCCGGAGCCTGCTCACCCAGTCTCGTTCTTCGCCTGCGCGCCCTCGGGTCTCCGGCGCGATCTGCGCGTCAGTCCGCCGGCTTCGCCTTCCGGGCTCCCCAGAAGGCCTCGATGTCCGGAACGAGCTCAACCGCGTAGTCGACGACGGACGCCGAGAGGACGATCGGAGAGTCCGCCTGCACCTCGCTATAGGTGCGAAAAGGGTGCTTCGAGTCGTCGACCACCGAGAAGTCGTGCGCCACGAAGCAGCGCGTTCCGAGTGGCACGAGCTCGCAGAGCGAGCTCTTCACCATCGCGTAGATCTGCGGCAGTTCAAGTGCTTCGTTGTTGAAGAAGCGGTAGGCGCCCATCGCATGACCCCACGGCGCTGGCTGTCCGGCGCCGCTGACCGCGTTGGTATCGCTCGTCTGCCCCTGCACGATGCTGGCGACGAGCAGTAGCGCGCGCTCGTTGCGACGAGGGTCGCCCAGCTCCGCCCGTCCCACGGCCTTCTCGATCCGTCCCATGATGACGGGACGCTAGTCCGGTGCGATGAGGCTGCGAAAGCGCCGCGCGCAGCCGCGGCGAAGATCGATCTCACAAAGTGCGATATGAAGCTGACAAACCTACGTCGTTGCTTTCGTAGACGCAGGAGGCATGAATGCCGGTGCAGGGCACCCAAGAAGCCCTGCACAGCGGGGCTCGGATCGATCCGACCCCGGCCGAGGGTCGGGCTCCCTGGCTGCGGCGGCCTCACGACGCTCGCAATGGGCCAGGCGGACCCCGTCGGTATCACCGCCGACTCAACGGCCACCTACTGGGCGAACCGTGCTGGAGGCACGATCATGAAGCTCGCGAAGTAGCGCGTCGACGCAGGCGCCCAGTGCGGGGCGCCTGCGCACGTCGTCGTCGACGCGCGGCGCGTGCTGCCTGCGGCACCTGCATTCGTCGCGACGCCGACGGCGTCGGCGAGGTGCTAGCCTTGGAGGCGGATGGATCTCCTGACCGCCCGATTCGCCGCCCGAGAGCTCCGCGCACGGCAGCGCGCCGAGCGCCTGCGCGGCCTCGTGCCGAGGATGGGGCAAGCGCTCCGGGCGCGCGGGGCCACGCGGGTGGTGCTTTTCGGATCGCTCGCCCGGGGAGACGGAGCGCACACCGACACGGACGTCGATCTGGCCGTCTGGGGGCTGTCGCTCGGCGAGCTGTGCGAGGCTGCAGACGACCTGTCGCACCTGGCCGGCGCACGCGTGGATCTCGTGCCCGCGGACTGGATGAGCGCGCGGCTCGCGGCGGCGGTGGCCCACGACGGGGTGGAGGTCTTCGATGTCGCCGGCTGAGGTGTCGGTCACCGTTCGTTTGCGGCTGGCCGCGGAGCTGCGGGCCGACCTCGCGGCGCTCGCCCGCCGAGCCGCATCGGTCGCCTATCTTGCTACGCCGAAGGGGAAAGAGAGCGGCGACGCCGAGCGGACGCGGACGCTCGCGCTCGCGTTCGAGCTCGAGCGCTACTACACCGCCGTCGAAGCGACGCTCGTCCGCGTGCTGCGCTCGCTCGACGGCGATGTCCCTGACGGCGATCGCTGGCACTCCGAGCTCCTGCGGGCAGCCTCCGTACCCATTGCAGGGCTGCGCCCCGCGCTCGTCGCGCCCGAAGCCGCCGCGGAGCTGCGCGAGCTTCTCGGGTTCCGGCACGTCGCACGGCACGGCTACGACGTGGAGCCGGAGCTACCGCGGCTCACGGTGCTCGCGGCACGCGTGGCCCGGGCCGACGGGGCGGTCGCCGGGTCGCTCGGGCGCGTGGCGGAGGAGCTCGAACAGGGCGCCGCGGGCGCGTAGCTCGACCCTCGCCGAAAAGGATTTGCAGCAACCTCGCGCGGGGATTCCGGGCCAACCGGAGGAGAAGCTCACCACGGAGGCACGGAGGCAGATCAAGTCGGAGCTCCGTGTCTCCGTGCCTTCGTGGTGAAAATCAGGGCTCTTGATCGGTCGCCAAGGCGGCTAGCCTCGGGCGATGCCGCGCACGCCTCCCCGCTCCGCGTTCGCCTGCGCCTCCGCCATGAGCCTGGCCCTCGCCGGCTGCTCGGGCGCCGTCGGCGACGCGAGCGGGGCGCCCGCCTCGGCCGCGTCCTCCGGATCGGGGGGCGCGGCGACGACGAGCGGCGCGGGCGGCGTGTCGGACCGCGGCGGCGCCGGCGGAGCGGCGTCGACGACCGGCGCGGGCGGCGCAGGCGACGCGGGTGGTGCCGGCGGCCAAGGAGGCTCGACTCCGAGGTTCCCCTTCCACCGGGTCGGCCGCTTCGACGACTCCGAGGCTTCGCGCCCGAAGGCGTCGTGGTCCGGCACGACGCTTCGCACCCGCGTCGCGGGATCTTCGCTGTCGGTCACGCTCGGCGGCGCGGACAACGTGCGCTTCCAGGTCGAGGTCGACGGCCAGCCGACGGAGCTCCTGCAGACGACCGGCGGCGACCAGACCTACGAGGTCGCGACCGGCCTTTCGCCCGGCGAGCACGACGTGCAGCTCGTGCGCCGCAACGAGGGCACCTTCGGCGCGGTGGCGTTCCTCGGCTTCGTGCCGGGCGCGGGCGCGTCGATCGTCGAGACGCCGTGGCCCTACGCCCACCGAATCGAGATCATCGGCGACTCGCTGACCGCCGGCTACGGCATCGAGGGCACGAGCGGCGACTGCGACTTCAGCGCAGCCACGGAGTCGTACTACGGCACCTACGGCGCGATCGCGGGGCGCAACGTGAACGCGGCCGTGCACGCGATCGCCGTCTCGGGCAAGGGCGTGTTCCAGAACTACGCGGGCAACAAGGACACGCTCATGCCCGCGCTGTGGCGGCGCACGATCACGAACGTCGCCAAGGACGACTGGGACTTCTCGCGCTTCGTGCCCGACGCCGTGGTAGTCAATCTCGGCACGAACGACTTCTCCGCGGCGCTCGCCGAGGCCGACTTCGAGGCCGCGTACGCCGCGCTGCTCGGCGAGGTGCGCGGGGCGTACCCGGGCGCGATGGTCTTCTGCGTGACCTGGGCGCACTGGGGCGCGAAGAAGGAAGCGTGGGTGAAGGGCGCGATGGCCGCGACGGGCGACGCGGGCCTCCGGCACGTCCGCTTCGTCATCGACGCGGCCGACGGCTACGGCTGCGACTACCACACGAACCTCGTGACGAACGCCAAGCTCGGCGAGGTGATCACGCAGGCGCTGCGGACCGAGCTCGGCTGGTAGCCGGGAGCGACGCCGGCTCTCGGCCGTCCTCCCGCCCCTGCGCGAGGTCGAGTCCGACGGGGTCTGCGGGCCGGCTCCTTCGATCGCCGCAACGGAGCGCCGCCGGCCCACGGCGAGCGCAGCCGAAGCGCGATCCCGACGGGCGACCTGCGATCGCGGCGGGCGCCCCCCGCTTGCACCCTCGCCCGCCGCGTGCGACGCCCTCCACATGGACCTCGACGCCACCCGCGCGACCCTCGCCGCGGTCTTCGCGGGCCACCCCGAGGTCCGCTTCGCCCTCCTCTTCGGCTCCGTCGCGCGCGGAGAGGCGCGTCCCGACTCGGACGTCGACGTCGCCGTGGCGGGCGAGGCCGACGTGCTCGCGCTCATGGCCGAGATCTCCCTGGCGCTCGGCCGCGAGGCGCACGTCGTCCCGGTCGAGACGGCGTCGATCCCTTTGAACGATGAGCTGCTTCGCGACGGCCTCGTGGTGCACGACTCGCCGCGCGGCGACGCGGCCGACTGGCGCGCACGCACGCTCGCGACTCAGGAGCTCGACCGCCCCGCCTACCGGCGCATGGTGGGCGCGTTCGTCGCGAAGCTCGCGCGGAGTGGGGGCGCCGCGTGGTGAAGCACGCCGTGGTCGAGGCCAAGCTCGCGCTCCTCGCGGACCGGGTCGATCAGGTGCGCCTGCACCGCGTAGCCTCGCGCGACGCGCTCGCGGGCGATCGCGTAGCCCGCGACCTCGTCGCCTTCAACCTCATGCTCGCGGTGCAGGCCTGCACGGAGATCGCGAGCCACGTGATCGCCGACGAGGGCCTCCGCGCCGCGACGACGCTCGCCGAGGCGTTCACCCGCCTGGGTGAGCACGGCGTCCTCACGCCCGCGACGGTGAAGGCGCTGTCGAGCGCGGTCGGGCTCCGAAACGTGATCGCGCACGGCTACGCGGGGATCGACCTCGGAATGCTTCAGAGCGCCGCGACGGCGGGGGTCGACGATCTCGACCGCTTCGCCGCCGAGATCGCCCGGTGGCTCGCGGCGCAGGGCGCGTAGTCGAATCGAGCGCGCCGCCGGCTCTCGGCTATCCTCCCGCCCATGCGCGAGGTCGAGTTCGACGGGATCTGCGGGCCGACGCACAACTTCGGCGGCCTCTCGGCCGGCAACCTCGCGAGCACCGTCCACGGCGGTCAGGTGTCGAACCCGCGCGCCGCGGCGCTGCAAGGGCTCGCGAAGATGCGCTTCGTGCGCCGGCTCGGCGTCGCGCAGGCGGTGCTCCCGCCCCACCCGCGACCGCGGCTCTCGACGCTGCGCCGGCTCGGCTTCTCCGGGTCGGACGAGGAGGTCCTCGCCGAGGCCGCGCGCGGCGACGGGATCCTGCTGCGGCTCGTGTCGAGCGCGGCGGCCATGTGGACGGCGAACGCGGCGACGGTGGTGCCCTCCGCGGACGCCGCCGACGGGCGCACGCACCTCGTGCCCGCGAACCTCGCGCAGATGTTCCACCGGGCGATCGAGGCCGACACGACGCGCGACGTGCTGCGGGCGATCTTCGCCGACGAGGCGCGCTTCGCGGTGCACGATCCGCTCCCCTCGGTGACGCAGTTCGCCGACGAGGGCGCCGCCAACCACACGCGCCTCGTGACGCCCGGCCACGCGGCCGTACACCTCTTCGCGTGGGGTCGGCGCGCCTTCGGCGACGGCGCCGCGCCGAGCCGCTTCCCCGCGCGCCACACGCTCGAGGCGAGCCAGGCGATCGCTCGCCTCGGCCGCGTCGCGCCCGCGCGCGCGATCTTCCCGCAACAGCACCCGGACGGCATCGACGCGGGCAGCTTCCACACCGACGTGCTCGCGGTCGGCAACGAGTCGGTGATCCTGATGCACGACCTCGCGTTCGTCGATCCCGCGGGGCTCGAGGCGGAGCTGCGCGCGAAGCTCGGCGACGCCCTGCGCGTCGTGCGGGCGAGCGCGGGCGAGCTGCCCGTCGCCGACGCGGTGGCCGCGTACCCCTACAACTCGGAGCTCCTGACCGTCGCCGACGGCCGCATGGTGATCGTGGCGCCGGCCGACAGCCGCGACAACCCGCGCGCGCGGGCGTTCCTCGATCGGGTCGTCGCCGAGGACAACCCGGTCGTCGAGGTGCACTACCTCGATCTGCGCCAGTCGATGAACAACGGCGGAGGCCCGGCGTGCCTGCGGCTGCGCGTGCCGCTCGAGGAGGCCGAGATAGCGGCGCTCGGGGGCCGCGTGCTGCTCGGCGACGCGCTCGAGCGCGACCTCGCCGCGTGGATCGAGCGGCGCTACCGCGACCGGCTCGCGCCCGCGGATCTCGCCGACCCGGCGCTCGCGCGCGAGTCGATGGTCGCGCTCGACGAGCTCACGGGCATCCTGCGCCTCGGCAGCGTCTACGACTTCCAGCGCTGAAGATCCGTCGAGAGATCCGGAGGGATCAACCACGGAGGACACGGAGGGCACAGAGGGCACAGAGGGCACAGAGGGCACAGAGGGGGAGAGAGGATCTCCTTGGCTTTCCTCTGTACCTCTGTACCTCTGTACCTCTGTACCTCTGTGCCCTCTGTGTTCTCTGTGCCTCCGTGGTGAATTCTCTGCGCCCACCGAGGGATCGCTCCCCCCCGGGCGCGCGTCGCGGCTAGCGCGACCAGCGCGCCACGGTGCGCTCGATCGCGTCGCAGGCCGCCGAGATGACCTCGACCGGCGGCAGGTACACGATGCGCATCCAGCCGTCCTTCGGGGCCATCCCGAAGCCCGATCCGTGCACGGTGAGCACGCCCTCGGTGCGCAGCAGGTCGAGCACGAACTCCTCGTCGGTGCGGCCGGCGGGCAGCTCGACCTTGGCCATGATGTAGAACGCGCCGCCGGGCGCCTCGCACCACACGCCCGGGATCGCGTTCAGGCGCGAGACGAGGAGGTCGCGCCGCTCGCGCAGGCGGCCCATCGCGTCGTCGACGTGCGCGCGCCCGCCCGCGAGCGCGACCGGGATCGCGAACTGCGGCGGCGTCGGGCTGCAGAGGCGCGCGTCGAGGATGCGCGAGATCGCCGCGCGCACGCCGTCGAGCGAGGCGTGGTGCAGGCTCATCCAGCCGACGCGCCAGCCGGTCGCGAGGTACGCCTTCGACATGCTGTCGAACGCGATGATCGGCACGTCGTCGACGAGCGACGCCATGCGCGGCGCCGACGGCCCGTACGTGAGCGGGTAGTAGACCTCGTCGGCGAGCACCACGAGGCCGCGCCGCCGGGCGAGATCGAGGATGCCGCGCAGGGTCTCCTCGCCCCAGAGCGCGCCCGTCGGGTTGTTCGGGTTGATGACGACGATCGCGCGCGTGCGCGGCCCGATCGACGCCTCGATCTGCGCGAGGTCCGGCTGCCAGTGCGCGCCCGGGTCGAGGCGGTACGGGCGCTCCTCGGCGTTCAGCTTGGCGAGGATCGCGGTGTAGAGCGGGTAGCCGGGCGTCGGCGTGAGCACCGAGTCGCCGGGCTCGAGCATCGCGGTGAGGGCGGCCTCGATCGCCTCGCTCGCGCCCGAGGTCACGAAGACCGAGCTCGGCGCGACGGGCGCGCCGTACGCGGTGAGCGACGCGGCGATCGCCTCGCGCGCGACGGGGATGCCGTACGACGGCGCGTACCAGTTCTTGCCGTCGCGCATCGCCTGGACGACCGCCTCGACGAGCGCGGGGGGCGTCTGGAAGTCGTAGAGCAGCGGGTCGCCGATGTTCAGGCGGAGCACCTTGCGGCCCTGAGCCTCGATCTCGGCCGCGCTCGCGGCGATGTTGCGGATGGCGTACTTGAGGCGCCCGATTCGCTCGGCGGACGGGATCGAAATCATGCGCGGCATCCTAGCGCCACGCAGGCGGGCCGGGCGCCTCGAAGCGGCCGCGCCCGCTCCGGAAAGCGGGCGCGCGACGCCGGGCCTTCAGTGGCCGCCGGCGCCCTTCGGCTTGACGTTCCACAGCGTGACCATGAGGGCGGCGCCGAGGACCGCGAAGGGGATCGGCACCCACTGCCAGGCTTTCCAGCCCCAGCGGTCGATCGTGTACCCCATGCCGAGCCCGACGACCGAGCTCGCGAGGTACTGCATGCCGTCGAAGAGGCCCGCGGCGGTCGCGGCGGCCTTGCGCCCGCCGAAGTCCATCGAGGCGGCGCCGCCGATCATGCCGTGCGACCCGTTCACGAAGAACGACAGGATCGACACGAAGAGCGCGGCCTGCCACGGCCCGGGGGCGAGGCGATCGGTGAGGCCGAAGAGCGCGAGCGTGACGCCCATGCCGATGAAGCCCATCGTGACGACGGGGGCGCGGCGCGCGTGGAAGACGCGGTCCGACGCGGCGCCGAACGCGAAGCCGCCCGCGATGCCGAGCAGCGCGATGCCCCACGCGGCGGCCTGGTAGGCGGGGAACGAGGACTTGTCGAGGCCGTGGGGGACGTAGCTCTCGGCGAAGTACTTGGCGAACCACGAGTCGACGGTGCTGCGGCGGACGAGGCCGAGCATCATCGACCCGAAGGCGATGATCCACGCGGCGCGGCTGGCGAAGACCTTGGCCAGGACGAAGCGCAGCGTCGGGGGCTTGTCGTCCTCGCCGCCGCCGGCGCCCGATCCGTCGCCGGTGTCGACGCCCGGGAAGCCCGCGTCGGCGGGCGCGTTCTCCATCAGGAAGTAGTTCACCACGAAGAGGATGCCGACGACGACGCCCGGCAGGAGGAACGCGTACTGGAGACCGAGCGTCGCGGCGAGCAGCGGGGCGCCCGAGAAGGCGAGGATGAGGCCGAAGCGGATGAGGACGCCGAAGATGCCCGAGAAGACGCCGCGCTCGCGGACGTGGAACCACTGCGCGTTGACCTTCACGATCGAGAGCGCGCCGAACGACTGGAAGTAGGCGTTGATGCCCCAGACGACCGCGAGCCCGGTGAGGACCGTGCCGCCGGACAGGCCGAAGTGCATCACGGCCGGCTTCAGCACGGCGATCGAGTGCCCCTTGCCGGTGACCTCCGCGGGCGTCTGCACGAGCATGATCCCGAGGCCGTAGAGGATGTTCATGATCGTGACGCCGACGGCGCCGAACAGGAACGCCTTCTTGCCGCCGATGCGGTCGGAGATGGGCCCGTTGACGACGACCGAGAGGCCGTAGACGAGCGGCAGCACCGTCTCGAAGATGCCGAGCTGCGTGTTCGTCCAGCCGAACAGCTTCGCGAGGCCATCCATGTTGGCCGCGAAGTTGTAACGGGTCATGTAGAAGAAGGCGTAGAGCAGCCCGAGGACGATCCAGTTCTGCGTCCTCCGCGCCTTGAATGCCGGCGTGTCGATGGGATTGGGGGCGTCGAGGCTCGCGGCTTGGCTCATGGCGGGCGGCATCGAACAGCCCGCCCGGAGCGCCGTCAAGCGCCGCAGGCCGGCAAAGGGTCGCGCGCGCCGCGACGCGAGCGCTGCCGCGCAGGCCCTGCGCCGCGCTACCGACCGCGCGGGCGGGCGAGGGTCGCCGAGAGCGACTCGGTCACGCGGCGGACGAGGTCCTCGCGGTCGGCCGCGAGCGGCAGGGGCGCGTGTCCCGGCGGCGGGAGCGGGGGCGCGGCCGCGGCCTTGCCGCTCGGGCACGCATTGCAATGGTCGCACGGGCTCGGGAGGATCGTGCGATCGGGCAGGCCGAGGCCGCGACCCACCTCGCGCAGCCTCTCGACCTGCGCCGGTTCGAGCGGGCGGATGGGGCCGAGCATGCGGGCGCGCAGGGTGATCTCGGCGACGTGCTCCATGCGCTCGAGCTTGTCGTAGGCCGCGTAGACGTCCGCGCCGACGGTGAGGCTGCCGTGGCGGTCGAGGATCATCGCGTCGAAGCCCACGAGCCAGCGCCGGACCTCGTTCGGCACCTCCTCGGTCGTCGGCGTGGTGTAGGCCGTGGTCGGGATCGATCCGAACGTGAAGACCACCTCGGGCAGCAGGCACTGCGCGAGGCTCACGCCGGCGAGGGAGAACGCGATGCAGTTGGTCGGGTGCGCGTGGACGACCGCGCCGACGTCGGGGCGCACGTCGTAGGCGGCGAGGTGCATGGCGATCTCGCTCGAGGGCCCGCGCGTGCCGGAGACGCGCCGGCCGCGGCGGTCGACGACGAGGAGGTCGTCCTCGCGCAGATAGCCCTTGTGCACGCCGGTCGGCGTCGTGAGCACGCGGTCGTCGCCGAGCCGGACGGAGACGTTGCCGTCGGTCGCGGCCAGCCAGCCGCGCGCGTAGATGCGGCGGCAGACCTCGACGATGTCGCGGCGCGCGTCGCGCTCGGCGGGCGGCCGCGGCGTCACGGGCTGCACGCGGGCCTCACTTCACCTCGGCCGCGCGCCCCGCGGGCAGCGGGTCCCAGCGCAGCGAGTCGCCGAGGAGCGTGGAGACGCGCTTGGGGCGACCGCCGTCGAGGCGCATGACGTAGAGGCCCGGGCCCTCGCCCGCCGTGCGGGTGCTGA
The DNA here is from genome assembly GCA_903906315.1 of uncultured delta proteobacterium. Classification (GTDB taxonomy): domain Bacteria; phylum Myxococcota_A; class Polyangia; order Polyangiales; family Polyangiaceae; genus CAIVJW01. Next base: position 26,889 of record CAIVJW010000264.1, on the reverse strand, counting down.
AGAAGGCCACGAGTCGGCCGTCCGGGCTGCACGCCGGATAGCCATTGCGACCCTGGTTCTGCGTGAGGCGCGCGATCCCGCCGCCGTGCTCCGCGCTCGAGACGAGGTCGGTGTTCTTGCCGACTCCCACCTGGTAGACGAGGCGCACGCCGTCCGGGTGATTGCAGAAGACGGGCGCCGAGGCGTTGAGCCCCTCGGGCGACGCGGGCTTGCCGTCGACGTAGATGCGCTGGCCGTAGCGACCCTCGCCCGAGAAGGCGAGCTTGCCGCTCGGCGTGAAGGCCGGGTGCATCGCCATGCCGACCTCCGAGGCGGGCGTGAGCGACAGCGGATCCGGGCCCGTGAACACCCTCACCGTGTCGCCTTCGCCGATCGAGAAGGCGACCTTGGTGCGGTCGCGCGAGAAGGCGACGCCGTAGACCGACCCGCGGACGCCGAGCGGGACGAGGCCTCCGCCCGCGAGGCGCGCGAGGAACGGGGCGCCCTCGCCCGCGCTGCCTGCGTAGAAGAGATCCTCGTGCGGGCCAAACGCCGGCGCGATGGCCTGCTGGTCGAGAGGCGTGACGGACTTGGGGTCGTTGCCGTCGGCGTCGATGGTGTAGACGCGGCGCAGCTTGCCCATCCCCGAGGCGAAGGTCATGCGGCTGGCGAAGCCGCCGCTCTGGCCGGTGAGCGCGCCGATGAGCAGGTCGGACACGCGGTGCGACTCGACGCGGATCGCGCTCGCGTCCACGACGAAGCGCTTGTCCAGCACCGGCGCCGCGCCTCGATTGACGAAGTACGCGAGGCCGCGGAGCTCGGCCTTGCCGCCGGCGAGCGGCTTGCCGGTGACCTTGACGACGGCCTCGACGCCCTTGCCGGCCCAGGCCTTCACGTCGACCGGGGAGTCGGCCAGATAGAGGCCCTCCGGAGCCGAGGAGTCGGTTAGCAGCTCGAACTCGCCGCAGAGCTCGAGATCGCGCCGCGCGACGCTGCGAATGGTGACGTCCTCCATCTCGGAGGCGAGCGACGGCAGCACGGCGATCTTCGGCAGAGGCCGACCCGCGCCCGCGACGACCACGATGTTGCCGAGCAGATCGTCGGGGTTCGGGGGCTTGTCCGCGGCCGGCTGCGCTCCGGCGGGGGGGGCGACCGCGGCCGCGGCGATCACGATCGCGGCGATCCGCGACCCCCGAGTTCGGGGCCGCGCGCGGCCCGGGCGTGACCAGATACTCAATCGCATCGACCTTCCTTGCACACGAACGTGACCTGAATCCGGCTCTGCACGACGTCGGGGTAGTTCTCGGGCGGGGGCGGGATCTCCTGCCCTTTGACGGCCTCGAGGGTCTGGCGCGCGGCCGCGTCGAAGGCGGCGTTGCCGCTCGGCGTGACGACGTAGCCCGAGACCGTGCGGCCGCTGAGCTCGACCGTCGCGCGCACGCGGACCCGCGTGAGCTCGTCGCCCGCCAGGCCCGATCCCGACACGCGGAACCGGCCGGAGAACCAGCCGGCGATGCGGGCGCGGTAAAGGTCGACCGCGCGCGCCTTGAGCGGGTCGGTCTCGGTGCCCTCCTTCACGCCGTCGGCGTGCCCCTCGGTGTCGACGTTCGCGGGCGGCGCGGCGTCGGGCGGCTCGACGAGCGGCGTGTCGACCTGCTTCGCGACGGCGGCGTCCTCGGGCGGCGGCTTGGTGCCGGCGTCGGCGATCCGCTTGTCGGGGGCGGGGATGTCCTTCGCGTTCTTGCCGGCCTTCGTCGACGCGAAGACCTTCTCCTCGACGCGCGCGACCGGCGCCTGCCGCACCCAGCGGTCGGGCAGCTTGTACTTGTCCCTCTTGCCGCCGAGCTTGAGCAGGGGCGAGTCGAGGTCGAGCACGGGGATGACCTTCACGGGCACGGCCTGGCCCTTGTCGATCTCCGGCACCATGGCGGGGCGGTCGAGCGCGGAGGCGGAGAGCGCGAGGGCCGCGGTGCACTCCACCGCGAGCGCGAACGCGACGGCGATCGCGATCTCCAGCGGGCGAAAATCGCTCGCCCGGCCGGAGGTCATCTGGCCTCCTCGACCGGCTCGGGCTCGACGAGCAGGTTGAGCCCCTCGACGCCCGCGGCGCGCGCGGCCGCCACGACGCGCGCGACGGCGCCGTAGCGCGCGTTCTTGTCGGCGCGGATGTAGAGCTCCTTCTCCTTTTGCACGCGATCGTTCTTGAGGAGCACCTCCTCGATGCGCGCGGTCACGTCGTCCTCGCCGAAGAGGATCTTCTCCTCGCGGGTCACCGTGACGACGAGCTTCGTGTCCTTCACCGGCGCGCTCTGCGCGTCGACGTTGGGCAGCTCGACGCGCAGGCCCGCGGTGAGGAGAGGCGCCGTCACCATGAAGACGACGAGGAGCACCAGCATCACGTCGACGAGCGGCGTGACGTTGATCTCGCTGAACCCCTTGCTCTTGCGGCCGCCGCCGAGTCCCATCGCCATGGCGCGGCTCAGACCCGCGGGATCGGCGGCGCCATCGGCGGCCGCGTCGACGGCTTCTGGAGCATCACGGGCACGGTGTCCTCGTGCGCGTCGGCCGCGACGAGGACCCACGCGGACGCGCCCGCCTCGAGGACCGAGAGGAGATCGTCGATGCGCTTCGCGAGCGCGTTGTACGCGACGACCGCCGGGATGGCCGCGAACAGGCCGATCGCCGTGGCGATGAGCGCCTCGCCGATCGCGGGCGCGACGACGGGCAAGGACGCGCTCTTCTCCTGACCGATGCGGAGGAAGGCGTCCATGATGCCGTAGACCGTGCCGAAGAGGCCCACGAAGGGCGACGCGGCGGCGATGGACGAGAGCGTCGGCATGAGCGACGAGGCGCGGAGCTGCTCGTCGACGAGGGCGCGGCGCGCGATCGCCTCGAGCAGCTTGGGCGTGCCGGCGCGCTTCGAGAGCTCGATCACGACGCGCGCGCCGGGCGCTTCGGGGTGCCGCCGCGCCATCGCGAAGAGCTCCTCGGGCGCGCGGCACGCGGCGGCCTCCACCTCGAACCGGCGCTGCGCCGCGCCGAGCCGCGAGACCTGCAGCAGCTTGAGGACGGCGATCACCCAGACGAGCGCGGCGGCCGCGACCAGGGTCCACACGACCACGAACACGGGCCCCGAGGCGTGGAGCACGAGGGACACCGGATCGAGCTTGATCGGGATGGCCGCGGCTTTGTCCGGGATGAGCAGCAACATGAGGCCTCGCACGAGGGGTCCGTAGCGCGGGCCCCGCTACTCCGAAAGGAAGATCTCGACCTTGCGGTCGCGCGCCCAGCCCGACTCGTCCTCGCCGGTCGCCTCGAGCTCGCCCTTCGAGGTCGACTCGAGGCGGCCCTTCTCCATGCCCTTGCCCTGGAGATAGGCCGAGATGCTCGCGGCGCGCTTCATCCCGAGCGCGAAGTTGTACTCGGTCTCGCCGCGCGCGTCGGCGTGGCCGACCGTGCGCAGGCCCTTGCCCTTGCCGGGCCCGCTGACGAAGCAGCGCGCGAGCGGGTCGAGCAGGGCGCCGGCGGTGGGGCCGACCTCGGCCGAGTCGAACGCGAAGTGCGCCTCCGGAAGGTCGCCGCAGAGCTTCGTGATCTTCTCGTCGATGTGGATCGAGCCGCTCGAAGGCGAGGCGACGTCGGCCTTCTTGACCGGCTGCGGCGCGGCGACCGGCGCGGCCTTCGCGGCGGCCTCGGTCTTCGGCTCGACCGTGGGCGTGGACTTGCACGCGACGAGCCCGAGGGCCGTGACGGACAGCGCGGCGAGTACGAACCGAGACGCTTGGAACATGCCGGACATGAATGCCTCCTCGACGGGCGCTACGCGCCGCGATCCGCCTGCGGAGCCGGGGCCACCGGGCCCCCGCACGCGCGGCGAGGGTGCCGTTACCACGCACCGCCTCGCAAGGCACAGAACGCCGCGGATCGGCGGCCGGTTACACCCCCGCCGCGCCGCGGCTTTGCGCTACGATCGCGCGCGATGGCCTCCCTGCGACGTCCTCTCTCCGCGCTCTCCTTCGCCCTCGCCTGCGCCGCGGCCACGCCCGGCGCCCGGGCCGAGCTGCCGGTGCAACGCACGTTCTCGCGACTTTCTTCCTCGAACGGGCGCGGGGCGCTCCTGATCGACCTCGCGCAAGGCAAGCTCACCCACTTCCGCGAGCACCTGTTCGCGGCGGAGGAGCCCACGCTCGACGCCAACGGCAGCGAGGTGTGGGTCGGCAACCAGCCGCAGGCCGTGCCGTCGCGCGATCTGCTCTTCGACGCGTACTTCGGCCTCCGCGCCGGCTCGGGCCAGTCGTGGCTCGACGGGGCCGACCTCGACGCCGACGCGAGCGGCTACGCGGGCTGGAAGGCCGGCGCGAAGGGCGGGACGGGCGTCGCGAGGCTCGTGCAGTCGGTCGGATCCCTGGTGACGACGACGTACGCGTTCGCGCCGCGCGGGCTCGATCACGCGGGCTTCGTGATGGCCCTTTGCGTGCAGAACACCGGCAACGCCACCGCGAAGGGCGTGCAGGCCTTCTCGCTGCACAACTTCCACCTCGGCTTCGGGCGCCCGGGCGTCATGAACGACCTCTCCGCGAACGGCGAGACGGTCGCGTTCGACGGCGCGGGCGGCAAGGCCGACTTCCTCGAGCGCGCCTTCGCGGGCGTCGTGGTCGGCCGCGCGCTCGGCGCGCCGTCGCACCACGCGGCGTCCTCGTCGAAGACCCCGGCGAACCAGGGCGTCTACGGCCTCGTGACCGCCGGCGGCGACCTCGGGGACGTGAGCGGCGACCAGCCGACGGCGGACGACTCGGTGACCGCGTTCCAGTGGGACCTCGGGGACGTGCCGGCCGGCGGCGAGGCGTGGGCCGGCGTCGCGTTCGCGCACCACGGCGACCCGTTCGCCGGCGCGACCGTGCAAGGCTGGCTCGACGCCTACGTCGCCGGTCGCGGCGCGAAGGCGGTCGTCGACGCCGAGATCGCCGAATGGGCCGCATTTCAGGGCGGCGTGAGCGTCCCGGGCGGCGCGACGGGCGACGACGAGGCGCTCGTGCGGCACGGCGCGGCGCTGCTCGAGATGGCGCAGGTCGCCGACGAGACGGCGTTCCTCCGCGAGCACCTGAGCCAGGACGGCGAGCCGCGCTACACGCGCTTCGGCGCGACGATCGGCGACCCGCCCGCGAAGCTGCCGGCGACGGTCACCCACCGCGGCCAGGGCCAGGTGCTCGCGAGCCTGCCGCCCGGCGAGTGGACGTACGGCTGGGCGCGCGACGGCGCGTACGCGGCCGCGGCCATGGCGACGCTCGGGCTGAAGGACGCCTCACGGCGCGCCCTCGAGTTCGGCCTCGCGGCGGAGTCGGGCCGATTCCAGGGCTGGAACGAGCTGAAGCCGTACTCGATGCCTCCCTATCAGGTGAGCCTCGTGCGCTATCAGGGCTTCGGCGTCGAAGAGACCGACTTCAACGGCTACGGGCCGAACCTCGAGTTCGACGGCTTCGGCCTCTATCTCTGGGCGCTGCGACACTACGAGCGGGCGACCGGCGACGAGAGCCTCGTCGACGCGCGCTGGCCGGTGGTCTCGACGAAGATCGCCGACGCGATCGTCGCGCTGATCGACCCGGCGACCGGGCTCGTGCGCCCGGACTCGTCCATCTGGGAGACGCACTGGAACGGCCGCGAGCGGACGTGGACGTACACGAACATCACGGCCGCGCGCGGCCTCTGCGACGCGGCCGATCTCGCCGCGCGCGTGGGCGACGCGGCGCGCGCGCAGGCGTACCTCGACGCGGGCGTGGCTCTGCGCAAGGCGATCGCGGCCAAGCTGCTCGACGGCACCCACGCGCTCGTCTCGAACGAGGAGGAGCTCAAGACCGGCAGCGGCTACTTCGACGCGGCGGTGCTGGACGGGATCGCCTTCGGGCTCTTCGATCCCAAGGGCGTCGTCGCCGCGGCCACGTTCGCCGCGCTCGACGCGAAGCTCGCCGCGCCCGCCGGCGCCGGCTGGTCACGCAACGACGACCGCACCGATCACGCCGGCCAGCCGGAGGACACCTCCCCGTGGGGCAGCGAGTACGACAGCGCGGAGTGGGTCTTCACGGACCTGCGCGGCGCGGTCGCGGCGCGGCTCGGCGGCGACGACGCGCGCGCCGATCGCCTGATCAAGTGGGTGCGCGAGCAATCGCTCGCCAACTACGGCGCGTTCGCCGAGACGTACGACGAGTCGACGGGCGTGCTGAAGTTCAACGCGCCCATGATGGGCTTCGGCGCGGGCGCGTACGCGCTGGCGCTCGCGGCCAAGGGCGCGCCGGCCGATCCGGCCTGCGGCGCCTACTTCGACGAGAGCGGCTTCGGCGGCGGGGGTCAGGGCGGCGCGGGTCAGGGCGGCGCGGGCGGCGCGGGACAGGGCGGCGCGGGTCAGGGCGGCGGCGGCTCCGGACAGGGCGGCGCCACGACGGGCGGCGGCGGCTCGGGACAGGGCGGCGCGATCGGCCAGGGCGGCGCGACGGGCACGATCGGCGGCGGAGGCTACCCGGGAGGCGCCGCCGGCGGGGGCGGAGCCGGCGACGGCGCGTCGAGCGGCTGCGGCTGCCGGACGGCGGGCGGCGAGGACGGCGGGTCCGCGGTCGCGCTGGCGGCGGGGCTCGCCCTCGCAGCCGCGTCGCGGAGGCGCAGGCGCTAGCCCCGACGCGGGCCGCGCGTGCCGTCAGTTCGGGGCGGCCGGCTGCGCGCTCGGCAGCGCCTTCGGCGGCGGCGGCGGCGGGACCGTTTCGGTCGAGGTCGGGACGGGTGCGAGCGCGCCGCACGCCACGGCGACCCCGCCGGCGCAGCCCTTCGTGAGCATGGCCTTCGCGCGCTGCACGTCCTGGGTGCCGAGCGCCCCCGACTGGTAGGCGAGGCCGAGGCGCGCGCAGGCGTGCGGGTACCCGCCGTCACAGGCCTTCTGGTAGAGGCCCTCGGCGCGGCCGAAGTCGGTGCCCTCCTGCCCGACCTCCGAGGCCGCCGCGAGGCGGTAGCAGCTGACCGCACCGCCGCCGTCGCACTCGCTCGAGCACGTGGCGACGTTGCCGTCCCAGCAGGCTTTGGCCCCGCCGGGCGGCGGGGGCACGGGGTGCCCGCCGCAGCCGAAAAGGGCGGCCGCGAGGCCGAGGGCGGAGGTGAGGAAGAGCGCCGGTCCCCACGATTTCATGCCCTCCGACGTATCCGAGGCCGCCGAGCGGTGCAAGCCCCGGACGGCAGGCGCGCACCCCCGGCGCCTCGACGGGGCGCGCTCCTTGCTCCACCCGGACCGAAACGACGCGCTGCGTGGCGCGGCCTTCCCAGACCCGTTGCCCGAGTTACGTTGCTGGAAAGCTGAAGGGGCGAGCGCGGCCTGGGGAGGTCCTTTGCGCATGGATGACGGCCATACGGCGCCGAGCGGGGGCGACGCGGCGCCCCGCGAGCGGGCGCAGGCGCGTGCCGCCATCGACGACGAACGGCTCGCCGCGCTCGTCTTCGAGAGCAGCAGCCAGGGCCTCCTCGTCACCGACCTCGACGGCCGCATCGTGCGCGTGAACCCGGCGTTCTGCCGCCTCACCGGCTATGCGGCCGGCGACCTCGCCGGGGCGAACCCGCGGGTGCTCGCCTCCGGCCGGCAGGACCGCGCCTTCTACGACCGGCTGTGGGCGGAGCTGCTCGCGACGGGCCGCTGGGAGGGCGAGGTCTGGGACCGCAAGAAGAGCGGCGAGGTGTTCCCCGAATGGCTGACGCTCAGCACGGTGCGCGACGAACGCGGCACGGCGATCGGCTACGCGGGGCACGTGATCGACATCACGGCACGCAAGGCCGCCGACGAGCGCATCCGGTCGATGGCCCAGTTCGACCCGCTGACGCGCCTGCCGAACCGCACGCTGCTCGGAGACCGCCTCGGGCAGGCCTTCGCGGCCGCGCAGCGCGCTGGCACGAAGGTCGCCGTGCTGTTCCTCGACCTCGACCGCTTCAAGGCGGTCAACGACTCGCTGGGACACCACATGGGCGACGTGCTCCTGCAAGAGGTCGCGAGCCGTCTGAAGGCGGTCGTCCGCGGCGCCGACACCGTGGCGCGGCTCGGCGGTGACGAGTTCGTGGTCGTCCTGACCGACGCGCGATCCGCGTCGCTCGTCGCCGCCGTCACGGAGAAGATCGTGCGCGCGCTCGGGCAGCCGTTCGCCCTCGGCGCGCGCGAGGTCCTCGTGACGCCCAGCATCGGCATCAGCCTCTTTCCGGACGACGCGATCGAGCCGGAGGACGTCCTGCGCGCCGCGGACGCGGCGATGTACGAGGTCAAGCAGCGCGGACGCAACGGCTACCGCTTCTTCACCCACGAGGTCGAGGCGCGCGCGGCCGAGGCGCTCGCGCTCGAGCACGACGTCGCGGCGGCGCTCGACCGAGGCGAGCTCCTGCTCCACTGGCAGCCAGAGATCGACCTCGCCACGGGCCGCGTCACGGCGCTCGAGGCGCTGCTGCGCTGGCAGCGGCCCGGGGCCGGCCTCGTGCCCGCCGCGCGGTTCCTCCCGCTCGCCGAGGAGCGCGGGCTCGGCGGGCTCATCGGCGAGTGGGTGCTCGCCACGGCATGCGAGGCAGCGCGAGGCTTCCAGCGCGACGCGGGCGCGCAGACCGTCCGCGTCGCGATCAACCTCTCGCTCCAGGACGTCCGCCAGCCGAGGCTCGCGCGCCACGTCGCCGAGGTGGCCGCCTCGGCCGGCGTCGACCTCACGCGGCTCGACCTCGAGATCGGCGAGGCCACGTTCCTGCTCGAGCGCGACCGCGCCGCGGAGCTCGTCGCGGAGGGGCGCGCGCTCGGGCTTCAATTCTCGGTCGACAACTTCGGCACGGGCTTCTCATCGCTCGCGCAGCTCCGGCGACTGCCCATCCGGCAGCTCAAGATGGACGGCTCGGTCCTCCGCGGCGCGCCCGGGAACGCGGACGCCGCGGCCGTCGCAGCCGCCATCCTCGGCCTCTCGGCCACGCTCGGGGTGCGCGCGAGCGCCGAGCAGGTCGAGACGCCAGCCGAGCTCGCGTTCCTGCGCGGCCACGGGTGCAACCTCGCGCAGGGGTCGCTGTTCTGCCCCCCGATCTCCACGGAAGAGGCCACCGCGCTCCTGCGCCGAGGGAGCCTGGCCCCCCCCGCTTGACGCCCGCACGAGCCACCCCCGGGCTGAAGTCCGCGGCCGCGCGGCGAACGAGCCCGCCTCCGTCGGACTCGGGGGCGAACCCGGCCAGGGGCCGGGCTTCTTGGCCGCCCGGCACCGGCTTTCAAGCCGATGCAATTCGACGATCGGCCCCTCTCATGGGGAGATGGCAACGGTTCGGCGATCGTCGACGTTCGAGGTCCGAAGGGCTTCTCGGCGAGGGTCGGGCTAGCGGGGCGGCCACTCGCGGTGCCAGGCGAGCCACCGGAGGTCCCTCGGCAACTTGGGCCCGAAGCGCTTGCGCGCGACGTCGAGCAGCTCGGGACAGCCGGCCTCGCCGAGGTCGGTCTGCTCCTTCGGGTCGGCGAGCACGTCGAAGCACCGATAGGCGTGGTCGGTCGCGGTCGCGAGCAGCTTGCGACTGCCCTGCATGACCCCCCAGTTGGGCTCGACGTACTCCCAGATCCACGAGGTATTGGTGAGGGTCACCGGCTGCTTCACCCGATCTCGGCGCGTGAGCGGCAGACCGACCATGCGCTCCTTGAAGCGCTGCATCTCGGGCGCATCCCAGACGCCGACGAGGTCGAGCATCGTGGCCGAGAGGTCGTACTGCCAGGTGAGCTCGGTCCTCGCCTTGCGCAGCGCGACCTCCTCGTCGGGCGCGAGCGTGCCGATGGGCGCGTCGATCCAGGTCGGCACGCGGATCTCCTCGTCGTAGACCGAGCCCGAGTGGTCGTTCTCGTTCTCGTGCTCGCGATACGACTCGGAGTGATCCGAGGTGTAGACGAGCACGGTGCGCTTGCCCTTGTCGGTCGCGCGGAGAAAGCTCACGAGCTTCGCCACCGCCACGTCCGACGCAAAAACGGCGTTCTGGTAGTAGTTCTTGCCCTTGTCGCCGCCCGTGCCTCGATCGCTGGTGTGGGTCGGACGGAAGGGCGCGTTGGCGGGGTCGTAGAGCCTCGGTCGGTGGATGTTGCAGTAGTGGACGACCGCGAAGAAGGGCTCGCGCAGCGACTCCCAGTCGTGAATGACTCGCTCCGACAGGCTGTCGTCGGTCGCGCCGAGCAGCCAGTCGGCGTCGGGCGCGAGGTCGTTGGCGCCCGCGTAGTGCCCGAGAGGCAGGTCCTGCACGTACAGGCGCGAGTTGCCGAACATCATGTTCTGGCTCGTCCAGTAGGCCGTGTCCCAGCCGGCCGCGTGCGCGTACTCCCAGAGCAGCGGCGCGGAGAGCAGGCGCGGCTGCGTGTCGACCGGGTCGACGCCGGCCCAGAGGTTCGAGAGCGCGATCGCCGTGGACGAAGCGCCGGCGCGCATCTGGAAGAAGCCGATGCGCCGGGGCAGGAGATCGTTGGTCGCGCGCGTCGCGAGCGGGCAGCGCGGCTTCCACTCCATGCACGTCACGTCGGCGCGCTGGCTCTCCTGGAGCAACAGCACGACGTTGCGAGGGCGCGACGGCTTGGCCTCGAGGCGCGGGACGGGATCGGGGTGACGGCGCTCGACCCGGATGAGCGCGGGCTCGTGGGTCCGCAGGGTCACGACGCGGTCGTGAGCCATCGTCGCGAGGCCGTGGAAGTAGATGAGCTCGGGCGTCGACGACTGCCCGTTGCGGAAGCTCGCCGGGAAGTTGAACACGCCCACGATCGCGAGGGCCGCGACCCACGGCCGCAGGGCGGGCAGGCGCCGGCGGGGCCGGACGAACCGGCGCGCCGCGACCACGCAGCCGACGGCGAACGCGAGCGTGACGATCAGCTGCGCGAGCACGACGGGGCGGGCGAGCGGCAGATCGGCCGAGAGCGCGCTCCACGGAGTGCGCACGAAGACGAGCGCGTCGATCGAGAAATAGGCGTTCCAGAGCGTGCGGAACGCGAGCTGCACGCCGACGGACAGGGAGAAGAGGACGACGAACAGGAACGCGCCGAGCTCGGCAAAGCGGCTGCGGCGCGAGGCCGCGAGGTAGAGGAGCGAGGCCCAGAGGACGGCGGCGCAGGCGAGCGAGCCGACGTAGCCCATGCGGTGGAGCCGGTCGAAGCCGGTGAGGATCAGCTTCGGCCGGCGCAGGAGCTCGTTTGCGAGCACGAAGAGGGACGGCGCGCCGAGCACGAGGGCCGCTCGCCAACGGGCGCGACTGCGCACGACCCGACGCCGCGCGTACGCGGAGGGCGCGACCGGCGCGTCTTTCGACCCGCGCGCCGCCTCGAGCTGCCCGACCGCCGGCGCGGCGTTCGGCTCGCGCTCTGCCTCGCCCTCGCTCGCTTCACCCATCGCGCAGCCGGGCGGATAGCACACCCGAACGAGGGGGCCGAGCCCCTGCGCGCCGGGGGTGCGGGCGGGCGGCCCCCCCCCGGCGGGTTTTCGCTTGCGAGCGGCCGCCCCGGCGCAGCATCGTCGCGGGATGCCCCGGTTCCCCTCGTCGTCCCCGTCGGCCTCGACCCTGTCGGACTCCGTCTTCAGCCAGCTCGTAGCCAAGGCGCGCGCGCTCCCCGGGCCCATCCACCCGCTGCACGTGGGCGACACGTACCGCGAGCCGCTCGCGGCCGCGCAGGCCGAGGCGCAGCGCACCGCCGACCACCCTCGGCTGCACAATTATGCGCCCGTCCAGGGCGAGCCCGCCCTGCTCGACGCCATCGAGGAGCGCCTCGCGACGCGCGGCGGGCCGGTGGACCGCGAGACCATCCAGGTGACGTGCGGCGCGACGAGCGGCGTGTCGGTGTGGGCCGCGGGCCTGCTCGATCCCGGCGACGAGGTCGTGATCCTGGCGCCCTTCTGGCCGCTGGTCCGCGGCATCGTGGCCGGGCGCGGCGCGCGCGCGATCGAGCTGCCGTTCTGGGATCGCCTGGGGGATCCGGGCTTCGACGTCGAGGCCGCGATCGAGGGCGCCGTCGGCGCGCGCACGGTCGCGATCTACGTGAACTCGCCGAACAACCCGACGGGGCGCGTGATGCCGGACGACGCGCTCGCGGCGCGCGCGCGCGTCGCGGCGCGCCACGACCTCTGGGTCCTCGACGACGAGACGTACGACGATCTCGACTACCGCGACGCGAGGTCCACGCCGCCGTGGGCCCGCGCCGATCTGCGCGATCGCACGGTGGCCGCGCACACGCTCTCGAAGACCTTCGGCCTCGCCGGCGCGCGCGTCGGCTTCCTCCATGGCCCGCCGGCGGCCATGCGCACGCTGCGCGGCGTGCAGGCCTTCCAGACCTACTGCGCGCCTCGCCCCATGCAGCTCGGGGCGGCGCGGGCGCTCCGCGAGGGCGACGCCTGGCTCGCCGAGGCGAGGAGCGCGTACGCGGAGGCCGGCCGGCGCGCGGCCGCGGTGGTGGGCGTCGCGCCCCCCGAGGGCGGCACGTTCCTGTTCTTCGACGCGAGCCCCCACCTGCGCGAGGGCGAGGACGTGATGGGGTTGCTCGATCGCTGCCTCGAGGCGGGCGTGCTGCTGACCCCGGGCGCGGCCTCCGGCAGCGCCTACGCGCGCTGGGTGCGGCTCTGCTACACCTCCGTCCCGCCTCGGGAGCTCGACGACGCGCTGGATCGCTTGTCGCGGGTCCTGCGGGGGAGCGGGCGTTGACGCGCGTGCTGCGGCGCGGTCTGCTTCGAGATCCCTGGCGAACGGGGTGAGGAGAGCGATGCTGCGACGCGTGACGGTGGGAGGAGCGATCGTCGCGTTCGGCTGGATCGGCTGCGCCAAGGGCGTCGAGCCGCTGCTCGAAGAGGGCGGCGAGGACGCGACGACGAGCGGCGCAGGCGGCACGACCTCCACTGGCTCGGGCGGCGCAGGCGGCTCGGGGGGAGCGACGGCCGCGGGCGGCCAGGGGGGCGCGACGGCGGCGGGAGGGGCGGGAGGATCGGGCGGCGCGACCGGCCAGGGCGGCCAGGACGGCGGCGCGGAGGACGCGGGCGCGGACGCTGCGGCGTGCTCGGAGAGCCCCTGCAAGCTGGTCTCGCCGCAGTGCGGCTGCCCCGCGAACAAGGCCTGCGTCGCGACGAACCTCGGCACGCGCAGCTGCATCAAGGAAGGCCAGATCGGCTGGGGCGGGAAGTGCGGCCCGGTCGACTACTGCGAGGCCGGGCTGCAGTGCCTGCCGAAGGGCGTCACCTCGACGTGCATGAAGCACTGCGCGTCGGACGTCGACTGCCAGGGTCCCGGCGGGCTCTGCGCCCTGCCGATGCTCGACAAGAACGGCAACGAGCTCGCCAGCGTGCGTTTTTGCACCGAGAACTGCGACCCCGCCACCAACACGGGCTGCCCGGTCGCCGGCACCGGCTGCGGCATCGGCCAGGAGGACTCGGGCCAGATGCGCTTCTTCAGCATCTGCGTCCAGTCGGGGAAGGCGACGCAGGGCGGAGCGTGCCAGTCGAGCAAGGACTGCGCGCCGACGTACGGCTGCGTGAGCAGCCAGGGGATGGGTTCGCAGTGCACCAAGTGGTGCGACCAGGGCTCGCCGAAGTGCCCCGGCGGGACGTTCTGTCAGCCGGTCCAGATCAACGGCCAGGACATCACGCTCGGGAACACGACCTACGGCGCCTGCCTCTGACCGGCGCGACGGAGCGGTCGCCCCCCCCGACGCTCGCTGCGGGCGCGCCGAGGCCCTTGCGCGCGGCGCGTCACGCGGGAAGAGTGCGCCCCGTCCCCCGGAAAGAGAGGTCTTCGAATGTACAAGCCCATCCGCCGCGCAGGCGTCATCGGCGCTGGCGTCATGGGCAGCGGGATCGCTGCCCATTTCGCGAACGCCGGCGTCGAGGTCGTGCTCCTCGACATCGTCCCTCCGAACCTGACCGACGCGGAGAAGACGGACCGGGCGGCGCGCAATCGCTTCGCCGCGGGCGGCCTCGAGAAGGCCGTCAAGGCGCGCCCCGCTGCCTTCTTCCACGCCTCGAGCGCCCGGCTCGTCACGACCGGCAACGTCGAGGACGACCTCGGCCTGCTCGCCTCGTGCGACCTCGTGGTCGAGGCGATCATCGAGCGCATGGACATGAAGCGCGCGCTCTTCGAGAAGCTCGAGAAGGTCATCAAGGACGACGCCGTGATCGCGTCGAACACCTCGGGCCTGCAGATCGCCGAGATGATGCTCGGCCGCACGGAGTCGTTCAAGCAGCGCTTCCTCGTGATGCACTTCTTCAACCCGGTCCGCTACATGAAGCTCCTCGAGCTCGTCGTCGGCCCCGACACCGACCCGACCGTGCTCGCACGCGTGCGCCGGTTCGGCGAGGACATGCTCGGCAAGGGCATCGTCATGGGCAAGGACACGCCGAACTTCGTGGGCAACCGCATCGGCATCCAGGCCATGATGGCGACCATCCACCTGATGCTCGAGGACGGCCTCTCCCCCGAGGACGTCGACGCGATCACGGGGCCGGCGATGGGCCACCCGAAGAGCGCGAGCTTCCGCACGGCGGACATGGTCGGCCTCGACACGTTCGCGCACGTCGCCGACAACTGCTTTCAGTCGCTCCCGAACGACCCGGAGCGCAAGACCTTCGAGGTCCCCGCCTTCATCCGGGCGATGGTCGAGAAGAAGATCCTCGGCAACAAGACGAAGGGCGGCTTCTACAAGAAGGGCAAGGACGGCTCGATCGAGACGTTCGATCCGCAGTCGCTCGCGTACCGGCCGAAGGGCGGCGACGAGGGCATCAAGAAGGCCTGCAAGTCGATCGAGAAGCTCGAGAGCCCGGCCGACCGCGTGCGCAAGCTCGTGGCCGATCAGGGCAAGGCCGGCGCGTTCGCGTGGAAGGTGCTGTCGCGATCACTCGCGTACTCGGCGGGGCTCATCGGCGAGATCGCAGGCGAGATCACGGCCGTCGATGACGCGATGAAGTGGGGCTACAACTGGGAGCTCGGGCCGTTCGAGGTCTGGGACGCCCTCGGCTTCGCCGACGTCCTCCTGCGCATGGAGAAGGACGGCGTGCCCGTCGCCGCGTCCGTGAAGGCGATGGCGGCCTCGGGCGCGACGGCGTTCTACCGCGCCGACGGCGCCGTGTTCGACCTCTTGAAGGGCGAGTACGCGATGCCCAAGCTCGACCCGCGCAACGCGACGCTCGCGCAGACGCGCGTCGGCGGTAAGCCCGTGCTGTCGAACGACGGCGCGGAGGCGTGGGACCTCGGCGACGGCGTCCTCGGTCTGACCTTCAAGACCAAGATGAACAGCCTCGACCCCGACTCGATTGGCATGCTCGAGCTCGCCGCGGCCAAGGCCGAGGAGGAGTTCCGCGCGCTCGTGCTCTTCAACCAGGGAGAGCACTTCTCGGTCGGCGCGAACCTCCTGCTCGTCGCGATGGCCGCGGCCAACCAGGACTGGGAGTCGATCAGGAAGCTCGTGAAGGCGTACCAGTACGCGACGCAGCGGCTCAAGTACGCGACGGTGCCGGTCGTCGCGGCGCCCTACGGCATGACGCTCGGGGGTGGCCTCGAGATGTGCTTCGCGTGCGACGCCGTGCAGGCCGCGGCCGAGACCTACTCGGGCCTCGTCGAGGTCGGCGTCGGCCTCATCCCGGGCGGCGCGGGCACGCTCAACATGCTGTGGCGCGCGCTCGAGGGCATCCCCGAGGGCACGGCCGTCGACTCGCTCGCGATCGTGACGCAGGTGTTCAAGAACATCGCGCTCGCGAAGGTCGCGACCAGCGCCGAGGAGGGCAAGCAGCTCGGCTACTTCCGCAAGAACGACGGCGTGTCGTTCGACCGCGCGCGCCAGCTGTACGAGGCGAAGCGCCGCGCGATAGGCCTCGCCGAGGGCGGCTATCACCCGCCGATCCCGCGCGCCTACAAGCTCCCGGGCGAGAGCGGCATCGCGACGCTGTCGATGATGGTCGATGCCCTCGTGGGCGGCGGCTACGCGAGCGCGCACGACGGTCTCATCGCCCGCAAGCTCGCGAGCGTGCTGTGCGGCGGCCCGGGCGGCGCTGCGCGCGAGGTGACCGAGGACGAGATCCTCGAGCTCGAGCGCGAGGCGTTCGTGAGCCTCTGCGGCGAGCCGAAGAGCATCGAGCGCATGCAGTACATGCTCATGAACAACAAGCCCCTCAGGAACTAGGAGACAGCCATGGCAGACATCATCATTGCAGAGGCCGTCCGCTCGGCCGTCGGCCGGGCCCTGAAGGGCTCGCTCGCGCAGAAACGCCCCGACGAGCTCGCCGGTGAGGTCATCGCGGGCCTCCTCGCGCGCGTGCCGCAGATCAAGGCGTCGGACGTCGAGGACCTCGTCCTCGGCTGCGCGATGCCCGAGGGCGAGCAGGGGCTCAACATCGCGCGCGTCGCCGGGCTGCTCGGCGGGCTCAGCGAGGACAGCTCGGCCATCACGATCAACCGCTTCTGCTCGAGCGGCCTGCAAGCCATCGCGAGCGCGGCGGGATCGGTGGCGCTCGGCCAGGCCGACCTCGTGGTGGCCGGGGGCGTCGAGTCGATGTCGATGGTGCCGATGGGCGGCAACAAGATGTCGGCGTCGCCCGAGGCGATGGCGCGCTGCGCGTCGGTGTACACGCCGATGGGCATCACGGCGGAGAACGTCGCGGCGAAGTTCGGCGTGAGCCGGGCGGACCAGGACGCCTTCGCGCTCAGGAGCCAGCAGAAGGCCGCCGCGGCCAAGGCGGCCGGCAGGTTCGAGGACGAGATCGTCACGGTGAAGGGCGTGCGCTTCCGCGGCAACGAGCGGCAGACGTTCGACTTCCGCAACGACGAGCTCGTCCGCGGCGACACGACGGCCGAGGGGCTCGCCGGCCTCCGGCCCGCGTTCTCGACGAAGGGCACGTGCACGCCCGGCAACTCGTCGCCGCTCTCGGACGGCGCGGCGGCCGCGCTCGTGATGACGAAGGCGAAGGCCGACACGCTCGGCGTGAAGGGCCTCGGCTACTTCCGCGCGTTCGCGACGGTCGGCGTCGACCCGGCCCTCATGGGCATCGGCCCCGTCCCCGCGATCCGCAAGCTCCTCGCCAGGACGGGGCTCACGATCGCCGACATCGACCTCTTCGAGGTGAACGAGGCGTTCGCGGCGCAGGCCGTCTACGTGCAGCGCGAGCTCGGCCTGCCCGACGAGAAGCTCAACGTGAACGGCGGCGCCATCGCCCTCGGGCACCCGCTCGGCTGCACCGGCGCCAAGCTCGCCGCCTCGGCGCTCTACGAGCTGCGCCGCAGGAAGGCCCGCTACGCGATCGTGTCGATGTGCATCGGCGGCGGCATGGGCGCCGCGGGCCTCTTCGAGGCGATCCCGTAGACGACGGCGTCGCGCGCCCCGCCGTGGGCTCCCGGCGGGGCGCGACGGCGCGCCCCCGCGGCCTTGCGCTGCCGGGCGAACCGTGATTCCTCTCTCGGTCCGGCCCGATCCCCTCGGGGCCGCGACCGCGCAGTCCGTGAAGGCCCCCGAGACCACGAAGGACGCGCAGGCCCCGGCCAAACGCTGGCGGCGCGTCCTCGAGGCCGCGCTCGTCGGCGCGCTCGTGGTCGCCGCGTTCGCGATCGGCTTCGTCGCGGAGTACTCGGGCGACTTCCACTGGCACGTCGTGCTGGGCAACTGGACGATCGCGCACCGCGCGATCTACCGCCACGACACGCTGAGCCACACGTACCCGGGGGCGCCGATGCAGGTGACCGCCTGGCTTGGCGACGTGCTGCTCGCCATCGGCTTCCGCGGGGGCTACCCGGGCGTCTACGCGCTGCGCGGGGCGGCGCTCGCCCTGGCCGCGTGGACGCTGACGCGGGCGTTCCGGCGCTTCGGGATGGGCGCGCTCGGGGCCGTCGCCCTCGTGGCGCTCTGGCTCTCGGAGGGCGCGCTGCGCTTCTTCCTGCGACCCGAGGTGCTCGCGCTCGCCGTCTTCACGCTCGTGCTCGACCGCCTCTTCGCGAGCCTCGACGAGGACCGACCGCTCTCCGCGTGGCCGGTCGTCCCGCTTTGCGCGCTCTGGGCCAACCTCCACGGATCGGTGAACATCGGGCTGCTCGCCGTCGGCCTCGGGATGGGCGAGCTCGGCCTGCGCCTGGCCGTCGCGCGCCGATACCGCGACGCGGTCGCCTGCGGGGGCGTCCTCGGCGCGTCGGCGCTCGCGGCGTGCGCCTCGCCCGAGGGCGTCGGGACGATCCTCGTCTATCGGATGCTGTCGGCCGGCTGCAACGCGCAGCTCGAGTGGCAGCCGATGCACCTCACGCGGCTCAGCCTCGCGGCGGCGTGCCTCGCGATCGCCGCGATCGTCGTCTGCACGGCGGCGCTCGCGGTCGCGCCGCGCCGCGTGCGGCTCGCCCCCATCGCGCTCGCGATCGCGCTCGCGGTGCTCACGTCGAAGCACCTGCGCTTCCAGACCGTGGCGCTGCTCGCGGCCGTGTTCGCGCTCGCATCGTCCACGCGCCCGCTCCGCGACCGCCTGGCGAGGCTCCCGCGGCCGGATCTGCGGCGCCTCGCGCTCGGCACCGTCGCGGTCACGGTCCTCGTCGGCGCGTGCGCGACCGCGGCCGACGCCGACCTCGCGAGCGAGCTCAGCCTGCGCGAGGCGCCATCGACCTACCCGACCGCGGCGTGCGAGTTCGTGCGGAAGAGCCCGCCACCGGGCAAGCTGATGAACGAGTTCAACATCGGCTCGTACCTCACCTGGTGCCTCGACGGCGCCGCGCCCGTCGCGATCGATCAGCGAGTCTGCTCGCTCTACCCGGGGCCGTTCTACACGGACTACACCGAACGGATACGGTCGGCGCCGACGGCGCTCGCCGACGATCTCGGGGCGAGCTGGGCCTTCGTCCAGCACGGCGTCGCGGCGCGCGCCATGTCGCGCGAGCCCGATCGGTGGAGGCTCGTCTACCTCGACGACGAGGCGCTCGTGTACGCGCGGGTCGATCGGCCCGAGACGCGCGCGCTCGCGTCCGAGGTGGCAGGGCTCGCGCCCTGGACGCTCGACGCGCTCATCGTCCCGACGACGGCCGAGGAGGTCGAGGCGGGGCGACGCGCCGTGGGTCGACAGATCGATCGGTGCCCCGCGTGCGACGTGACGACGCTGGCGAGGGCGGCGCTGGCGGCGGGCGAAGGCGACGCCGCCGAGCTCGCGCGCCGGCTCGGCGACCTCGACGCGGTCGCCGATCGGGACGGGCGGCTCGCGAGGCTGCCCGAGCGCCTGCGCCTGCGATCGCTGCTCGAGGCGCGGGCCGCGGCACTCGCGGGCGACGCGGCCAGGCTGCGCACGCAGCTTTTCGCTTATCTCGCGCAGGGCGGCGACGAGGGCGTCGCCGCGCGCGCGGCCGCGATGGCGTTCACCGGGGGCCGCTGAGGGCAGGCTGACCGGCGCCGCGCACGCGCTGCGGCGCCCCGCCGCCCGCGCAAGGCCCGCACGGGCGCGCCAAGGGCGCGGCCCCGCGCGAAGCGCTTGCTCGCTCGATGTCGTACGGCGGCGTGGTGGCGATCCACGTGGACGCGATCGGCGGCCAGCCGGCCGGCGTGGTCGCGCTGCCGGCTCCCACGGGGCCCGTCGGCTCGTGCGAAGGCAAGCCCGCGGAGCGGTGAGCGCGCTCGGCGAGGACGCGGCGAGGACGCGGCGAGGACGCGGCGAGGACGCGGCGAGAACGCGGCGCCACGCCCGAGAGCGGGGCGCCGCCGGCTACTTCGCGAACGCGCTCGAGTACGCGAGCTCGATCTCGCCGTCGGGAAACGGCTCGGTGAGCAGCCCCGGACCGTGCGCGCGCCGCAGCTCGTCGTAGCCCGACGCGTAGTCCGCGGCGACGACGGTCACGACCGACTCGCCGACCGCAGCGGAGGAGGGCAGCCAGGACGCGAGCTCCTTCGGCAGCGCCGGCAGGCCAAAGCCCCCCTTCGCCGTCACGGGCGCGATCGCGAGCCAGCGGACGGATCCGACCGGCGCGTCCCAGCTCGAGGACACGAAGACCCCGTCGGCGGCGGCGAAGGCGCCCTTGTTCGCGAAGTCGAGCGTCGGGCCCTGGCCGGCCGCGCCCTTCACCGTCGCGCCTTCGACCTGCGGCAGGGTGTGGGCCGCGAGATCGAAATCGAGCTCGTAGGGGCGGTCCTTGATGCGCTTCACGACGCTGCTGTTCGCGTCGGCCCCCTGGTCGCCGAAGCTCGCGCCCGCGACGATCTCGGTGAGCGATCCAAAGCCCTTCGGCTCGGCGAAGAGGAAGATGTTGAGCTTGGCCGGCGCGACGACCTGCCACGGGTTGAGCGCGAAGTGCGCGAGGCCGTTCGGCCCGACCGGCGCGCTCCGCGCCTGCGCGAAGCTCGCGCCGGGCAGCACGTTCGACACGCGCAGGAAGAACGACTCCACGTCGAACGTCCACGCGGGGAGCGTGACCGCGGAGACGCCGTCGGCGTCGAGCGCAGGCCCCTCGGCCCAGGCGGTGACGGTGGGGACGCCCGAGCCGTCGCGCGCGAAGGCGACGACGGCGTAGGGCTTGCCGCCGAGGAGCGCCGAGGCGGGCAGGTCGATCTCGACGGGCGGTTCGAGCGCGCCGACGACCGCGCTCTTCATGCCCAGATCGAGGACGAAGTCGTGCGCTCCGGCGACCTGCTGCGAGGCCGCGATCTTCGCGACGCCGATCTTCCGGTGCAGCGCGACGGGCGATCCGACGAACAGGTCGTCGCCGGGGACGACGCCGAAGATCGACACGAGCTCGTGCGCGCCCTCGAGCGCGACCGTCACCGTCGCCGATCCCGAGGCCGGCCCGACCGCCTTGCCGTCCGCCCCCGTCTTGGTCGCGAGCGCGAGCGCGCCGTCCGCGCCGTGGAAGAGGACGGGGACGTCCGCCTTCGGATCGCCGTCGTCGTAGACCCGGACGATCGCTTCACCGGCCGCCGCGTCGACGGCCGCGTCGACCGGGCCGCCGTCGGGCGCGGGCGCTTCGCCCCCCTGCCCTCCCGATCCCCCCGTCGCCGTCGCGCCGCCGGAGCCCGCGCCGCCCGCGCCGCCGACGGTGGTGGTGGTGGAGGCAGCCGTGGCCGCGTCGCCCGAGCAGCCGACGAAGGCGCCCCACAGCCCCAGGGCGGCGAGGATCGCGGGGATCGCAGCCGTCGCGCGGCGCCTCACATGGACTCGCAAAGGTGGGTGCTGGCGGCGCACACGAAGCCGGGGCAGCACTCGGAGTTGGCCGAGCAGTCGTGGCCCGTGAAGCCGCACGCCATGCAGACCTCGGCGCCGGGGTCGCCGACGCACATCATGTCGCCGCAACAGCCGCTCGTCTCCTGGCCGCAAGGCGCGTTCAGGGCGTAGCAGCACGTCGCGTGGACCATCGCTCCGACGAGGTCGCACGCCATGGAGTCGCAGCACTCGCCCGCGTCCGCGCATTGATCGAGCGCCGCGAGGCAGGCGCCGCCGCCGCCGGCCCCGCCGCCTCCCCCCGCCGCACTGCCCCCTGCGGCACTGCCCCCCGCGCCACCACCGCCCATACCGCCGCCTCCCGCGCCTCCGGTAGCGGAGCCGCCCGTCCCCGCGCCGCCCGTCCCCGCGCCGCCCGTCCCCGCCCCCCCGGTGCCCGCGCCGCCCGCGCCCGTCGCGGAGCCGCCGCCGCCCGTGGCCGCGCCCCCGGGGGTGCTGTCGCTGCCGCAGCCGACGAGGCCTGCGAAGAGGGTCATGAGGGCGATCGAGACGGCGGGTCGAAGCATGAGCGGAGCTCCTGTCGGGGGCGTGGGCGTGCGAGGTGGACCGGCCGGCATGAACGCGCGACGCCGCGCCCGGACCGCGCGCCGAGTGCACCCGCCCGCGACGGCGGTCAACGGGGACCAGGGAGCGCCCTCGCGGTCGGGCCGGCGCGCGCGGCCGGCCCGTCAGACCGGCGGCCCGTCCCCGACCGCGGGCGGCGCGACCGGGGGGGCGGCGAGGAACTCGGCGATGGTGGGGAACACCTCGTCGACGACGTGCGTGCCAATGGCCATGTCGCCGTGGCCGTAGTCGTGCCGGTGGCCGTGCGCGCGCCCGACGACGACGAAGCGCTTCGGGGTCGCCGGGCGGTCGGCGGCCCAGGCGTCGAACGCCACCCTCACGGCGCGCTCCGGCGCGAGCTTGTCGGCGGTGCCCGCGACGAACAGCGCGGGCACGGCCACGCGGGCGAGCCCGGCGATCGCGGGGGCGCCGCCGGCGCGGATCGCGCCGCCCGCCAGGGCGAAGGCGGCGAAATCGGCGTTCAGCGGGCCGGGGACGTCCTCGACGAGGTTGACCATGGCCGATCGGGTGGTGCCCGGCGAGAGGTTCCGCGGGTTGGCGCTGACCCCGTGCAGGGGGGTCGCGACCCACTCCGAGGCGAACGCGAACAGGCGCGCGAGCACGCGGAAGTGGAAGGTCGGCACGAGCACGCGCGGCACGAAGCGCAGCAGGACGCGCAGCGGCCACGCGACGCGCACCTCGCCGGGGGATCCGACGAGGATCGCGCGCCGAATCGAGGCCTCCGGCACCGTGCGGCCGATCGCCGCGTAGAGCAGCATGCCGCCCATCGAGAAGCCCACGTAGTCGAGCGCCTCCGCGCCCGTGCGCTCGAGCACGCCGCGCACGGCGACGGGCAGATCGTGGTCGACCATCGCCTCGAAGCGCACGCGCCGGCGCTCGGCGAAGCTCCGCGGGGCGCGGCCGCTGCGCAGCGTGAGCAGCCAGACGTCACGGCCGGTCGCGGCGAGGTGGCGCGCGAGCGATCGGTCCGCGGCGAGGTCCTGGTTCCTGTGGTTCGCCCCGAGGCCGTGGACGAGCAGCACGGGCGGCGCCGCAGAGGGCGCGGCCCCCGGCGGGAGTGGAACGCGCCGGAGCACCACGGCCGTGCCGTCGGGAGTGACGATCTCCTCCGTGTGCGCGTACGGCAGCTCGATCGCGAGGTGGGCCGTCCAGTAGCGGAGGTGCGCCCAGGTGGCGAGGACGCACAGCGCGATCCCGACGAGGACGGCGGCCGCGAGGAGGGTGGTAGTCAAGGGAGGGGGAAGGATCGTCCGGCGCGGCGGCCGCGAGGGCGGCGCCGCGCCGGACAGGCAGGCTCAGGGGCAGCCCGAGTTGGGACCATCGCAGTCCACCGGGCACACCTGACAGATCGCGCAGATGGCGAGCTGGTTGTAGGGCGCGACGCCGGCCGGGTGCGCCTGCGAGCACGCGTCGACGCAAGCGTTGTCGGCGCACTGGGCGTAGCAGTCGTAGAACGCGAGGCACTCGGGATCGTTGTTGCACGCGTCGAGCTCGGACATGCAGAGGCCGCCCGTCGCGCAGTCGACGCACGTCTGGCAGTCGTTCTGCTGGTCGCAGGAGGCCGGGCAGCTGCCGGCGTCGATCTGGCACGAGGTCCCGCACTCCTGGCAGAACACGCACTCGAGCAGGTCGTTGTAGTGCTGGACGGAATTCGGGTACTTGTCCCCGCAGGCCGTGACGCACGCTTGGTCGCCGACGGCGCAGACGGCCATGCAGTCGAGGAGGTCGAGGCAGCCTTGATCGGTCGCGCAGGCCTGCGTGTCCGCCGAGCAGAGCCCGTCCATCGCGCACGCCTGGCAGGAGTCGCAGTCCTTCGCCTTCTCGCAGGCGAGGTGACCGGCGCACTTGCCCGCGAAGCACGTCACGCTCGGCAGGCAGACGTCGCCGCAAGCGCCGCAGTTGGCCGCGTCGCTCTGGAGGTCGACGCACGCGTCGCCGCACTTGGTCGTGCCGCCCGCGCAGCCCGCGCCGCACTTGCCGAGCGAGCACACCTCGCCCACCGCACACGCGACGGCGCAGCCGCCACAGTTGGCCGCGTCCGTCTGCAGGTCGACGCAGAGCTTGCCGCACTTGGTCGCGCCCTGCTCGCACACGGCCGCGCACTTGCCCGCCGCGCAGACCTCACCGGCGCCGCAGGCCGCGTCGCACGCACCGCAGTGGGCCGGGTCGTACTTCAGATCGATGCAGGCGTTGCCGCACCGGGTGGTGCCACCGGCGCAGTTGAAGTCGCAGGTGCCCGCCGAGCAGACCTCGCCGGCCGCGCAGGCGGTGGCGCACGCGCCGCAGTTCTTCGGGTCGAGGTCGAGCTGGACGCACTTGCCGCCGCAGAGCGTGGCGCCGGGGCACGGGTTCGCCGCCCCGCCCGCGCCGCCCTGTCCGGAGCCGCCCGCGGCCGCGCCGCCGGTGCCCTGGTTGCCCCCGGTGCCCTGGTTGCCGCCCGTACCCTGACTCCCACCTGTGCCCTGGTTGCCGCCCGTACCCGGCCGACCCCCCTGCCCGGCACCGCCCGCGATCAGGCCGCCCTGGCCCATTCCGCCCGCGGACGCGCCGCCCTGGCCGGAGTCCGTGGTGGTGTCGCCCGTGGACTTCGTCGACGTGGTCGCGTCGGTCGTCGCGCAGCCGGCGCCGAAGAGCGACGCGAGGCCGAACGCCCCGATCCTCACCCACCGCTCCAAGTGTCCCCTACATGCGTGAGTCATCCCTCCACTCCTTTCAACGGTCCGGTCGTTCGCCGCCGAGGCTATCACGCGCCCACTCCCCCGGATCCGGGCTGCGGCGACGCGGCCGGGCGCCGCCGCGCGACCGCGGGGCGGCCCGCGCGCGTGACGCCGTCGGAACGCCCGGGACCCCGCCTGCCGCGGTGCGCAAAACTGGCGCTGGCCGCCCGCCGTGGGCCGGGGCAGGCTGCCGCCGCTGGCCCGCGTCGGCGACGCCGGGCCTCCGCCCCCACCGAAGGACCGGCCCCATGACGCAAGCCCCCCACTTCAAGAGCAACCTCAGGGACATCTTCTTCAACCTGTTCGAGGTCCTCGACGTCGGCCACACGACGCTCGGCCGCGAGCCCTTCGCGCTGCTCGACGAGGAGACGGCGCGCGAGGCGCTGCGATCGCTCGAGAAGCTCTGTACCGCAGAGCTGCAGAAGAGCTTCGTCGAGTCGGACCGCGTGCCGCTCGAGATGGACGCCGAGGGCAACGTCACCATTCCGGCAGGCATCAAGGCGGGCTTCGATCTCTTCTACGAGACGGGCACGCACCTGCTCAACCTGCCCGAGCACATGGGCGGCATGGGCGGCCCGCCCTCGATCGGCTGGGGCGGCTTCGAGCTCACCGCGGGCGCGAATCCAGTGCTCGCGTTCTACCTGTTCGGCACCTTCGCGGCGCGCACCATCGACCGCCACGGCACCGAGGACCAGAAGCGCCGCTTCATCCCGGGCCTCGTCGAGAAGCGCTGGGGCGGATCGATGGTGCTCACGGAGCCGGACGCGGGCAGCGACGTCGGCGCGGGCCGCGCGAAGGCGCGCCACGTCGGCGGCGACGTGTGGGAGATCGAGGGGACGAAGCGCTTCATCACGAACGGCGACTTCGACGGCGTCGAGAACATCATCCACCTGGTCCTCGCGCGGCCCGAGGGCGCGCCGGGCGGCACGAAGGGCCTCTCGCTCTTCCTCGTGCCCAAGTACTGGGTCGACGAGAACGGCCAGTGCGGCGAGCGCAACGGCGCCGTCGTCACCAAGGTCGAGAAGAAGATGGGCATCAAGGGCTCCGCCACGTGCGAGATGTCCTTCGGCGACGGCAAGCCGGCGCGCGGCCTGCTCGTCGGCGGCGTGCACGACGGCATCAAGCAGATGTTCCACGTGATCGAGCAGGCGCGCATGGCCGTCGGCTTCAAGTCGGCCGCGACGCTCTCGACCGCGTACCTGAACGCGCTCGAGTACGCCAAGGAGCGCGTTCAGGGGCCGGACCTCCTGCGCGCCGCCGACAAGACCTCTCCGCGCGTCGCGATCATCCGTCACCCGGACGTGCGCCGGATGCTGATGTCGCAGAAGGCGCACGCCGAGGGCATGCGCGCGCTCTGCCTCTACACGGCGTGGGTGCAGGATCAGGTCGAGATCCAGGGCGGCCACGACGCGAAGGCGGCGGGCGGCCTCGACAAGCTCAATGACATGCTGCTCCCGCTGGTGAAGGGCTATAACTCCGAGAAGGCGTACGAGCAGCTCGCGCTCTCGCTGCAGACCTACGGCGGATCGGGCTACGTGCAAGACTACCCGATCGAGCAGTACGTGCGCGATCAGAAGATCGACTCGCTCTACGAGGGAACCACGCAGATCCAGGCGCAAGACCTGTTCTTCCGCAAGATCGCGCGCGACGGCGGCGCGACGCTGCAGACACTGTTCGGCGGCATCGAGGCCACCATCGCCGCGGCGCCCGCCGCGCTCGAGGCCGACAAGGTCGCGCTCGGTCGCGCCCTGAACGACGTGAAGGGCATCTACGGTGCGATGATGAGCAAGGTCGCCGAGTCGCTCTATCACGTCGGTTTCCAGGGCAACAAGGTCCTCTTCGCCACGGCCGAGCTGGTGATTGGCTGGCTGCTGCTGCGGCAAGCGACCGTCGCGGTCGCGAAGCTCGAGGCCGGCACCGAGGAGCGCGCGTTCTACAACGGCAAGGTGGCCGTCGTGGGTTACTGGAGCAAGAGCGTGCTGCCGGCGCTCACGCTGACGCGCAAGCTCGTCGAGCAGAGCTCGCTCGAGCTGATGAGCCTCGCGGACGAGTCGTTCTGACAGACGACGACGCCGGGCTCGGTCCGCTCTCGCCGCAGACGGCGCGCGAGGAGAAGACCGAGCCCGAGCGTGCCGCGGACCTGCTCGAAGCGAAAGCCCAGGGCCGGGCGCGCCCCAGCGGGCGTCCGTCGGGGGTGAACGGCGCCGGCTCGCGGCCTCCGGCGGACGCGAGCGCTCGCCGGCGAGCTCGGGGTTCGGGAGCGGCGGCTCCAAGGGTGCGCCGCAGGGACGCGCGCGGGCTCCGATCGACGGATCAGCCAGGCCAGGCGCGCTCGCGAACCAGCCCGGCGTAGAGCGCCTCGAGCCCCGCGACGCCGAGCCCCGCGACCTGGGCCCGGCGATCGTCGTCCAGCACGACGCCGATGAGCCCGC
>CAIVJW010000263.1 GCA_903906315.1 uncultured delta proteobacterium | reverse complement strand
CTTCGGCGATAGGCAGTCGGCGTCGGCCTTGCAGCTGCCCGCCTGGCCGCCCGCGCCGCCGCTCCCGCCGGTCGAGCCGTGCCCGCCGTGGCCCGCTCCGCCCGAGCCGGTGGTGCCGGTGGTGGTGCTCGTGCCCGTCCCACCGGACGTCGCTCCTTGGACGGCCTCGCTGCCGCCGCTGCTGCCACAGCCGGGGCTGGAGCCGAGTAGCAGGCCAGTTACACCCAAGCCGAGCACAAGCTTCCACCGCACAGACTGCATAAGTACTCCTGCGTGAGTCCGCGAAGGGGCGTGGGCCGCACCCTTTGCAACATCCCAGCGTGGCGATGTTCCCACGGGAAAGCAGCGCGTGCCAAGACGCGACGACGCGATTGCGCGTCGGATCGGTGCGGGCCCGCCACGCTTCGACCGCACCGGCTCAGGGCATCGCGATGCGCGCCAGGTGCGTCCCCTTCGGGAGCTTGATGTGGACGAGGTGCGGGGCGCCTGCGTCGAGCGCCCACCTCGAGGAGGTCGCGCCGAGCGCGGCGAGGGCGAGGAGCAGGGCGGCGCCGATCCATGGGCCGAGCCGGGGGATGGAGATCCGCGGCGAACGGGTCATCGGGAGGGGGGGCTCTCCCGGGCCGCTTGTCTCGCGGCCGTCGATTCTCCTACAAGAACGGTGGGCCCGCCGGCGGCAATCCAGCCGCCCCGGGTGCGCCCGCGTCCCCGGGCTGGCGTCCCCGCCGCCGAGGTCGCCGCGAAATTGGGCCTCGCGCCCCTTTGAGAATAGAACTCCCAATCGCATGGCGACCCTTCGCTCTCCCTGGCTCTCCCTCCGCAGGACGCCGGCGCTCCTCGGCGTCGCAGTGCTGGTGGCCCAGGTCGCCGTCGTCGCGAGCGGATGTCGTCCGGCGCCCGTCAAGGACGCCGCGCCCTGCGAGGTGCAGGTCGTCACCCTCGACATCTACGCGGCGGACAACCTCAACCCCAACGAGAACGGCAACCCCCGTCCCGTCGTCGTGAAGCTCTACCAGTTGAAGAGCGACATGAAGCTCAACAACGCGACGTACGACGACGTGCTCCTTCGCGAGAAGGACGTGCTCGGCGAGGACGTCGCCAAGGTCGACGACGTCGAGGTCTACCCGAACGACCTCGTCCAGGTCCGCTTCGAGCGCATCAAGGAGGCGAGCCACCTCGCGGGCGTCGCCCTCTTCCACAGCCCGAAGGGCACGAGCTGGAAGACCTTCTTCGAGTTCCCGCTCCCCCCCGGGGAGGCGCGCTGCGGCGGTCGCAGCGAGGACGGCGGCCCGCCGATGGCGGACCCCCACGTCAGCTTCTTCCTCGAGAGCACGAAGATCGACAACGGGAGCCAGTTCGACGAGTCCCAGTTCCCGACCGCGCGCGCGATCCGCCGCGTCAACCTGCCTCGCAAGTCGGCTGCACCCGAGGGCGCGGCGGTGGCGGCTCCCGGCGGCGCCGCGCGCTAGCGTGCTGAGGCTCCGCCCGGCGGGGGAGTCGTGTCGAGCCCCGCTCGGTGGCGGCGAGCGCTGTCGCCGCACTGCGCCGTGCCCGACGCCCGGCGCGGGCCTTGGCGTCCACCCGGCCCTTCGTCGAGGGGGGCGCTGCGAGCAGGCTCGCATTCGGCCAAGTTCTGATAAGACTACCCGGGCGACATGACCCACCCGCGCAAGCCTGTTTGGACCGAGGGGCTCTTCATGACCCCTCAGCACCTGCAGCAGTCGGACCAGTACCACGAGGCCCTGCTGCACGCGCGGCTGCATGCGGCGCTCTCGTACGACTGGGGAATCACCGGCGTGCAGTTCGACGAGCGCGCTCTCAGCTCGGGCCAGCTGAAGCTCGTCAAGTGCCACGGCATCTTCCCCGACGGCACGCCCTTCTTCGTCGGCGATCGCGGCGAGGACAACATCGAGGCGCGGCCGCTAGAGGGCGCGTTCCCGGCGGCGCTCGAGGCGCTCGACGTCTTCCTCGCGGTGCCGAACCAGCGCGAGACGGCCGCCAACATGGCGCTCGACCCGCAGAAGGTGAGCCCGGCCGTTCGCTACGTCGCGCAGCAGACGACGGTGCCGGACGTGAACACCGGCCGCAACGACACGGCCGTGAGCTGGGCGCGGACGAACCTGCGCCTCGTCTTCGGCACCGAGGCGCGCGACGCCTATCAGACGATCCGCATCGCGCAGCTCGTGCGCGATCGCACCGGCGCGATCGTCCCGAAGCCGGCCTACATCCCGCCGATCCTCCACGTCGGGGCCTCCGATCGGATCATGCAGGGCCTTCGCCGCGTGCTGTCGGCTCTCGTCGGCAAGCAGAAGTCGCTCGCCGAAGGGCGACGCATGCGCACGGCGGCCTCGGTCGACTTCCAGGCTTCGGACACGGCGAAGTTCTGGATGCTCCACACGATGAACTCGTACATCCCGCTCGTGTCGCACCTGGTCGACCACGGCGACGCGCACCCCGAGCAGGTGTTCATCACGCTCGCCTCGCTCATCGGCGAGCTCTGCACGTTCACGCCCGACGGCGACCCGACGGCGATCCCGAAGTTCAACTACCTCGAGCTCGGCGACGTCTTCGAGCCGATCTTCGAGCGCCTCATGGCCATGATCAGCGGCGTGCTCGCCGAGAGCTACATCATCATCCCGCTCGAGAAGCGCGAGGACGGCATGTACCTCGGCAAGTTCGAGGACCCGAAGCTCCCGCGCACCCACGAGCTGTTCCTCGAGGCGAAGGGCACCGACGAGGGCACGCTGCGCGAGCGGCTGCCGCGGTTGCTCAAGATGGCCTCGTGGTCGCAGATTGGGTACATCCTGAACGCCGCCATCCCCGGCGTGCGCGTGAACATCGAGTACCGCCCGCCCGGCGCGATCCCGATCAAGCCGGGCCTCGTGTACCTCCGCGTCGATCAGGCTGGCGATTACTGGAACGACATCCTCGGCTCTGGCACGATCGCCATCTATCAGCCCATCGACCCGCAGAAGGTCGACCTGCGCCTCATCGCGGTGCAGGCCGGCAAGTAGCCGGGGTCACGGGCGCTCGAGGTCGAGAGAGAGAGCACCATGAGCCTTTCGCAGACGATGTACTGGGTTTGCTCCGACGTGCTGTCGCTCATCTTGCAGCTCCGGAGCTCGCGCGATCTGCCCGCGCCGGACATTCTCCAGCGCCGCGTCCTCGGGCTGTTCGAGACGATGATGCAGAACGGCCGCGAGGCCCGCCTGCCCGAGCAGGACATGATGGACGCGAAGTTCGCCCTGGCGGCGTTCGCCGACGAGATCATCTACAACTCGACCTGGCCGGGCAAGACGCAGTGGCTGTCGAACCCCCTGCAGCTGCAGTTCTTCGGGCTGAACACCGCCGGCGACACGTTCTTCGACAAGCTCGACGGTCTGCACGGCCAGCGAGGCCGGGCGCACGTGGCGCAAATCTATTTCCTGTGCCTCGCGCTCGGGTTCCAGGGGCGGTACCGGCTGCGCCAGCAGGAGCAGCTCTCGACGATCGTCGAGGGGGTCGGCAACTACGTCGCGCTCGCCGAAGGGGGAGGGGACGTGCTCGCCCCCGACGCCGAGCGCAAGGACGGGGGCGGCGGCGCGGTGCGGCGCGAGCTCCCCTTCGTCGCCCTGGCGGTGGGCTTCCTGGCCCTCGCGCTCATCGTGGTCGTCGTCCTCCGCCTGATCCTGGGCTCGAGCGCCGACTCCGTGTCCGACGCCATCCAGAAGCTCATCGCTAAGTGAGGCTTGCGGCGCGGCGAAAGCTGCCCGAAAACTGAGAGCCGGGCCGCCCTTCGGGGGACTCGGCTCTTCGCTATTTGGGCCATGTGGTACGGCCTGCGCAATACTGGCAGAGCGGCCGGGTACCTCGGTCGAAGCCTCGTGGCCGTCGACGGTCACGGAGCCGCCGGAAACGGCGGTGGCTCTACTCGCCTAGGGAGATCCTTCGATGTGGATGTGGATCCTGAGCGTGCTGTTCCTCGCCCTCGTTTGGGGGGTGTGGTTCGTTCTCAAGCCGCCCGGCGCCGATCCGAACATCCTGCCCACGTGGATCCCCGTGCTCATCACGGTGGTCGTCGTGCTCGGGCTCGTCGGCATCGTGTTGTACAGGCGCATTCGAGCGGCTCGCGCGGCGCGCGCCCTCGAGAAGGCGATCGCGCAGCAGGCGCAGGAGCAGGCCCTCAGCGCGAAGCCCGAGCGGCGCGCGGAGATCCTCGAGCTCCACAAGCAGATCCAGAGCGGCATCAACGCGCTGAAGTCGTCGAAGCTCGGCGGCAACAAGCGCGGCTCCGACGCCCTCTACGAGCTGCCCTGGTACGCCATCGTCGGTCCGCCCGGTGCCGGTAAGACGACGGCCCTCCGCCACTCGGGCCTCGTCTTCCCGTACCTCGACCCGCAGGGCGGCGGCGTCCGCGGCGTCGGCGGCACGCGCAACTGCGACTGGTGGTTCACGAACGAGGCCATCCTCCTCGACACGGCCGGCCGGTACACGACCGAGACCGACGACCACGACGAGTGGATGGCGTTCCTCGAGCAGCTGCTCAAGTACCGCTCGCACAAGCCGCTGAACGGCGTCGTCGTCGCGGTGGCCGTGAGCGAGCTGCTCGACGCGACCGACGACCAGATCGAGCAGGTGGGCAAGAAGATCCGCGTGCGCATCGACGAGATGCAGGCGACGCTGCGGATGGTCCTGCCGGTCTACGTCGTGTTCACGAAGGCGGACCTCGTGGCCGGCTTCGTCGAGTTCTTCGGCGACCTCAAGAAGAGCGAGCGCGCGCAGCCCTGGGGCGCCACGCTCCGGCTCGACGAGGACAAGTCGAGCCCGGGCAAGGTCTTCGATCGCGAGTTCGACGTGCTGGTCGAGCGCCTGCACCACCGCTGCCTCAAGCGCATCGCGGTCGAGCGCAAGCGCGAGGCCAAGGAGCGCATCTACCAGTTTCCGCTCGAGTTCGCGGCGATCAAGCGCAACCTCTCGGACTTCATCACGGCGGCGTTCGGCGGCGCCTCGGCGTCCGGCGGGCCGATCCTGCGCGGCTTCTACTTCGCGAGCGGCACGCAGGAGGGCAGGCCCCTCGACCGCGTGGTCGGCGCCATGGGGCGCGCGTTCGGGCTGCGGCCCGGCGCGACCGAGGAGGCCGCCGAGAAGACCGACGCGCGGAGCTTCTTCCTCCACGACGTCTTCACCGCGATCATCTTCCCCGATCAGGACCTCGCCGCGCGCACGGAGAGCGAGCAGCGCCGTCGCCGCATCCAGCGCTTCGCGGCCGCGGCCGTCGCGTTCTTCATCGGCCTGATGTTCACGGTGCCGGCCGTCCTCGCGTACGCGAAAAACCGCGAGCTCATCGGCGAGGTCGACCGCGTGTCGCGCGCCGCCGCGGACGTGAGCTGGTACGACGGCGGGCGTGCGGCGGAGAAGGTCGAGAAGCTCGACACGCTCCGCAGCGTCGTCGGCAAGCTCGACGACTTCCGCGAGAACGGCGCGCCGGTCGGCTACCGCTTCGGCATGTACCAGGGCGACAAGCTGTTCGACCCGGCGCTCAAGCAGTACATCGCGAGCCTCCAGCAGGGCTTCGTGCGGCCGACGAAGGATCGCCTCGAGGCCAAGCTGAAGAGCGTCTCCGGCGCGAAGTACCTCGAGGACTACAACAACCTCAAGGCGTACCTGCTGCTGAACGACAAGGCGCACCTCGAGGACTTCGCCGACTGGGAGACGGGCAAGCTCGTGCAGCAGTGGGCCGAGATCCTGCGTCCCACGAGCGACGTTCCCGAGCAGGAGCTCAAGCTCAAGATCATCCCGCACGTCGCCTACTACGTGGACCTCCTGAAGCGCGGCATCATCGTCGGCGAGCCCATCGATGGCCCGCTCGTCGAGCGCACGCGCGACATCCTCACGCGCGTCGGTCCGACGCAGCGCTACTACGATCAGTTCGTCACCGTGCTCGTCGACGAGAAGTACGACGAGAGCGGGCCGACGAACCGCGACAACCTCAAGTACCCGCCGACGTTCCTCGGCGATCTCTTCGTCGACCGCCCCGAGGTCCTCACGAAGGTGCGGTCCTCGCAGAAGGAGCGCACCGGCAAGTGGTTCGAGGTGCTCGGGCCGTACACGGCGCGCGGCAAGGTCGAGGTCGTCCGTCGCCTCGAAGAGGGGCACAAGCTGCTCGACCGCGAGAAGTGGGTCGTGCCGCTGACGGCCGAGGAGAAGCAGCAGGGCGACAAGATCCAGCAGGCGCTCGATCGGGTCCACCAGGACTACGACTCCGAGTACATCCGGCAGTGGGTGAGCTTCTTCCGCGACCTCGCGGTCGAGGTGCCGACGACGAACAAGGACGCGATCGCCGAGTACAAGGTCCTCTCGACGCCCGACTGGCCGTACCTGCGGCTGCTCAAGGCGCTCGACGACAACACGCAGCTGCGCGACGACGAGAAGAACCAGGCGCAGCAGATCGCCGGCGGCGACGGCGGCGTGATCGACCAGCTGAAGCTCAAGATCCAGCAGCGCGTGGAGTCGAAGACGCGCATCCGGTCGAGCCAGTTCATGGGCCTGCTCCCCGGTGAGAAGGGCGAGCGCTACGACCCGGTGCCCGACAAGTTCAAGTCGATGACCGGCTTCGGCGTCCCGCCGGCCCCGCCGGCCGCCAAGGAGGGGCAGGCTCCGCCGCCTCCCGCGCCGACGGGCCTGTCGAAGTACGTCGGCCTCCTCGAGGCGCTCTCCGGCGAGATGGGCAACATCGAGGACGGGCCGCCCACCGCGGACACCAAGAAGGTGACTGAGCTCTTCGAAGTCGCCGTGAAGGAGGCGCAGTCGCTGCTGCTCCACATGGACGAGACGGGGCAGGAGCTCATGACGCCGCTGCTCATGAACCCGCTGAAGGCGGCCTACAAGGCCGTCATCCGTCGTGCCGGCGGCGCGGCGAGCGGGCTCTGGGAGGTCTCGGTGTGGCCGTCGTACCGCGACAAGATCAAGGACCGCTACCCGTTCAACCTCGCCGCGACGCGCGACGCTTCGTTCGAGGACGCGATCGCGTTCTTCAAGCCGAAGGACGGCGTGGTCTGGGGCTTCTACGACCAGCACCTCAAGGGGTTCATGGACAAGGAGGCGCACGAGTTCATCCCGCGGTCGCACCTCGAGGCGCGCCCGCGCCCGGCGCGCCCGTCGTCGCCCTTCAACCCGCTGCTCTACACGTGCCTGCACCGCGTCGACGAGATCACCGACGCGCTCTGGGCCGAGGGCGGCGACAAGCCGAAGGTCAGCTTCAGCATCAACCTGAAGACGGTGAGCCCGATCGTGTCGGAGGTCATCTTCGAGGTCGACGGCCAGAAGAAGGTCTACCGAAACGAGAAGGAGATCTGGCAGGACTTCGCGTGGCCCGGCGAGAAGAAGAAGGGCGCGCGCATCCAGGTGCGTGGAGCCGGCGGGCTCGACGAGGAGATCATCCGCGACGGCGCGTGGGGCGTCTTCCGGCTGTTCGAGACCGGCACGGTCACGGCCGAGAAGGACGACGACAAGGTCTTCAACGTGACCTGGCAGATGTCGGCGCCGCCGGTGACGGTGGTGATGCAGGTCAAGCCGCTCCGGTCGAACCACCCGTTCCCGATGAGCTTCTTCCGCGCGACGAACTGCCCGCCGAGCATCGGCGACAAGTTCGGCAAGGGGAGCTGAGCCTCTCAGGGTGACGCGACGAAGCCCCGGTTCCGAGAGGAGCCGGGGCTTTTCGCGTTGGGGCGCGCTCAGCGCGCGAGGATGGGCAGGCCGACGCGCTTCGGCTTCGTCGGTGCGGTCGGCGTCGAGGCGTCGAGGCGGAACGCCGCGGGGGCGGCGGAGGCGACGTGCGCGCGGGCGCTCTCGAGGTCGAGCCCGCGGCGGTCGGCGTCGTTCAGCGCCGCGGCGGCGCGCGCGAGCAGCTCGGCGACGGCGGGGCGTGTGCTGGGGTCGCCGTCGGAGAAGCGGCGGTAGGCGAGAGCGAAGCGCGCGGTCGCCATGAACGCCGGGGCGCCGTCCCGTCGCGGATCGACCGTGAGGTCGACGGGCTCGGGCAGGTCGTCGTGGTGGAAGCGCAGCGCGCCGTCCGCTCGGGGGCGGAGGAAGCGCGAGGGGCGGGGGGCGGCGCGGAGCGATTCCAGGCGCGATCGAGCGGCCGAGGGGTCCGCGCCGCGGTCGGCGAGGGCGAACGCCAGCAGAGCCTCGGGGTCGTCGTCGCGCGCGCTGAGGCAGCCGTCGCCGTGCGCGAGGCGGTAGGTCTCCTCGAGGCCGGGGCAGATGGGGCGGAGCGAGCAGGGGCCGCACGAGGCGTCGGGCCAGACGCGCCCCTCGAGCTGGTGGCCCGAGGCGTAGTACGCCGCCGGGCCGCGGTGGTCGAAGTCGAAGTAGGTCTCGTCGAGCGCCAGGGTCGAGGTCTCGTGAGCGCGCGGCGCGTGGGGGCCGAGGCGACAGAGCGGGACGTTGTAGAACCAGAAGGGGACGGCGCGGCGCGCGAGCTCGTCACCCGCGGCCACGAGGTCGACGTCCTCGTACGCGAGCGGCGGGGTGCGCGCGGCGTCCGTCGCGGCGAGGCCCTGGAGGGAGACGAACTTGAGCTTGAGGCGCAGCGGGACGCCGCCGAGCGCGCCGCACACGTAGCGGATCACGTCGACGAGCGCGCCGTGGTTCTCGCGGCAGACGACCACGTTCACGATCGTCGGCAGGCGCCGCGTCGCGTCGATCTCCGCCATCGCGCCCGCCTGGCGATCGAACGTGAAGGCCTCGCCCGTGACGGCGCGCGCGAGCTCCGTCGTGTGGCCGTGGACGGAGAGCTCGATGAACTCGAGCCCGGCCGCGCAGAGGGCCTCGATGAAGCCCGGCTTCGAGATCACGGTTCCGTTGGTCGTGACGCCGACGCGGCCGAAGCCGATCGCGCGGGCGCGCGCGATGATGCGCCCGAGGTCCTTCCGGAAGAACGTCTCGCCGCCCATGAAGGTGAGCTGACGCGCGCCGCGCGACCAGAGCCGCACCAGCTCGGCGTTCACCTGGTCGGTGGTGGGATCGACGAACTCGCTCCAGCCGCCGTCCTCCTCCAGGCAGAAGACGCAGGACTGGTTGCAGCGCTCGGCGATGTAGAGGATGGCGGTGGCTGGCATGGCGCAAACGCTTGGCGCGAAGGGTTTCGCGCGGCGATGGGAGGGTCAATCCGACGCGGAGGCGGGCTCGACGACGGCGCTCGCTCGGTCGACGATCTCGTAGTCGTCGCGGAGCTCCGGTCGCACGGCGCCTTCGGGGTCGAGGAGCCACGCGGGCGCCATGCGTCGCGGCACGCGCACGCGCGGCGACCGGGTCTCGGTGTCGAGGACGCGGTCCCACAGCGGGGAGGTGACGCCGTGGTTCTGCTTCGGGCTGCCGTGGTGGTGGTAGAGGTGGTGCTTGCGCAGCCAGCGCCCGTACGCGCCGCCGGGGCCGTGGGTGTGGATGCGGCGGTGCAGCACCTCGTACGCGCCGTACGTCGCGGCGAACCCCAGCGCGAACGAGCGGGCTCGCCGGCGGCCGAAGAAGATCGACCCGGCGGTGGCGAACACGCCGAGCGCGGCGATGGCGGCGGCGGCCTTGCGCGAGGTCGGGGCGAAGTACGTCGGGTCGGCGTGGTGCGCGATGTGCTCGCGGTTGAACTCCGCGGCGAACGCAGCGGGCGAGACGAAGCGCGCGAGGCCCTCGGGCGGCGTGCGGCGCGGGCCGTGCCCGACGAACCGGTGGAGCAGGTACTCGGCCAGGGACCAGGCGGCGGCGCCGCAGGCGAACGGGAGCGGGGCGAACGGCATGGCGACCCTCCTCGGGTGCTTCGAACGGTAGCCGAGCCCGGGGCGCTGCGCGCGACGGACGACGCGGGCCGACGGCGCGCTGGCGGAGCGTCACGGCCCTGGCGGTCGCAGGCGTCACCCGGCCTGGATCCGGGGCGAGATCGCAGCTGGTCGATCGGCGCGCGGCTTGCTTCTCCCTCGACCGTGCGCCATTCCGTCGTCGTCGCTGCCCTCTCGGTGGCTCTGATCGCGTCCGCCGGACGCATTGCCTCCGCGCAGCATGGGCACCCGCCCGCTGCGCCTTCTGCGTCGGCCTCGGCCGGTGCGCCGGCCGGATCGGCGTCGGCCGGCTCGGCGGCGTCTGCGCTGCCACCGGCGGAGGAGGTGCTCGCGCGGCTGAAGCAGGGGAACGCGGCGTTTGCTGCGGGAAAGCTGCGCCACCCGCGCCAGGGGCTCGACCGGATCCGCGAGCTCGTGGCGGGGCAACACCCGCTGGCGACGCTGCTCGCGTGCTCCGATTCACGCGTCCCCGACGAGCTGCTCTTCGACCAGGGGATCGGCGACTTGTTCGTCGTTCGGGTCGCCGGCAACGTCGCCGACACGGACGAGCTCGGCACGGTGGAGTACGGCGTCGATCACCTCGGCACGCCGCTGCTGGTCGTCCTCGGTCACACGCGCTGCGGGGCGGTCACCGCGGTGATGACGGGCGCGGAGCTCCACGGCCACATCCCCGCCCTCGTCGACAACATCCTGCCCGCGGTGGCGATGGAGAAGGCGAAGTCCCCGGGCGCCGACCCGAAGTCGCTCGTAGAGCCCGCGATCGTGCGCAACGTCCTGCAGTCGATGGCGGACGTGATCACGAAGAGCTCGCTGGTGCGCGCGCGCCTCAAGTCGGGGCAGGCGCACATGGTCGGGGCGCTCTATCACCTCGACGACGGGACCGTCGATTGGCTCGGCGAGCACCCGGATCAGGCCGACCTCCTCGTGAAGGGCGACGCGGCGCCGCCGGAGCACGCGGGGCCTGCGGCTCCGAAGGGCGCTCGCCGCGGCGCGGCCGCGAAAGGGGCCGCGCACGGCGCGCACGACGCGCACGACGACCCGGACGCGGGGCCGGCGAAGGCCCACGCGGCCGACGCGCCCGCCGGCGACGGTGGCACGCCGAACCTCCCGATCGCGTTCGCCGTCGTCGCGGCGGTCGCCTGCCTCGCAGGCGGCATCTCTTCGCGGCTCGTCGGGCGCTAGCAGCGGCGGGGTGCGACGGCTTCAGCCGGGCGGAGGCGGGCACGCGGGGCGGAAGCCGCCCTTGCACGCGCGATCGATCAGATCCTTGGCTCGCGCGGCGTCTTTCGGTGCACCCACGCCGCGGGCCGCGAGCCGGGAGGCGTGCGCGCAGGCGATCGCCACGCCCTTCGAGCAGGCGGCGTCGAGCGCGTGCGCTGCGCTCTCCTCGTCGCGGTAGGTGCCGAGGCCGTCGAGCTCCATGAGCGCGTGGTTGACGCAGCCGCTCGCGTCGCCGAGGGCGCACGCCGCGTCGAAGTCGTTCGCCGCCGCGCGCTCGGACCGCGGGTCCTGGTTGTTGCTGGCGCGGAGGAGCGCGGACGCGGCGCACCCGCGCGCGCTGCCCTCGCGGCACGCCTCAGTGAACAGCGCGAGCGCGTCGGCCGACCGGCGGCGCACGCCGGTGCCGTAGAGCAGCGCGACGCCGAGCTCGAGACACGGCTCGCTCGCGTAGGCCACCCCGCAGGCGGCGCGACAAGCCTTGAAATCCCCCGCGGAGCACAGCGGAAACGCCTGCCATTCGCCGGGCTGGACGCGCATCTTCGCGATCGCCTCGCACGCCTCCGCGGCCTCGTCCTGCTCGCACGCCACGTGGAGCGCGGCGAGCGCGCGACCGCGGCTCCGCTTCGCGATGGCAGGCTCCGCCTCGGACGCGGTCGCGATCGTCGCGCAGGCCTTGGTGCTGCCGAGCTCGCACGCGCCGATGGTCAGCTCGAGGCTCTTGCGGCGGTCCCTCGGCGCGCCTTCGCCGCCCCAGGCCGCGGCCGCGAGCAGCTCGCAGCCGCCCGCATCCCCCGCGTCGCAGCCGCGCTGGAGCAGCTGGGCCGCCGCGGCGTCGTCCTTGGCCTCGCCGGCGCCGGCGCGCAGGTCGGATCCGGCCTCCGTGCACGCGCGCCCGTTGCCCTTCTCGCACGCCGACGCGACGAGCGCGTGGGCGCGCTTCGGGTCCTTCGCGACGCCG
Organism: uncultured delta proteobacterium; assembly: GCA_903906315.1. GTDB lineage: Bacteria > Myxococcota_A > Polyangia > Polyangiales > Polyangiaceae > CAIVJW01. The sequence continues at coordinate 13,605 of CAIVJW010000263.1, read as the reverse complement.
TGGCCGCTGCGCAGGTCGGCCGCCGCGCGGGTGCAGAAGTGGAGCGCGCCGAGCGTGCACGCCCGAGCGGCCGCCGCGAACGCGCGCTTCGGGTCGTCGCTGCCGAGCAGGTTCGCGAGGGCCTCGCAGGCCTCGACGTCGCCGCCGTCGCAGCGCTTCTGGCACGGCTTCATGGCCGCGTCGGAGCACTCGATCGCGGCCTTGCCGTCGTCGTTGGGCGCCTTCGGGCCGGCGGGAGGAGGGAGCGGCGTGGGCTTCATCCCGTGGTTCTCGGCCTCCGCGCACCCCGCCCACGGGGACTCGAGGTTCTTCCCTGCGCGCCGCAGGATCCGGAACTCGACGCGCCGGTTCTTGGCGCGATCGGCCTCGTCCTTGCCGGTCGTCAGCGGGCAGTAGGCGCTGTAGCCGGCGGCGCGCAGCCGCCCCCGGGCGACCTGCTTGCCGACGAGGTCCTGCATGACCGACCGGGCGCGGGCGTCGGTGAGCTTGCGGTTGTGGTCGTCGGAGCCGCTGTCGTCGGCGTGGCCGGCGATCTCGACGAGCTCGATCTCCGGCACGTCCTTCAGCACCTGCGCGATCGAGCGGAGCAGCTCCTGCGACGCGGGCTCGATCGATGCGGATCCGGATGGGAAGAGGATCTCCTCGCTGATCTTGATTTCGCCGCGCGTGACCCGGATGGCCTGCTTGGGGGAGGGCCCCCAGGGCGTCACGCGCCGGGCCGGGTCGGCCGAGTCCGGGCAGCCGTCCCACGGGTGCTCCCCCTTGCCGTCCTCGAGGGGGCCTGCGCAGAGGTCGAACGCGTCGCCGATGCCGTCCCCGTCGCGGTCGTCCTTGTCGGCGGAGGCGGAGCCTTCGATCTTGACGACGGTTGTCGCCTCGCTCTGCGGCGGGGCAGCGGGACGGTGCTCGGGCGGCGGCGCGCCTCCGCACGCGGTCACGGTCAGGAGCACGAACGGGATGCCGCGGACGCCGCCTGAAATCACGGGGAGGATCCTGGGCCAGCGCCCCGGCGCTGACAACCGCCTACCGGCCGGGGACGCGACGGAAACTCCGGGGGGGCTCGCGTGGCGCGTCCGAGAGCACTCGGTTCCTCCGGCGCGCAGGGGGGGCCGCTCCGCGCGCCCGAGGCGCGGGATCCTGGCGCGCCGAGCGCACCATCGTGTATCACTAGGTCCGAGGATCCATGTTCTGGCGGCGAAAGAGAGCACCGGCGACCCCGCCGCAGATGGGCTGCTTCGGCAAGCTCCCCGCGACCGGAGACTTCATCCGCCTGAACGCCGGCGGCGAGGAGCTCGGCGCGTTCGACCGCTGGCTGGGCGACTCGCTCGATCACGCCCGTCGGTCGCTCGGTCAGGGGTTCGACGCCGCGTACTCGACGGGGTCTGGGCTCTTCATCTACCGCCCCGAGGGGCGCACCGACGACGGGCCCGTCCGAGGGCTGGTCGGCGCGTGGGCCGCGAGCGGCGACAACGCGGGCCGCAGCTACCCGATCCTCGTCTTCGGGACGTACGACTACGGGCAGCTCGTCGCGATGGGCGGCGCCCTCCCCATCGCCGTCTTCCCCCTTCTTTCGGCGGCGTACGAGCTCGCCACGCAGGGGAGGGGGCTTCCGGTCGAGGCCTTCCTCGACCGCGTCTCGCGCATCGTGCCGCCGTCCCTCGACGACCCCGACGCCGCGTCGGCGGGCTACCGCGCGTGGCTCGCCACGCAGCCCATGAAGGCGCTCTGGGACGCCACGCTCGGCACGGACCAGGTGCGCTTCTGGGTGATGCACAACCTGCTCGCGTCGGTCGAGCCGTTCCGAGGCCAGGAGCTTCCTCGGACGGGGCTCTGCGCCCGGCTGCCGCTCGGCGTCGGCGACGCGTACGCGGCAGCCGTGTGGATGGACATGACACTGCGGCTCGCGAAGTGGCAGCGGACGCTGCTCAACGTGTTCTGGGAGCCCCAGAAGACGGCCATTTTGCACATCGGATCTCCGCACGTCGCGACGTTCCGCGAGCTCATCGCGCCGACCTGGAACGCGGAGCACGTCGCTGACCTCGCCGCGCCGCCGACGGTGGATGTCGACGTCTCGCGCCGCGCGCTCGGGCCGCAGCTCGACGCGCTCGTGTCGCGCACCGACCTCTCGCTCGCCACCTTCCTCGACGGCCTCGGCTGATCGAGCCCGACGGCGCTGCGCGAGGCTCGCGCGGCGCTCGGTGCAGCGTCGCTGCGCGCATTCTCTGCTTGCACGCGGCCCCGACGGACCGCGCGCCGCTCGCTCGAGACCCCCGGACTACCGCCGCCAGACGAGGATCTCGCGCTGCCCGAGCGGGAGCGGGCGCGGCGTCGCTATCAGATCGACGGCCTGCCCCGGCGGCAGCGGGACGACCCTTGGCGCGTCGTCGAGGGTCCACGGCGCGCCGTCCGACAGCGGCTGCACCCAGGGGGCCTGCGATCCGAGCGCGATCGCGACGATCTCCTTCTCGCCGCTGCGGCCCGTGATGCGCGCGCCGAGCGGGGTCGCGTGGGCTCCGCCGAACGTCACCAGCTCGAACCCCGCGAGGGTCATTCGCCGCGCGAACGACAGCACGTCGAGCATGCGCTCGAGCCGCGGCCGGTCGAAGGTGCCCGCGCTGGGCATCCACGAGGGGCGCTGCGCGGCGAGCGACCCGGTCGGCAGGCCGGTCAGCGGGCTCCACGCCCCGGGCCGCGTCTCGAGGCAGAGCGCCTGCATCGTGCCGAGGACCGTCTGCGGCCGACACACCGTCCCTGGATCGCCCGCGTCGATCACGACCGTGGAGCGCGCGTCCGTGGAGAAGGCGAGGACCGAAGCGCGCGGCAGGGCGGCGGCTTCGAGGTAGAGGCTCGGCGACATGCCGCTCGCGGCGAGCGTCGCGGCCGAGTCGTACGCGAGATCCTCTGCCGACACCCAGGTCGTGGTCGGCTGCGCGCCTGCCCGCTCGGCGAGGTCGCGCATTCCGAGCACGCCGCCCACGCGGGGAGCGGGCGCCGAGAATACCGTCACGAGGCCCCTCCCGGCGCGCCACACGGAGAGCTGCCGCGCCGCCTTCGTGCAGAACGCGATCGCGCCCTTCTTCGGCTGCGCGGGGCGTGCGCCGCCCGAGAGGCGCAGCGCGAGCGCGTCGCCGGGATCGTGCGCGATCGCCGCGAAGCACGTCTCCGCAGCCGCGGGCACGACGGCGAATGCGTCCTCCGCCCTCGCCACGGTCACGAAGCGCGCGCCGAACGCGGCGAGCTTCGCCTCGACCGGGGTCGGCGCGGGCGCCTCCGTCGCCGACCGCCCGGCCATCCACTGATCGATGGCGTCCTCCGCGCACGCGCGGTCGACCGTCTCGGGGATGACGGTCGCGGGGCGCACGTCGCGGGTCGCGAAGAGATCGGCGCCACCGACCGCGGACGCCGGGCTCGTCAGGATGCGCAGCGCGAGCGGCTCCTTGCCGGAGGGCGTGACCTTGATGGGCTCCGCCGTGCAAGCGCAGAAGCCGACCGACCCGCGCCCCTCGACGGTCCCGAAGCCGTGCTGCACCCGCAGGAGCGCGGGGCCGTCGGCCGCGGAGCCGACCGCCACGTAACAGGTGCCTTTCACGGCGGAGAGCTCCGTCGGCTCGACGCCCCAGCTGGTGCGCAGCTCGCCGAAGCCCGAGCTCTGGAACGGCGCCGTGGCGGCGTTGATCGCGGACGTCGTCGTCGCGAGGCCGGTCGTCATCGTCGGCACGAGGCGCGCCGCGAGCACGCCGGCGCCGACGAGCGCGAGGATCGCGACGCCGAGCCGCAGCCGGCGGGCGCGCTGCCCATCGTCGTGCTGCTCCCGGAGCCGCTGCACGAGCACGTTGAGCTCGGCCTTGCGCTTCTCCGCCTCGCGCTTCGACGCCATCGCGCGATCGCCGACGGGGCCCTCGCGCCGCTCGAGCTCCGCGATCGTGCGCTCGAGCTCCACGATTTCGCGCCGCGCGCTCGCCTCGGCCGCGCGGATCTCCGCCAGGCTGCGAGGCAGCCGGGCGCGAGGCGGAGTGTCGTTCGAGGTCTGCGTGGGAGGCATGGGAGCGTCGTCGTTTCAGTGTGCAAGCCCGCTTGGCTGGCCCGCGAGGTCCCTCGCCCGTCGGGCCGTCGAGCGGCCGGACCCGCCTCGCCCTGGGCGAGCGGCTCGTCGCCGGTTTGCGGCGCGAGGATAGCCGCCTCCGTCGCGCGTCGAAAGGGCTTGGCGGTTGTCCTGGCGTCGCGACGAAGGAGCCCGCCCGTGGCTCGGACGGCTCGTCGAAATGGAGGCGCACACGCCTCGGCGGGCTTTGCTACTCTCCGGCGCTCATGTCGATCGACGACGTCCTCGCCGCTTCCAAGGAACGACTCTCTGCGTTGCTCGAGCCCATCGGAGGAGGCGTCGGGGTCGACGTCACCTACGACGAGCAGTTCGAGGGCATCAAGAACGAGGTCGACAAGCTCCAGTCGATCGACCAGGTCAAGGTCGAATGGGGATCGGTCGTCTCGGGCGCCGACGAGATCCTCAGCGACAAGTCGAAGGACTTCCGCGCCGCGCTCTACTGGGCCGCCGGAAAGACCTCGGTCGAGGGCTTGATCGGTGCGCTCGACGGGGTCGTGCTGCTGCTCGAGCTGACGATCGCGTTCTGGGAGCCGATGTATCCGCCCCTGAAGCGCCCGCGCGCGCGCGCCAACCTCGCCTCGTGGTACGGCGAGGTCGCCGCCGCGAAGATCAGCTCGCTGACGCTGGTCGCGAAGGACTACGACACCGTCGCCGCGCTCGACAAGGTCACCGGGCAGCTCGACGGCGAGCTGCGTGACCGCCTCGCGGACAACTACGGTGGTCTGTCGGGCCTGCGCGAGGCGGCGCGTCGCTTGCTCGGGGTGTGCCCGAAGGAGCTGCCGCCTCCTCCGCCCCCGCCGCCCCCTCCGCCCCCGCCGCCGAAGCCCGAGCCCGCCGCGAGCGTGCCGGACGAGGAGCAGCCCGCGGTCGTCGAGTACGCGCAGTCGGAGGCCGCGCCCGTGGCCGGCGGCCTCTCGCCCGAGTCGATCGACTCGCCCGAGGCCGCGAACGCCGCGCTCGGCGACGTAGCGATGTTGCTGGCGCGCGCGGGCGACGTGCTGCGCACGGCCGATCCGACCGCCGCGATGGGCTACCACCTGCTGCGCACCGGCGCGTGGCTGCAGGTCGTGGCCACGCCGCCCGACGAGGGCGGGAGGACGTTCGTCCCGGCGCCGCCGTACTACTTGAAGGACCAGCTCGAGTCGCTCGTCGCGGCGAGCGCGTGGTCCGACCTCGTCGTCGCTGCGGACGGGGCGACCGTGGCGGCGCCGCTGTGGCTCGACCTGCAGCGCTACCTCGCGACCGCGCTCGACAACCTCGGCGAGGAGTACGCAGCGGCGAAGCAGACGGCGCTGCGCGAGCTCGCGTTCCTCCTGTCGCGCGCGCCGAAGCTCGCGGAGCTCTGCTTCGACGACGGCTCGCCGTTCGCCGACGACACGACCAAGGCGTGGATCGCGTCCGAGGTCGCGGGCGCGTTCGGCGGCGGGGGAGGCGGTGCGCCCGCGCGTCCGCTCGACCGTGCGCTGAAGGACGCGCGCGAGGCCGTCGCCGAGGGACAGATCGAGCGCGCGGTCGGCGTCGTCGCTCGCGCCGCGCGCTCCGCGACGTCGTCGTCCGAGCGCTTCCGTGCTCGGCTCGAGCTCGCGAAGATCTGCCTGCGCGCGGGGCAATTCGCGCTCGCGAAGGCGCAGCTCGACGGCCTCGACCGGCTCGTCGACAAGCACCGCCTCGCCGAGTGGGAGCCGGAGCTCTGCGCCGAGCTGTTCGCCGCGCTCTACGAGGCCCACCGGGCCGTGAACGCACCGATGGGTGACATGGCCTCGCCCGACGCGCGCGCGAAGGAGACGGCCGCGTTCGAGCGGCTGTGCGAGCTCGATCCGACCGCTGCGCTGCGCCTCACGTTCGTGCCGACGTGACGCGCGCGCACCGCGGGTGCGCCGAGGGGCTGGCGATCGGCGCTCGTGGAAGGATGCGGTGTGGTCGGGTCCAGTCGGCCGCCCCGGGGCCGCCTGCCCGCGAGGGGTGCCGGTGCGAGCGCGGGCCCGGCCCCTGCCGCGTTGCGGCGCGGATCGAACGGCGGCGGACGCGCAACGCGCTTGGCGTGTTCGCTCACCGTGAGGGCGAATATCACGTGGCGTGCGCGGTCGACTTCTGGCTATGCTCCGCTCCCCCCGGGGTGGCTCGCCCCGCGGGCTCGCGCTGAAGTGACAGCCGGGGGCCACCGAGCCAGCTCTGCGCCCCGCCGTGCCGGGGGAGGTAAGCGCGCTGCCGTGCGGCGCGATTGCACACTGAATCATTCGCCCAAAGGCCGAGGGAAAGGAGCCCAGGACGATGTCGAAAGAACAATCGGTTGCGCCGAAGGAACGCGTCAACATCACGTACAAGCCCGCCACGGGCAACGCGAAGGAAGAGGTCGAGCTTCCGCTGAAGATGCTCATGATGGGCGACTTCACGCAGCGGCCCGACCCTCGACCGCTCGAGGACCGCAAGCCGATCAACGTCGACAAGGACAACTTCCAGAAGGTGATGAGCGAGCAGAAGCTCGCGCTCTCCTTCGCCGTGAAGGACAAGCTGTCGGAGGGCGAGGCGGAGGGCGAGCTCAACGTGAACCTGAAGTTCCGTCGCTTGTCGGACATGGAGCCCGAGGCGATCGCGACGCAGGTGCCCGAGCTGAAGAAGCTGCTCGACCTGCGCGCCGCCCTCACGGCGCTGAAGGGGCCGCTCGGCAACGAGAAGGCCTTCCGCAACAAGATCCAGCAAATCCTCGGTGATCCGGGGCAGCGTAACCGGCTCATCAACGAGCTCGGCCTCAAGAAGGAAGGGGAGTGAGCCATGGCGACTGACACCCAGGCCTCGGGCTCCCAGAGCGCCCAGACCCTCGAAGGCGGGACGCTGCTCGACGAGATCCTCGCCGAGACGAAGATGGCCCCCGGCGACGAGGGCTACGAGATCGCGAAGCGCGGCGTGCAGGCGTTCATCGCCGAGCTCGTCACGCCGAAGCGTGAAGGCGAGAAGGTCGACAAGGCCCTCGTCGACGCGATGATCGCCGAGATCGACGCGAAGCTCTCGCGGCAGATCGACGAGATCCTCCACAACGCTGCCTTCCAGAAGCTGGAGTCGGCGTGGCGCGGCCTCAAGTTCGTCATCGATCGGACGGACTTCCGCGAGAACATCAAGTGCGAGCTCCTCAACTGCTCCAAGGAGGACCTCCTCGCGGACTTCGAGGACGCCCCCGAGGTGCCGAAGAGCGGCCTTTACAAGATCGTCTACTCGGCGGAATACGGTCAGTTCGGCGGGCGGCCCTTCGGCGCCATCGTCGCGAACTACGACTTCGGCCCCGGCCCGCAGGACATCGCGCTCCTCCAGAAGTGCGCGTCCGTCGCGGCCATGTCCCACGCGCCGTTCCTCGCGGCCACGGGCCCCGGGTTCTTCGGCCTGAAGGACTTCCAGAACCTGCCGAACCTCAAGGACCTGCGCTCGCTCTTCGAGGGCCCGCAGTACACCAAGTGGACGGCGTTCCGCGAGACCGAGGACGCGCGCTACGTCGGCCTCACCATGCCGCGCTTCCTGCTCCGCCTCCCGTATGGCGCCAACACCGTCCCGGTGAAGGCGTTCAACTACGAGGAGGAGGTCGTCGGCAACCACGACGGCTACTGCTGGGGCAACTCGGTCTTCGCGTTCGCGACGCGCATCGCGAACAGCTTCGCCCAGTTCCGGTGGTGTCCGAACATCATCGGCCCGCTGGCCGGCGGCACGGTCGAGAACCTGCCGCTGCACCAGTACGAGGCGATGGGCGAGATCCAGACCAAGATCCCGACCGAGATCATGATCACGGAGCGCCGTGAGTTCGAGCTTTCGGAGGAGGGCTTCATCGCCCTCACCTTCCGCAAGGACTCGGACAACGCGTGCTTCTTCTCGGCCAACAGCGCCCAGAAGCCGAAGACCTTCGGCCAGAGCGAGGAAGGCCTCAACTACCGCCTCGGCACGCAGCTCCCGTACATGTTCATCATCTGCCGCATTGCGCACTACCTGAAGGTGCTGCAGCGCGAGCAGATCGGTACGTGGAAGGAGCGCGCGGATCTCGAGAAGGAGCTAAACGACTGGATCGGGCAGTACGTTGCCGATCAGGACGTCGTGACGCCGGCCATCCGTGGCCGTCGCCCGCTCCGCAAGGCGCAGATCATCGTCGAAGAGGTCCCCGGCAACGCGGGCTGGTACAAGGTCGACATGCGCGTGCGCCCGCACTTCAAGTACATGGGCGCGTTCTTCACGCTGAGCCTCGTCGGCAAGCTCGACAAGGAGTAGCGCGGCGGTCGCGATGGGGCCGATGGCGGCCCCAAACCCCGCGCTCTCACGGAGCGCGGAGGGCGCCTCGGCAGGGCGGCCGTCGGAGCGATCCGGCGGCCGTTTCGCGTTTTGCAGTGCGCGGGGAGCGCGCTCGGTCCAGAGGCGGAGAGAGAGAGGAGCCACAGAGGCGGAGAGATCACAGAGATCACAGGGGCGAGAGGACCCACCTCTGCGATCTTCTCTGGGCTCTGTCGCCGCTGTGCTCCGTGGTTGCCCCGCTCCGGAGCTCGTCAGCCGAGCGGGATCTCGAGCTCGATCTCCTCGAGCCCGACACCGAGGAAGCGCCGCGGGCGCACGCGCACGGCGGCGCTGGCGCGCGAGGCGGTGACGTGGACCTCGGGGCCGGAGGGGCCGACGCCCTCGAAGAGCGCACCGACCGCGGCCTCGACGACCGGCTGCGTCTCCGCGGGATCGGCGCTCGTGGGCATGCGGCCGCCGAGCAGGCGGAGGAACTGCGCCAGGCGCGCGACGAAGAGCTGGTCGCCGAGCGGGACGCGATCGAGGCGGACCTCCGGCTCGCTCGAGGCGCTGTCGTAGCTGCGCTTGGGCGGCGTGACGTAGGCCGTGGGCGCGCTCAGCACGTAGACGGAGTCGCTGTTCGGCGCCGCCGCGAGGCACAGCACGCCGAGCTTCGCGAGATCGCGCTGCGCGTCGGTCGAGACGAAGGATCGCGTCGGGATCGCGATCGCCTCTTCGCCCTCGTAGCCCGTCGGCTGCTCGTGCACGGGCAGGTTGCCCACGACGCCGGCGCGCGGCGTGCCCGCGATGCGGCAAGGCCAGCCGGTCTCGCGGAAGCTCGCGGCGATGAGCGCGCCGAGGAGGTAGGCGGGCGCCGTCCACACGCGCGCGGCGTCGTCGTCGGGGAGCTCGCGTACGACCGCCTCGCGGACGCGCGAGGTCGACTTGTCGTAGGGCCCGCGCGCGAGCACGGGGTTCAGCGCGATCGAGACCCAGCGGAGCTCGGGCTTGAACGCGAGGGCGCGCCAGGGAGCGCGCGCGGGCGCCTCGAAGAGCGCGGCCTTGTTGTCGTAGCGCTCGACCTCGTCGAGCGAAGCGAGCCCGAGCAGCTTCGGCGACCCGTTGACGACGACGGGGACCGTGTACGCCTCGGCCGTCAGCGCGATGGCCGCGAGGCGGGCGAACGCGGCAGCGCTGCCGTCGATCGTGACGTCGACGATCGCCGCCGACACGGGCGGGCGCGACCCGCCGGCGCGCACCACCGCGGCGAGCGCGTCTGCGGCCTCGTCGGGGCGAGCGCTCACGACGTCGAGCTCGAGGCCGGGGACGCCCTGCGCGCGGTCGGCGAGCAGGCGCAGGCCGCGCCACGCCTCCTCGAGCCGACGCACCTCGGGGTGCTGGAGGATCGCGCCGAGCTGCACCGCGAGGGCCTTTTCGACGCGCGCGATGGCCTCGGTCGGGCGGATCGGGCCGGCGCCGCCCGGGCGCGCGGAGCGCACGACGCTGTCGATGAGCGCGCCGATCGGGCTCGACGGCGCGACGGGGGCCGGGCGCGGCGGGGGCGCGGCCGCGGGCGCGGCGTCGGAGGGGTCGCCCAGGTCGACCATCGCGAGGAGCGCGTCGACGTCGGGCGCGGCGGGAGCGGCGGGCGCCGCGGCGGGCGGTGCGACGGGCGCGGGGCGCGCCTGCTCGATGAGGCCGAGCACCTCGCGGGCGAAGGTCGATCCCGACCAGAGGCGCTCGAGCTCTCCGCGCGCGGCGCTCTCGCCGAGGCTGCCGTCGCGCAGGCGATCGAGCACGAGGCGCCCGTCGAGCAGGGATCGAAGGAGCGGCAGCTCGGCGCAGAGGCCGTCGGGGCGGAAGCTCTTGAGGCTCGTCGGCGCGAGGTCGAGTCGCACGAGGCGACCGCCGGTGAGCACGCTCGGCACCTCGACGGCGATGCGCGGGCGGAGCTTCGCGAAGAGATCGTCGAAGCGCGCGGGATCGACGCGCACGGCCTCCATCGGCGCGCTCGCGCCCGCGTTGTGCTCGTCCCGAGGCACGAGGTCGGCGACCACGAGCAGCCGCAGCGGCAGGAGCGGCGCGGCGCTGCCGCCTTCGTCCTCGCCGACGTTGAAGCGCATGCTGCCCCCGAGGATCCCTTTGGTGTCCGATCCGGCCATGGTCGGCGAGGATAGGCGGGCGCGCCGCGGCGGAGAAGGGCGAAGGCCGCCCGCGTTCCCGATCGGCGCTGCGCCCCGCGGCCCCGTCGACTACGCTGCGGGCCCCATGACGATCTCCACCAATCCGGCGGGCGACGGGCCCGTGTCGGTCGACGAGCAGCGACCGCTGCGGTTCGCAGACCGCACGGGACCCCATGGAGGGGTCCCGCACGGGCGCGAACGCGCCCCCATCCAGGTGGGGCTGCTCGGTTGCGGCACCGTCGGCGGCGGCGTGCTGCGGCTGCTCGCGGAGCACGCGGGCGCGATCGGTGACCGGTGCGGCGCGAGGATCGTCGTGCGCAAGGTGCTCGTGCGGGAGGTCGACAAGGCGCGCGTGCCGGAGTGCGACCGCGCCTGGCTCACGACGGACCCGTCCGAGATCGTCGACGATCCGGCCATCGAGGTCGTCGTCGAGGTGATGGGCGGCGAGGCTTTCGCGGGCGGTCTCGTCGAGCGCGCGCTGCGCAACGGCAAGGGCGTCGTCACCGCCAACAAGGCGCTGCTCGCCGCGCGCGGCCCCGATCTCCTCGCGCTCGCCCACGAGCACCGCGCGGACCTCGCGTTCGAGGGCGCGGTCGGTGGCGGCATCCCGATCGTCCGCACGTTGCGCGAGGCGTTCGCAAGCGATCGCGTCGAGAGCCTGTCGGCGATCATCAACGGCACGTGCAACTACGTGCTGACGCGCATGCGCGAGGCGGGCATCGGCCTCGACCAGGCCATCCGCGAGGCGCAGGAGAAGGGCTACGCCGAGGCCGATCCGACGCTCGACACGGGCGGCTTCGACGCCGCGCACAAGCTCGTCGTCCTCGCGATGCTGGCGTTCGGGGCGCGCGTCGACCGCGACGCCGTGCCGGTCGAGGGCATCGAGGGTCTCGACGAGGTCGACCACCGCTTCGCCGAGCGCTTCGGCTACACCATCAAGCACCTCGCGATCGGCCGCGATCGCGGCGACTCGATCGAGCTGCGCGTACACCCGGCGCTGGTGCCCTCGAAGAGCGTGCTCGCGAACGTGTCCGGCGTGCTCAACGCCGTCCTGCTCGAGGGCAAGGCGCTCGGGCCGTGCCTCGTCTACGGGCGGGGCGCGGGCGACCTGCCGACCGCGGTCAGCGTCGTGGCCGACGTGATCGACGTCGCGCGCTCGATCGTGGCCGGCGTCGCGGGCCTGCAGACGCGGTCCATCGCGCTCGCGCCGCGGCCGCTGCGCCCGATCGCCGACATCGAGACGCGCTACTACCTCCGCTTCACGGTCGCCGACCAGCCCGGCGTCATGGCCAAGCTCGCCGGCGCCCTCGGGGACGCGGGCGTCTCCATCGAGCAGATCGTGCAGGAAGGGCGGCCCGCGGAGGCCTTCGGTCCGGCCGAGGTCGTGATGATCACGCACCGCGCGCGCGAGGGCGCCGTGCGGTCCGCCCTCGACGTCGTCGCGAAGGAGTCCTTCCTGCTCCGCCCCGTTCGCCTGGTGCGCATCGAGGCGGCGTGAGCACGCCCTCGCGCCGCCCGGAGGCGCCGCTCGGCGTCTTCGACTCCGGCCTCGGCGGGCTCACGGTCGTGCGCGCGCTGCGAGAGCGTTGCCCCGGCGAGCACATCGTCTACCTCGGCGACACGGCGCGCGTGCCGTACGGGACGCGGTCGCCGGAGACGATCATCAAGTACGCGCTGGGCTGCTCGCGCGTGCTCATCCGGCGGGGCGTGAAGGCGATCGTCGTCGCGTGCAACACCGTCAGCTCGGTCGCGCTCGACATGATGCGCGTCGAGCTCGACCTGCCGGTGCTCGGCGTGATCCTCCCCGGCGCGCGCGCCGCCGTCGCCGCGTCGGGCGGCGAGCCCATCGGGATCCTGGGCACCACGGGCACGATCGCCTCGGGCGCGTATCCGCGCGCGATCGCCGCGCTCTCGACGCGCACCGAGGTGTCCGGCCAGCCGGCGCCGCTGCTCGTCGCGCTCGCCGAGGAGGGCTGGGTCGAGGGCGAGGTGCCGCACCTGGTCGCGCGTCGCTACCTCGAGCCGCTCGTGCGCGCGGGGGCGCGCACCGTCGTGCTCGGCTGCACGCATTTCCCCCTGCTACGCGAGGTGATCGAGGCCGAGGCCGCCGCGCTCGCCGGCAGGCCGATCACGATCGTCGACAGCGCGCACGCGACCGCCGACGAGGCCGTCGCGTTCCTCGCCGAGCGCGGGCTCGCGAGCCCGGCCGGAGGGCGAGGCTCGCTCGAGCTGCTGGTGACCGACGTGCCGAAGAGCTTTGCCGCGGTGGCGTCGCGCTTTCTCGGCGAGCCAGTCGGGGACGTGGAGCAGATCGACCTCTAGGTGGGTGTCGGGGAAAGGACGAGCCCACCGATCCGTTTCGAACGGCGTGGCGCGTCTCGTTGTGGAGATGGCGAAGAGCTACCTGCCCTACAACCTCGAGCCGCGTCTGCTGCTGCCGCCCGACATGCGCGAGTGGCTGCCCGAAGGACACCTGGCGCGGTTCCTTCTCGGTGTTGTCGCGGAGCTCGAGCTGTCGGCGATCGAGCGGGTCTATGACGCGAAGGACCCTCGGGGCCGCGCGGGCTACCACCCCGCGAGGAGGGTGGCGCTGCGGCTGTGCGCGTACTGCGTCGGCGAGCCGTCGTCGCGCCGCATCGAGCGGGGGACGTACGAGGACGAGGCGTACCGGGTGCTCACGGGCGATCAGCACCCGGCACCCCTCACTCCACCAGCGTATGGCACCTTCCGAGGTCGCACGCGACGGTGATCGCGCCGCCGTCCTCCGGGGACTTCCCGTCCTCGGCGACCTGCCCCAGCGAGGCCGGGCAGCCGAGCTGGCAGTGGCTGGCGGCGTACGCCTCGCAGCTGTTCGCGAGGTCGGCGAGCGACTTCGACACGCCGACCACGGGCTGGGGGCCGCAGTGACAGCCCACCGCGACCGTCGCGCAGTCCGCGGCGCTCGCGCACGTCCTCTCGGCGTCGACGTAGGTGGGGCACGCGGCCCCCGCGTCGGTGCCGCCGCCCGCGTCGGTGCCGCCGCCCGCGTCGGTGCCGCCGCCCGCGTCGGTGCCGCCGCCCGCGTCGGTGCCGCCG
>CAIVJW010000262.1 GCA_903906315.1 uncultured delta proteobacterium | reverse complement strand
GCGGCGCGACGACCACGGCCGCCGGCGGCGTGGGGGGCGCCCCGCCGCCGGTCTGCGGAGACGGCGCGTGCGATCCAGGGGAGTCGTGCGCCTCGTGCCTCGCCGACTGCCGCCCTGCCCCGACGCTCACCGTGACCGAGACGCGCGGCGGCGACGCGATGGCCTTCGTGAACGGCGCGACCTACGACTACTCGCCGAGCGTGATGCTCGACGGCAACTACCGCATGTGGTGGTGCTGCGGCCTCGGCGGCGACCACATCTGCTACGCCGAGACCGACAACCTCGACGGCCCGTGGCACGCCCACGGGAAGAAGGCGGCCAATTCGTTCGACGACGTCTTCGCCCCGACGGGCGATCTCGCCGACTTCGACGGCACGCACACCTGCGACCCGTCGGTCGTCCGCGTCGATGGCACCTATTACATGTACTACGGCGGGATCGCGGAGAAGCCGAGCACGTGGACGCGCATCGGCGTCGCGGTGAGCAACGACGGCCGATCCTGGCAGCGCTTGAACGGCGGAATGCCCATCGTCGACGCCGCGCGCGACCCCTACGCGAACGGCCTGCCGAACGTGTATGGCGCGGGCCAGCCGAGCGCCCTCTGGCTCGACGGGGAGTTCTACCTCATCTTCACCGACACGACGGGGATCGGCAGCAACCCGGTCAACGGGGCGGGCCAGTACGTCCTGCGATCGGCCGACCCCACGTTCCAGTCGGGCGTCGAGGAGCTCGGGCCGAATGGCTTCGTCCCGTATGGCCAGGTCCCGCACACGACCCGCAGCCTCGTCGAGGCGTACGGGTCGGATTGGCAGTACGTCGACGCGATCGACAGCTTCGCGCTCGCGATCTCCGGGCCGTACGGCGACGGCGTCGCGATCCGCCTCTTCGACCGCGGCCTCGAGGCGTCGACCGGCGAGGTGAAGATCCCCGGCCACTGGACCGAGGAGCCCGCGCTCGCCTCGCGCCCCGACAAGCACGCGGTGCCCTGGGCCGGCGCCTGCGGCACGCTCGCGTTCGACGTGATGCGGTCGCTCGGCCCCGGCGGCCCGGCGACGTGGGACCTCGCCCACGCGGGCGTGAGCGTGGCCACGGGCCTCGGCTGCGACTGCTCGCCGCTCGGACGGATGCTCGAGGGCACGCGCCTCGCGGTCCCGAACATGCCGCTCACGGTGGTCGAAGCGGGCCTCCGCCTGCAGTTCGCGCTCGCCGCCCCCGCGGCGCGCCTCGCGCGAAACGAGGTGAACCCGGGCCTCGACGTGTTCAACGCGATCCCCTACGGCGCGTCGCTGCAAGGCGGCAACGAGGCGTGGATCGCGCCGGCGCACCCGGGCGCGTTCCTGCTCGACGACGGGCGGCTCTGGCCGGTGAGCTGCCCGGAGATCGTGGGCGAGAACGGGTCGACGCTGAAGGACGTCGACGGCGCGACGTACGACGCGAAGGCGATCGGGCCCGCGCTGCGGTGCTTGCAGTAGGGGCGACCGCGCGCCGTCTCCGCGGGGCGCGGCCGCGCGGTCGCGCGTCTACTTCTCCGGCGCCTCGTCCGGCTTCGCCCGGAAGATGATCCACAGGGCCGCCGGCAGCGCGCTGAAGTCCGCGATCATCGACATCACGAGCGCGATCGCCGACAGCAGCCCGAACTGACGAATCGGCGGCAGGTCCGACGACACGAACGCGAGGAAGCCGCCCGCGTTGATGAGCGTCGCGAAGAGGATTGCGCGCCCCGAGACGGTCAGCGTGTGGCGGAGCGCCTGCTCGACCGAGCCGTCCTTCCGCTTCTCGAGGAAGTGGTAAAAGAAGTGGATCTGGTCGTTCTCGCTCGTGCCGAGCACGGTCGACGCGATCAGGATCGTCGCGACGTTGAGCGGGATGCCCGTCAGGCGCATGAACGCGAACATCGCCAGGATCGCGAAGAGCGACGGGATCATCGTCATGATGCGCGCCGGCCCGCTGCGGAACACGACGAGGAACGTGAGAAAGATGACCGCCGCCGTGAGGACGAAGCTCTCGGTCAGCGTCGGCACGAGGCTCTGCGAGAAGCGCGCCTGCAGCGGCGCGAGGCCGACCATCTGAAGGGTGAGCGGCGCGAGCGCGGGGCTGGCCTTCACCGCCTCGGCCCAGCGCGCCGCGACCCGCTCGCGGAGGCGCTCGAAGTCGGCCTGGTCCTGCGCGTTCGTCAGCAGCGTGACGTGCGTCTGCCCGAGCCCGTGGCGCTGCACGAAGCGCTGGAGCATGGGCTCGATCGGCACGAGGCCCTCGAGGTCGCGGGCCAGGTCGTCTACGCCCGCGGCGTCCGCCGGCCACTGGTCGCCTTGCCCCGACACGTACCTCGTCATCCGCAGGAACGTCGTCGGGCCGATCGCCGCGCCGACCCCGGGCTCCTGCTCCATCGAGGTCTGGAAGCGGTGCAGACCCGTCAGCACGTCGGGCTCGGAGATCGACGCGAGGCCGCCCTTGATCCAGAGCTCGGCGATCGAGTTGCCGGGGAGCGCGCGCTCGGCCCAGCGCGTGTCCTCGTAGACCGACGAGTGCTGGTCGATGTACTCGAGCGGGTTCGTGCCGAGGCGCATCGGCGCCACGACGCCCCGGACGCCGAAGAGCGCGCCGGCGCCGACCGCGCAGATCGCGATCGCGCCGAGGACGAGCGGCCAGCGCGCCCGGTACGTCGCGCCCGGGAGCCATGCCGTGAAGTGCTGGAACCACGGCGCGGCGAGGCGGCGCTCGGCCGCGGTCGGCGTGCGCAGGACGCTCTGCAGCGCGGGGAAGAGCGTGAACGTCGTGATCCAGGAGATCAGCAGCCCGACCGCGACCCAGATGCCCATCTCGCGGATCGGCCGGATGTGCGACACGACGAGCGCCGTGAAGCCGACCGCCGTGGCGAACACCGACGCGGTGCAGGCGACGAGCTTGTTCTCGAGGGCGAAGACGTGGTGATCGTGGAGCGGCACGCCCGGCGGCCGGTCGACGAAGCGCGAGTGCAGGTAGACGAGCGTCGCCGTGGTGGTGATGAGGATCGTCATCGGCACCATCGGCGACACGATGGTGAACGTGCCGCCGGTCAGGCCGATGTAGCCGACCGAGAACGCCATCACGACCGCGAGCGTCACGAGGAAGGCGAGCAGCGCGCGGCCCGACCGATAGAGGATCAGGTTGAGGACGACGACGAGCCCCATGAAGAGCGCGAAGCCGCGCGATCCGGCCCGCTGCGTGCCCTGATCGAGCAGCACGGTGATGTACGGCTGGCCGACCTTGCGCAGGGCGGTGAGCGGCGCCCCGCTGCCGCCGGCCTCGGCGATCGCCCGGTCGACGCCCTCGAGCGCCGCCGATCGCGAGTCGCGGTCCTTCACGTCGAGGATGACGGCGATGGACAGGAAGGCAGGCCCGATCAGGCCCTGCTTCGCGAGGAGGGGCGATCCGAGCGCGAACTTCTTGAACGCCGCCACGCCCTCGGGCGTCGTCGCGAAGCCCGCCTTCGCGCGGCGGTAGATGCCAATCGCGGAGTTGGGCGAGAGCCCCTCCGTCTTCGCGAGCGCGCGCTCGATGGCGTCGACGCGCTCGAGCACGGCGGGGGCGAACGGATCGGGCGCCTCGGCCACGAGGATCGCGTACTCGCCGCCGCCGAAGACCTTGGCGAAGTCCTTGTTCTGCTGCGCCTCGACGTCGGACGCGACAATCAGGCGATCGATCGCGTTGTCCTGTCCGACCTTCACGGCGAAGAACACCGCGGGCGGCAGGAGCAAGGCGTAGATCGCGATCACCAGCCAGCGCCGCGCGAGGACGATCGCGAAGAACCGCGCCGGGCGCGAGCGTCTCGCGGGGGAGGGCGAGGGAGGGGGCGTCTCGCCGCCGGAAGCGGGCGCCGTGGAGGATCTCGAGGTCATCACGCGATTGGGTCGGCGATACCACGATCGGCCGCGGGCGGCTCGGAGGCCCGGCCGCCCCCTCTCCCGTGCGAGGAGAGGGGGCGGGGGTCATCAACCGAGCGCTCCGCGAGCGCCCGGCGCTACTTCACGGTGAGCCCGGTCGAGCCCGTCTTGCCCGAGGCCGGGTGCATGGCCGTGATGTTCGTCGTGCCGGCGGTGACGGCCGTCACGAGGCCCTTCGAGCCGTACGCGTTGGAGGTGATCGCCACCGCGGTGTTCGAGGACGTCCAGGTGACGCTCGTCGTGATCACCTGCGACGAGTTGTCGGAGTACGTGCCAATCGCCTGGAACTGGGTCGCCGTCTCCTTGTTCACGACCTGGTTGGCCGGAAGGACGACGATCCCGGTGAGCGACGCGGCGGTGACCGTCAGGGTCGTCGTCGCGACCTTGCCCGCGTACGCGGCCGAGATCGTGACGGTGCCCTCGGACACGGCCGTCGCGAGCCCCTGCGACGCATAGGCGTTCGAGATGATCACCCGCGTCGGATCCGAGGACGCCCAGGTCGCGTACGTGGTGACGTCCTGCTCGGTGTCGTCGGTGTAGCGCGCGGTGGCGGTGAACCACTGCGTCGTGCCCTTCGCGATCGTGGCCGCGTGGGGCGTGATCACGACCTCCGAGAGCTTGGCCGCGGTGACCGTCACCGTCGTCGACGCGGTCGTGGCCCCGTACGTCACCGTGACGGTGGCCGTGCCCTGCCCGACGGCGTACGCGACGCCGCGCCAGTAGGGCGCGTTCGACACGTACACGATCGTCGGGTCGCTGCTCGTCCACGAGGCGAGCTCGGTGAGGTCCTGCTTCGAGTTGTCGCTGTACGTGCCCGTCGCGTACAGGCGCACCGACGTGCCATCGGCGATCGACGGGTTTTCCGGCGTGACGTCGATGGTATCGAGCGTCGCCGCCGTCACGGTCACCTTCGTCGCGCCGCTCGTGCCCCCGAACGAGGCCGTGACGACCGCGGAGCCCTCGACGAGGCCGAAGGCGAGTCCGTGCGTGAGCACGTCGTTCGACACCGCCACGCTCGCGTCGGAGCTCGACCAGGTGACGACGGTGGTGAGGTCCTGGGTCGTCTGGTCGCTGTAGGTGCCGGTCGCCATCAGCAGGACGCGCGTGCCCTTGGCGATGGTGACGTTGGTCGGCGTCACTTCGATCGACGCGAGCGAGGACGCGGTGACCGTGACGATCGACTTGCCGGTGACCCCGCCGAGCGAGGCCTTGATGGTCGCCACGCCCTGGGCGACGCCGCTCACGAGGCCCCAGTGGTCCGTGGCGTTCGACACCGTGGCGATGGTGCTGGAGCTGGCCCAGGTCACGACCGCGGTCAGATCGCGCGTGGTCGAGTCCGAGTAGGTCCCGGTGGCCGTGAGCGCGACGCTCGTGCCCTTCGCGATCGACGGGTTCGCCGGGGTCACGGTGAGCGCCTCCAGCGTCGCCGCGGTGACCGTGAGGGTCGTCGCCGCGCTCTTGCCCGCGACGCTGGCGGTCAAGACCGCGATGCCCTCCTTGATGGTGATGGCCATCCCGTGGAGGCCGGGGACGTTCGAGATGCTCACGACGGTGGCGTCCGAGGTGCCCCACGTGGCACTGGTGGTGACGTTCTGTGCGGTGCCGTCGCTGAACGTGCCAATCGCGAGGAACCACTGGCGAAGGCCCTTCGGCACGACCGGGTTCAGCGGGACGATGTCGACCTTGTCGAGCGTCGCGCCGGTGATGGTCACGCTCGCCACGCCGCTCACGTTGCCGTACTTGGCGGTGACGGTCGCGGTGCCCGCCGCGATGCCGGTCGCGAATCCCTTCATGGCGGCGTCGAAGTTCGCCACCTCGACGACGGTCTCGTCGGAGCTCGACCAGACCGCGTACCGGGTCAGGTCGAGGAACGAGTGGTCCGAGAGGATGCCGGTCGCGACGAACGGCGTCGTCGTGCCCGCCGCGATCGACGCGCCCTTCGGCGTCACGTCGATGCTCTCGAGCGTCGCCGGCGTGACCTGGAAGTCGCGCGTCCCGGTGACGCCGAGCGCGGTCGCGCTGATCGTCGCGGTGCCGGCGGCGACGGCCATGGCGAGGCCCTTCTTGCCGTCGACGTCGGAGACGGTGACGCAGGGGTCCGAGCTGGCCCACGCGGCCTGCTCGGTGAGGTCCTGAAGCGTGTCGTCGGAGAAGATGCCCTTCGCGGTGAACTGCACCTCCATCCCCTTGGCGACCCACGGATCGGGCGCGTACACCGAGATCTCGGTGAGCACGGCCGACGTGACCACGAGCGCGGCCGACCCGGTCACGTCGCCCACCTTCGCGGTGATGGTGACCTTGCCGGCCTCGAACGCCGTGACGAGGCCCTTCGTGGCGCCTTCGTCGGAGACCTCCGCCAGGGCGACCGCGGACGACGACCAGGCGGCGACCGCCGTGAGGTCCTGCGTCGCCCCGTCCTCGAACGTGCCAGTCGCCATGAAGCGCAGCTGCGTGCCCTTGGCGAGGCTCGGAGTCGCGGGTGAGACGGAAAGCGCCCTCAGCGCGGCGTCGGTGACGGAGAGTGAGACCCCGCCAGAGACGACGACGTCGCCGACGGCCAGCGAAGCGGTCACGGTCACGACGCCCTTCGCGACGCCGGTGACGAGCCCGCGGGTTTCGGCCGCATTCGACACGATCGCGACGGCCGGGTCGGACGAGGTGAAGCTCACGAGCGCCGTGAGGTCCTTGACGGTGGCGTCGGAGTACGTGCCGGTCGCGGTGAGCTGGACCGTGGCGCCCCGGGTGACGACGGCGCCCTTCGGGGCGACCGCAATCGAGGACAGGACCGCCTGAGTCTGCTGCTGTTGCTGCTGCGCCGGTGTGCTGTCGGAGCTGCACCCCAGCAGCAACGCGGCGATGGGCAGCCATATGGCCAACAGGAAGACCACCTGACGAACGAGTGACTTCATGCGCACACCCTCCTTCGTGGGGGCAGATCGACGCCGCGCCGTGCGTGGCGCGACTCCGGTCGTTCGGGCTCCGGGCGTGGCATCGGCAGCGCTCGGGCAGACGGCGGAAAAGCAACACCCGTTCCGAGGTCCGGCGATCCAACCCCACGGTGATCGCTCGAGGGAGCCAGGTGCCGCCCGGCGCCTGCCCGCACGGGTTGCGCGTCCCGGGCGACCGGTGAGGCCACGACATCCGCTGGAAATCCGGGATCGGGAGCCGCGCGCCACCTCGCCGGCGCAGGCTCGCGAGGCGGCGGGCCGCAACCTCCGCGCGCGACCGGCGAAACGCGATCTCTGCGCGGCGCCGACCACCGTGCGCGCCGGCCCCGGCCAGGGCGCAACTCCTTCGGGGAGGTGCCGCCCGCTCCCGCGAGGCTAGACTCCGCGCCGCATGACCGAGATCCCGCCCGCCCGCCCGCCCGGCACTCGCCGTCGCCGCGCGATCGCGGCCATCGGGGTCGCGATCGGCCTGCCCGTGATCGCGCACTACGGCGTGGTCGCCGGCACGCGCATCGATCCGCCCGCGATCACGGCGCCGCAGGGCGAGCCCGAGGACCGCGCGGCCGGCCTGCGCGTCCTCGGCCCGGCCTACGCGCGCCGGCGCGGC
Organism: uncultured delta proteobacterium; assembly: GCA_903906315.1. Taxonomy (GTDB): domain Bacteria; phylum Myxococcota_A; class Polyangia; order Polyangiales; family Polyangiaceae; genus CAIVJW01. The sequence goes on along the minus strand of CAIVJW010000262.1, from coordinate 5,347 downwards.
ACGATCCACGAGGTGCGCCTGTCCGGCAGCCCCGAGGCCATCGGCTGGCAGCACGCGCGCCTGCTGCACCGCGAGATGGTGAGCGACGAGGCGGCCCTCTACGGGCAGTTCCAGCGCTTCGTGCCGGTCGGCGCGCTGCGCACGCTCATCATGGACCTCTCGCGCGTCTCCTACCGCCACGTCGATCGCAACCTGAGCGACGCCATGCGGCGCGAGGTCGCCGCCCAGGCGATCGGCTTCGCGCCCGACCCGTTCGCCGGCGTGCTGCCGACCTATCACCGCTTCGTCTTCCTCCAGTCGCTCTACGACATCGCGCTCTCGTTCGAGCACTCGCCGCTGCTCGGCTGCACGAGCTTCGCGCTCGGCGACGGCGCGTTCGAGGGCGGCCACACCGTGCTCGCGCGCAACTTCGACTTCGAGGCGGGGCCCGTCTTCGACGATCAGAAGACGGTGTTCCTCGTGCACGAGGAGGGCGCCATCCCCTACGCCTCGGTCGCCTGGCCCGGCTTCGTCGGCGCGGTGACGGGCATGAACGCCGAGGGGCTGGCGCTCGTGGTGCACGGCGGGCGCGCGCGCGAGGCGAGCAACGTCGGAGAGCCGGTCGTCCACACGACCCGCGAGCTGCTCGCGAAGGCGCGGAACGTGGCCGAGGCGGTGGCGATCCTCGAGACGAAGCAGCCGATGGTCCCGCACATCCTGCTGCTCGCCGACGCGAGCGGCGCGATGGCCGTCGCCGAGCGCGCCCCGGGCGAGCCGCTGTTCGTGCAGCCCGGGCGACACCAGTTGTCGCTCACCAACCACTTCGAGGGCCCGCTCGCGGCCGATCCCAAGAACAAGGCCGTCGAGGCCCGCACCTCGACGCTCATCCGGCGCCAGCGGCTGGTCGAGCTCCTGTCGAAGCTCCCGCGAGGCGCGTCCGTCGAACAGGCCGTGGCGATCCTGCGCGACAAGCGAGGGCCGAAGGACCTGCCCCTCTCGCTCGGGGATCGGCGCGCGATCGACGCGCTGATCGCGACGCACGGGGTCGTCATGGACACGACCACGCGCACGATGTGGCTGAGCGAGGGCCCGCACCTCGTCGGGCGCTTCGTGCGGTTCGACCTCTGGCGGCTGCTCGACCCGCGCTTCGTCCCGACCGCGGAGGACGGCCTGCCGACGTTGCCCGAGGACCCGATCCGCGCGAGCGGCGCCTACGAGGCGTGGGTCGCAGCCGGCTCCAGCCACACCGGCGAGCGCGGCGAGCCCGACGCCAAGCACGCGCGCGAAGCGGTCGCGCCGAAGGAGATCGAAAGATGAACCGACGGAGCTTCCTCGCCGCGACCGCGGCCGCGGCCGGCGCCCTGGGGATCGGCCTGCCCGCGCGGGCCGACGACGTGAGCGACGTGCTCGCGCAGATCACGAGGGCGCGCGCGGGCCTCAAGACGCTGGTCGCCACGTTCGTGCAGGAGCGCACGATCGGCCTGCTCGCGACGACCGTGAAGAGCGACGGCGAGCTCACCTTGGTGCGCCCCGACCGGCTGCGCTGGGAGCTCAAGCCCCCGGACGCGGTCACCTACTGGGTCGGGCCCGAGGGCTTCGCGTTCGCGACGCCGAACGGGAGTGCGAGCGCGGGCAAGGGCGCCGCGGGGCGGTTCGGCGCGGTGCTCGGCGATCTCCTGATCTTCCTCGGCGGCGACCTCGAGAAGCTCCGCGGCCGCTACGATCTCAGCGTGCCGAGCCGCGAAGGCGGCGGCGTCGTGCTCGTGGCCCGCCCGCGCGCCGACGAGGTGAAAAAGCACGTCAAGCGCCTCGAGCTCGCGGCGGGGCCGGATCTCTGGGGGATCAAGCGCGTGGTCATCGAGGAGCAGTCCGGCGACGAGAGCGTGATCGCCTTCACGAGGATCGATCGCGACGCGAAGGTCGACCCGGCGCGGATGGCCCCGCCGAAGTAGGGGCCGCGCGCCCGCGAACCCTTTTCGGCCCGCGCGGCTCTGACCGGCGACCCATGCCGATCTACGAATACCGCTGCACGCAGTGCGAGACGCAGTTCGAGGAGCTCCTGATCTCGCGCGCCGACGAGGCCGACGTGCGCTGCCCGCAGTGCGGGGCGCCCGAGATCACGCGCGAGCTGTCCGTGACGGCCTCGATGAGCGCCGGGGGGTGCGGACCCGGCGGGGGGCGCGGACCCATCTCCTGAGCGAGCTAGCTCGGCCGCGCGGTCTGCGCGGCGAAACCCGATAGGAACGAAGGCTCGATCGAGGCCCGGAGGGCGTGCGCGCGCGGCCGGAGCCGTGCTCGGCGCGCCCGTGCTGCCCTGACGCCGCGCGCCCGGACCGTGTGGTCGGGGTCACAGATCGCTTGACGTCGATCTCGCTTTGCCCGACCTTTGAGGGGGACGGGGTTTTCGGGAGACCGGGCGATGGGCGCACAGCGGGACGACGACCACGGCTGGGGGGAGCTGGGCGGGGGCCTCGCGAGGTCCCCGCTGCCGACGCTGCTGGAATCGCTCGATCCGTGCCACGTTCTCGCGACGAACGCGGCGGTGCACGACCTGCTCGGCTGCGCGCCGAGCGCCCTCGCGGAGGGCAACCGCGGCCCGCTGCGCCACACGTTCTGCGACGAGGCGGACCACGACCTCGCGCTCGACGCGGCGCGCGCGGCCGGGGGGCGGGCGACGCGCGAGATCGCGTGCCTCCGCTGCGACGGAACGCCCGTCCCCTGCCGCGTCACCGTGGAGATCGTCGGCGGATCGGATCGGCCCCGCGCGATCTGGTTCCTCCACGATCTGCGCCCGGAGCAGGCCGCTTGGCGCGCACAGTCGATCACCGAAGCGAACCTCTCCGCGCTCGTCGAGAACACCGACGACCTCATCGCCGCCTACGACCGCGAGGTTCGCCTCATCGTGTTCAACGAGGCCTGCGCGCGCGCGTACCAGGCGCTCCTCGGCGTCACGCTCTGCCCCGGCCTGCGCACGATCGAGCTCTTCCCCGAGGAGATGCGGGGCTTCTGGCAGGCCGCGAACGCGCGGGCGCTCGGCGGCGAGGTCTTCTCGATCGAGCTCGAGCTGCCCTCGCTGGTCGGCGATCCGCGCCTCTTCGAGTCGTCGTACAACCCGATCCGCCGCGAGGGCGAGGTCGTGGGCTTCTCGACGTTCACGCGCGACATCACCGCTCGCAGGCGCGCCGAGCAGGATCGCGGGCGGTTCGAGGCGCGCCTCCGCCAGACGCGCAAGATGGAGGCCGTGGGCACGCTCGCCGGGGGCCTCGCGCACGACTTCAACAACCTGCTGCACGTCATCGCGTTCAGCGCCTGCGAGGCGATCGAGCTCAGCGAGCCCAGCCTCGCGGTGCGCGACCTCCTCCGGTCGATCGTGGCCACGACCGAGCGCGGCGCCGAGCTGACGCGCCGCCTCACCCGCTTCGCGCGGCCCTCGGAGGAGGGCCTCGTTCCCCTCGACCTCGGCGCGATCACGAGCGAGGCCCTGCGCCTCCTGCGCCGGAGCGTCGCCGCCGCGGTCGCCGTCGACTTCGATCCGGGCCCGGATCCCGTCCGCGTCCTCGGCAACGAGGCGGAGCTGCACCAGGCCGTGATCAACCTCGGCCTCAACGCGGCCCAGGCGATGCCGCCCGATGGCGGGCGCCTGCGCGTGTCGGTCGCGATCGTGACCCTCGACGAGGGCGGCGCGCGGGACCTCGACCTCGCGGCCGGCGCCTACGCGCGCCTCTCGGTCGTCGACACGGGGCACGGCATGGACGAGGCCACCCTCGCGCGGATGTTCGATCCGTTCTTCAGCACGCGCCCACGCGACCGGCACAGCGGCCTCGGCCTCACGATGGTGCAGAGCGTCGTCCGCGGGCACCACGGCGCCGTTCGCACCGCGAGCCGCCCCGGCGAGGGCGCTCGCTTCGAGATCTTCCTGCCCGTGACGACCGACGAGGAAGCCCGCCCCGCGCCCGCGGAGCCGCAGGCGACGCCGACGTGCACGGGGCGCGTCCTCCTGGTCGACGACGACCCGTGGGGGCTCGCGGCCATGGATGGCTGGCTCTCGCGGGTCGGCTTCACCGTGACGGCCTACGAGCGCAGCGCCGAGGCGTGGGCGGCCTTCGAGCGCGACCCCGACGCCTGGGACGTCGTCGTGACCGACGTGATCATGCCCGCGCCGACCGGCACGGAGCTCCTGCAGAGGATGATCGCCCTGCGCCCGGCGACGCGGGTCGTCCTGCTCTCCGGCTACGCGGGCGATCTCACGGCAGGGGCCGCCAAGGGCCTCGGCGCCGCGGCGTTCCTCGCGAAGCCCGTCGACAGGGACGCGCTGCTGCGAGCGCTGTCGGAACCGCGATAGCGGGCGATCGCGCCCACCCGGCTCCTCGCAATGCTAGGGGTCTCGCCCCTCATGCCCAACCACACCCTCCTCATCACGGGCGGCGCGACCGGCATCGGCTTCGCGCTCGCCGAGCGCTTCCTCGCCGCCGGCCACGCGGTGGCCATTTGCGGCCGCCGCGAGGACAAGCTCGCCGCCGCGAAGGCGAAGCACCCGTCGCTCGTCACGTTCCGCTGCGACGTCGCGTCGCCCGAGGACCGCGTGAGGCTCCGCGACGAGGCGCTCGCCGCGCTGCCGGGTCTCGACCTGCTGGTGAACAACGCCGGCATCCAGCGCCGCGACCGGTTCCGGGGCGAGACGCCGTCGTGGGAGGACCGCCGGAGCGAGATCGCCATCAACTTCGACGCACCCGTGCACCTCACGGACCTCTTCCTGCCCCACCTCCTCGCGCGCCCGTCGGCGACGATCGTCAACGTCACCTCGGGGCTCGCGTTCGTGCCCGCGCCGTTCGCGGCGGTGTACGGCGCCACGAAGGCCGCTCTGCACTCGTTCACGATGGCGCTGCGACACCACCTGTCGGCCACGGCCGTGCGCGTCGTCGAGATCGTGCCCCCCGCCGTGAACACCGACCTCGGCGGCGCCGGGCTGCACGGCGCCGGCGTGCCGCTCGGCGAGTTCGCCGACGCCGTGATGCCGCGCTTCGAGGCGGGCGAGCTCGAGATTGGCTATCAGTTCGCGGAGACGGCGCGGAAGGCGTCGCGCGAGGAGTCGGACGCGGCGTTCGCGCGGCTCTGCAAGATGGTGCCAATCGCCTGACGACCGGCGCGGCGGCGCGCGCCGCGGCCCCCATTGGACCGTGACGCGCCCGAGGCCGCCCGGGCGCGCCCCGAGGCGCTCCGCTCGCGATCGGCGGGCGAGGCGCGCGGCGGATCCCGAGGCCCAGGCCCGGTCGATCGCGTCAGTCCGGCGGCGCGGCCGGCGAGGCCGGCGCGGGCGCGTCGGGCGCGGCCGATCGAGCCGGGTCGGGCTGCGCCCCGCGCGAGGCCG
>CAIVJW010000261.1 GCA_903906315.1 uncultured delta proteobacterium | reverse complement strand
GCACGCGCTCGACTGTGCTTCCGCCAGCACGCGCGCGAGTACGCCACCCAGCCGCAGGGCGCCGTCGTCGCGAACCTCGCCCGCCTCCTCCCGGCGTTCGACCCCCGCTTCGCCGACCTCGACGAAGCCGCCCTGCGCGACGCGCTCGCACGCTGCCAGCCCGACGCGGGGCCCGGCCCGCGCCACGGCCCCGCCCGGTGCCTCGCCGCCCTGATGCACGCCTCGAACGCGCTCGCCCGGACCGAGGACGCCGCCTGGGCGAGCGTCGACGAGGCCAAGGCGGCGCTCGACAAGGCCGGCAAGGACGCGAGCCGGCGCCTCGCGCGCAACCCGCGCCACGCGAAGGAAGACGGGCGCGAGTCAGGTGGGCGCCATCCAGGCCCTCCCGACGGGCCGCAGACATCGCGATGACCCAGCGGTACGCGCACCTCGCGGACGGGGCCGTTCGCCAGGCGGCCGCCGCGACGGCGGGCTTGGGTTACGGCGAGGAGGGGGAAGTGAGAAACCTCGCGCGCCACGAAGGATTCGAACCTTCGACCTTCGGCTCCGGAGGCCGACGCTCTATCCAGCTGAGCTAGTGGCGCAATTCGTCAGGGGCCCGGAAGCTATCCAAGAACCCGGGCTCGCGCAAGCCCCCGATGCACGCGCCCGCAAACTTGGCCAAGCCAGCCCACCTCCGGCATGCCTCGCCGCATGCGCGTCCGTCTGCGGCATGCCACCGGGGCCTCGGCCCGGCGCACCGTCCTTCTCGCGTCCGTCGTGGCCGTCGCGGGCCTCGGAGCGCTCGGAACGGCCTGCCGGAAGGGTGACTCCTCTGCGAGCCCCGAGGGCATCGTGAGCCTCTCGGGGGCGGCCGCGTCCGCGCCGACGGAGGTGCCGCTCGACCCGGCGATGCAGCCGAAGCCCGGCGGGCCGAAGCTCGGCGCGATCGAGATGGTCGCGCCCATCTTCGCCAAGCCCGACCGGCGCTCGCCCAAGGTCGGCTACCTGCGCGCGGGCGGGACGACCGTGCGCGGCGAGAAGGCGGTCACGCTCGAGGACTGCCCCGCCGGCTGGTTCAAGGTGCTGCCGGACGGCTACGTCTGCGCGCAGACCGAGGCGACGACCGACCTCACGCACCCGATCCTCCGCGCGCTGACGAAGCGGCCCGACCTGTCGAAGCCGATGCCGTACCCGTACGCCTTCGTGCGGGCGATCGCGCCGAACTACTACAAGCCGCCCTCGAAGAAGGATCAGCTCCAGTACGAGATGAAGCTCAAGGAGCACCTCCGGAGCTACAAGAAGCTGAAGAAGAAGTGGGACTCGGTCGAGCTCGGCGCCAACGACGTGCCGGTCGACGAGCACGGCGCCGCGGTCGGCGAGGTGCCGGCCGAGACGCCCGAGTGGACCGACGACCAGCTCTACGGCGGCGACGGCAAGGTGCCGTGGTTCTTCGACGGTGGGCGCAAGATCCCGAACATCTCGTCGTTCAAGGTGCCCGACTACGCGGTCATCACCAACCGCGTCGCACGCCACGCCGGCCTCGCGTTCATCGGCGTCTTCGACGGCGACGACCGCCGCTTCGCCATCACCACCGACGCGCGCCTCGTGCCGACGTCGAAGCTCAAGCCCGAGCGCGGATCGACCTTCCACGGCGTCGAGATGTCGAAGGGCTGGCAGCTGCCGCTCGGGTTCGTGACCAACCACGACGGCGCGACCACCTACGACGTCTCCGAGCGCTCCTTCAAGAAGACCGGCGAGCTCGCGTTCCACAAGCCGGTGCAGCTCACGGGCAAGTCGACGAAGATCGGAAACGACCGCCTCGTCGAGGCCAAGGACGGCACGTGGCTGAAGAGCGAGGACCTCGCCACGGCCGTGAAGCCGAGCGAGCTGCCGCCGTTCGCCAAGGGCGACAAGAAGTGGGTCGACATCTCGATCCTCGGGCAGATCCTCATCCTCTACGAGGGCGCGAAGCCCGTGTACGTCACCGCCGTCGCCACGGGCCGCGACGGGCTCGGCGACCCGAAGAAGACGTTCTCGACCGTGCGCGGCACCTTCAAGATGCGCGAGAAGCACGTCACGACGACGATGGACGCGCACGAGGTCGACAACAAGTTCGAGCTCCGCGACATCCCGTGGGTGCAGTACTTCGAGAAGGGCTACGCCATGCACGCCGCGCTCTGGCACGACGAGTTCGGCAAGCCGCGCAGCCACGGCTGCATCAACCTCGCGCCCATCGACGCGCGCCGCGTCTTCATGTGGACCGACCCGCCGCTCCCCGCCGACTGGCACGCCGTGTACTCCGGCGAGCCCACCGGCGAGGGCACGACGGTGCACATCCACCCGTAGATCAGGCCCCGATCTCGCGCCGCAGCCGCGCCGCGTCGCTCGCGTCCGCGTCGACCACGAGCACGTCGCGCGCCTGTAGCGTGTCGCCCGCCCGCACCACGCCGAACGCGCCGCCGGCCCCGTCCGCGCGCCGCCCGACCACGCGGCACGGCCACCGATCCTCGAGCGCGGCGATCGTGATCCCCGCCGCCTTCGCGCCGACGGGCACGTCGACCGTCACACGGATCGCCTCGCCGAGCCGGTAGGCCGCGTGCACGCCCTCGTGCGTCGCCTGCATCGCGATGAGCGGCGCGGCGAGCGCGCTCGTCGAGAACGAAGCGTCGACCGCGATCGCGCCGCCGATCTTGCCGGCGAGCCGCTGGTCGAACATCCGCAGGACCACGCGCACGTGGGCGTTCATGCGCTTCGAGTCGAGCGCGACCTCGAGGTTGGCGAGGTCGTCCGCGGTCGCGCACACGACGGCCTGCGCGCGCGCCACGCCGGCCTTCTCGAGCAGGTCGTCGCGCCGCGCGTCGCCGATGAACACCGGGACATCCATCGCGCGCACGAGGTCGACGAAGCCGCCCTTCTCCTCCTGCTCGATGCCCACCACGTCGACGCCGAGCGACCGCAGCTCCTCGACCACGCGGTAGCCCACGTGCCCGAGGCCGCACACCACGACGTGCCCGCGCAATTGACTGGTCACGATGCTGAGCCACACCTCGCGGCGCGTCGCGATGTCGAAGAGCGACGCGCCGACCTTGAAGAGACCCTCGGCGACGAGGAACCCGCCCACGACCGGCGTCAGCCAGAAGACGACGCGCGCGACCGTCGTGGGCGGGTAGCCCTCGGTGCACTCGAAGAATAGCTGAGTGAAGACTCCGTACGCGGAGGCGGAGAGCGACGGAAGCGCAACGCCGCCGCGCGCCTCGTCCCACCGCACCACCAAGGTGGCGAGGGCGATATATGCGACGACGGCGGCGATCGGCGGAGCGAGGCGACGCGCTAGATACCCGACGAGCGCGGCCCGCAGTCGCAACCCCCGAGCCCACCCCACGGCCATCTTGCTCTCTCTTCTCTCCCCTCCCCCTCTCCGCTGCACGGAGAGTGGGCCGGGGGGTGAGGTGCCGCGGGAGGCGCGCCGGGGGGTGAGGTCAATCCTCGTCCTCGGCGACCTTGAACCCGCTGTCCTTGATGACCTTGTCCTGGACGATGGGCGGGCAGATCTCGAGGTGATCGACCTGCATCGAGAACGTGCCCTTGCCCTGGGTCATGCTCTTCAGCTTCGACTCGTACTCGAGCACCTCGGCGAGCGGGACGAACGCGTTGACGATCGAGGAGTCGTCGATCGAGTCGGTGCCGCTGATGCGGCCGCGACGCGAGTTGATGTCGCCGATGACGTCGCCCATCGTCACGCTCGGCACCGTCACCTGCAGCTTGACGATCGGCTCGAGGATGACCGGACCGGCCTTGGCCGCAGCGTCCTTGAAGCCCTTGCGACCGGCGATCTGGAAGGCGGCGTCGCTCGAGTCGACATCGTGGTACTTGCCGTCGAAGACGCGGACCTTCACGTCGACGACCGGGAAGCCTGCGAGGAAGCCGCGGGCCATCGTCTTGACGACGCCCTTCTCGACCGACGGGATGAACTGGCGCGGGATCGATCCGCCGACGACCGCGTCCTCGAACTCGAAGCCGCCTCCGCGCGGCATCGGCTCGATGTCGAGGTAGCAGACGCCGAACTGGCCATGACCGCCGGACTGCTTCTTGTGCTTGCCCTCGACGTTAGTGACCTTCTTGGTGATGGTCTCCTTGTAGGCGATGTGCGGCGGCCCGAGGCGGCACTCGACGCCGCCGCGGCGCTTGATGCGCTCGACGGTGATCTCGAGGTGCAGCGCGCCGAGGCCCGACACGACGAGCTCGCGCGTCGTCTCGTCGTTGTGCACCGACAGGCCCGGGTCCTCCTCCACGAGGCGCTGCAGGGCGGTGGCGACCTTCTCCTCGGCGCCCTTCACGTCGAACTTCACGCCGCGCGAGAACAGCGACGAAGGCAGCACCGGCGGGGTCAGCTGGAACGGCTGCCTCTCGTCACAGAGCGTCTGACCGCTCTTGGTCGCCTTCAGCTTGGCGAGCGCGACGATGTCGCCACAGACGGCCTCGTCGATCGCCTTGGCCTCCTTGCCCACGACCACGTACATCTTGCCGAGGCGCTCCGGGTTGCCGGTCGACGCATTGAGCAAGCTGGAGTCGGCCTTCAGCACGCCCGACATCACGCGCACGAAGCTCGTGCGGCCCGCGTGCGGGTCGATCGACGTCTTGAACACGAACGCCGACGCCGACGCGTCCGCGGAGTTGGCGCGCTCCGTCTCCACGTCGGGCGTGCCGGGCTTGGTGCTCGGGATCGTGCCCGCCCACGCCGCGTGCGTGGCCGGCGCCGGGACGAGCTCGACGATCCCGTCGAGGAGCGCGACGATGCCGCCCGGGCGCGTGCCCGAGGCGAAGTAGAGCGGGACCACGGTGCCCGCGCTCATCGCGGCGCGGAGCCCCGCGTCGAGCTCCTCCTGCGTGAGATCGCCCTCGGTGAGGTACTTCTCGGTGAGGTCGTCGTTCGTGCCGGCGATGTCGTCGACCAGCTTCGCGCGGCCGGCATCGACCGCCTTCGCCAGATCCGCCGGGACGCTGCCGGGCGCGATCGCGTTCGGCGCCTCGGGCTTGCCGACCCACGCCTTCTTGTCGCGCAGCGTCGCGAGGCCGCTGAAGCTCGACCCTTCGCCCGACGTCACCTCCATCACGGCGACGGGCGCCTTGAGGCGACGCTTGATCTCGTCGACGACGTCCTCGGGCTTCGCGTTCTCGGCGTCGACCTTGGTGACGACCACGATCGTCGGGAGCCCCTGCTGCTTGGCCCAGCTCCACACGCGCTCGGTGATCGGCTGCACGCCGTCGCGCGCGCTGATCACGACGATCGCCGCGTCGACCGCGCCCATCGCCAGCCGCGTCTCGGCGAGGAAGCTGCCTTCGCCGGGGGTGTCGACGACGTTGACCTTCTTCCCGTTCCAGAAGAGGTGCGCGACGCTCGCCTCGAGCGAGCACGCGTGCTCCTTCTCCTCCGGCGCCTCGTCGAGGAAGCTCGACCTGTCGTCCACCTTGCCGTGCTTGGGCGTCGCCTTGGCGAGGTAAAGCATCGCCTCCACGAGCGAGGTCTTCCCGGAACCCTTGTGGCCGATGACGGCGACGTTACGGATGTCGGCTGGCGCGGTGGTCATGGCCGCTTCCTACCAATGGGCGCCGTCCGAGAGAAGCCCGAGCGTGGGGCCTCGCTGCGATTTTCCACCCAGAGGGCCCGGCTGACCGCGTCCCTTGCCGTGTCCAGGCGTTCGGCGCGCGAGGATTGCGTCGACGCACCGCTCCGCGATGACGCAGACGAGCCGCCCGTGCCCCGGACGGCGCCTCGCACTAGGATGCGCGCCGCGCGATGAGGGTCCTCCGCTACGTCGTCTCGATCGGGCTCGGCATCGCGCTGCCGCTCGCGCTCCAGCTCTGGGACCGGCGCCGCCTCGACGCCGATCAGCGCGCGCGGGCCTGGAACGGCGCGACCTGGGCGGGATCGCTGTATGCGTTCTCGGTCTTCTCGATGCTGGGCTGGTTCTGGGTCACCCGCGGGGGCTGGCGGGGCCGGGTCGCCGCGGCGCGCGATCCGGTCGGGGCGCTCGCGACCGCCGCGAAGGCGGTCGGCCTCGGCCTCGCGGCGACGCTCGCGCTGATCGTCGCGATCGTCGCCGCGGACGAGCTGGTGGTGCGGCTGCTCGGCCTGCCGCCCGATCCGTAGCCACGCTCCACCGCCCCGGCGCGCTCCACGAGCCCGGGCGCTCCGGCGCGGCCTGCGTTATGGTCGCCGCGTGATCCGGTGGCCCGAGCCTCGACGCGCCCGCCCTGCCCTCTGCGGCGCGATCCTCGCGACCCTCGCCTGCGGCCGCGGGCCCGACCCCGCGTCGCACGCGCCCTACGCGCCGCCGGCGTCGACGACGCACGTCGACCCGCTCGCGCCCGAGAATGGGTGGCCGCAGAGGGGCCTCGGCGCGGTCCGCGGCGTCACGATCGGCCCGATCGAGAACGCGCTGCACCCGGGCAAGGGCTACGGCTCGGCCGCGAGCGCGCGCGCGATGGACGAGGCCGTGGCGAGCGGCGCGACGTGGGTGAGCCTCACCCCCTTCGGGCGCGTGTGGAACCTGCGGTCCGAGGGGATCGATCGGACCTTCGAGGCGCCCTTCCCCGAGAACCGCGCCGCCGTGCTCGGCGCGATCCGGCAGGCGCACGACCGCGGCCTGCGCGTCCTGATCGTGCCCCACCTATGGGTCGAGTCGGGCGAGTGGCGCGCGCTCATCGACCCGGACGGCGACGCGGCCTGGGCCCGATGGGCCGAGTCGTACCGCGCGTTCCTGCTGACGTGGGCCGAGGTCGCCCGCGAGGGCGGCGCGGAGATGCTGAGCCTCGGCGTCGAGCTCCGCAGCTGGGTCACGACCCGCAGGGCGCCGAGCTTCCGCGCGATCGCGGCCGACGTGCGCGCCGCGTACCCGGGCCTCCTCACCTACTCGGCCAACTGGGACGACGTCGACGACACGCTGATCCTCGACGATCTCGACGTCATCGGCATCAACGCCTTCTACCCGCTCGCGGAGCACGAAGGCGCGTCGTTCGCCGAGCTCGCCGCGGGGGGGCGCGCCGTCGCCGACAAGCTCGCTCGCCTGGCGGCCGCCTGGCACCGGCCGGTGCTGCTGACGGAGATCGGCTACACGACGCGCCGCGATCCTGCGGTCAAGCCGTGGGAGTGGCCCGACTCGATGAAGGGAGTCGTCGTCGACCAGCGCGCGCAGGCCGATGCGTACGCCGCGCTGATGGCGCCGCTGATCGACGCGCCCTGGTGCGCGGGCTTCTTCGTGTGGCGCTACTACGCCGATCCGGACGACGTCTCGCAGGAGGCCGAGTGGGGCTTCTCGCCGCGCGGCAAGCTCGCCGAGCTCACGCTGCGCGACGCCTTCACCGCGCGCTGGGCCGTCGACGGGCCGCGGCCGCCGGGCGCGACGGTCGCCCGCCACCGCGCGCGCGTGCCCGGGCGGCTCGGCTGGGAGCTCGACCCGGACTGACGTGCTCGCGAGTCGATAGAAGGTCAGTAGGCGTCGGCCTCGGCGCGCGCGTCGGCCGGGAGCTCGAGCGAGAGCGGGACCACCGCCGCGTCGCCGCCGGCGAGCCACTGGTAGCGCGCGTGATTGCCCATCACCTTGGCGACGTACTTGCGAGTCTCCTCGTAGGGAATCCGCGCGACCCAGAGGTCGGTCTCGAGCTCGCCGCCGTCGAGCCAGCGGGACACGGCCTTCGGCCCCGCGTTGTACGAGGCCGCGGCGAGGACCAGGCTGCCGCGGAAGGTCTTGAGCAGCTTGCCCACGTAGTAGGCGCCGAGGCGGAGGTTCGTGCCGGGGCTCTTGAGCGCGGCCGGGTCCTCCGCGGTGCCGCTCTCGACGACGATCTGCCTCGCGGTCGCGGGCATGAGCTGGAGCAGGCCGACGGCGGCCGCGCTCGAGACGATGGCCGGGTCGAACATGCTCTCCTGGCGCATGACGGCGTGGAGGAAGCCCGTCGGGACGAGGTGCCGCTGCTCGAGCGACGCCACCTCCCCGGCGTACGGTCGCGGATAGACGCACTCCCAGGCCCAGCGGTCGGCGTCCGCCGGGGCGCGCATCAGCGTCGGCAGGCTGACGGCCACGAGGCCGACGCGATAGCGACGCTTCGCCGGGGCGAGCTGACCGTAGAGCGCGCAGAGCGCCTCGCGCTCGCGACCGGGATGGGCGGCCGTCGCGAGGGGCTCATTGGCGGCGAGCCACGCCTCCGCGTCGGCGTCGAGGCCCATCGACGAGAGCAGCGCCGGCGCCGGCGGCAGTCGGGCCTCGAGCGGCGTGAAGGGGCGCGGGGAGGCGGGCTCGAGGACGGACGGGAGCGCGGCACCGGCGGCGGTGAGGCGAGCGCGCGACGCGAGCGCGGCAAACGACAGCGGCAGCTCGGTCGCGACCTCGGTCCAGAGGCGGACGGCCTCGTCCGGCGCGCCGGCCCGGAACGCGACGACGCCCTCGAGCTCGCGCAGCCGGGCCGACTCCTCGGCCTTCGCGCCCTTCGCGAGCTGGGCGAAGGCGACGCGCGCCGCCTTCGCCCCCGCAGGCCCCGTGGCCGCCAGCGCGAGGGCGCGCTCGTACTCGGCGTCCTTGCGCTTGTCGCCCTTGCCGAAGGTCGCGAGGTAGCGCGCGTAGGCCGCGGAGGCCTCCTTCCAGCGCCCCGCGGTGAGGTTCATCCGCGCCGAGAGGTACGCGGCGCGCTCGGCCCAGTAGCTCTTCTTGAAGCGCGTCGTCAGGTCCTGGTAGCGCCGGAGCGCCTCGTCGTCCTTGTCGGCGCGGGCGAGGGCGCGCGCGGCGTAGAACAGCTGCTCGGCCTCGCGGGGCGATTTCGACGCCGCGGCGACCAGGAACGCCTTGGACGCCTCGGGGTAGTCGCGCGCGGCGTAGAGGGCCATGGCGCGCGCGTGCAGCACCTCGGCGCGAGGCGCGTCCGGGCGCTTCACGAGCCCCTCGACGATCGCGAGCGCCTCGGCGCCGCTACCCGCGTCGAGGAGCGCATCGACGATCGCGAGGCGGTCCTTGGCGCCGAGCGGGTGGCCGGCGCGATCGAGCTCGGCGAGCGCCGCGCGGCCGTCGTCGGTGGTCGGGGCGTGCACCGCCACCCAGCGGAGGTCGGTCGCGGCCTGGGCCGCCTTGCCGGCGGCAGAGGCGATCCGGGCGCGCGCGGCGCGGGCCGCGGCCTCGTCGCGCGTCGACTTCGCGCGCGCGGCGGCGGCGACGGCGAGATCGATGGTCTTGCGCGCCTCCTCCGCCTCGCCGGCGCGACCGAAAGCCTCCGCGGCGCGGGCGAGGTCGCGGGCGCGCTTCGACCGGGCAAAGTAGCGCGCGGCCTCGGCGTGGGGGCCCGCGACGGCCTGCGCCTCGGCGCGCAGGTGCTCGATCTCGGGGGCGATCGCGGGAAGCTGCGCCTCGAGGCCCGCCGTGAGCTCGACGGCGCGCGCGGCGTCGCCGGTGGCCATGGCGACGCGAGCGCGGGTGAAGCGCAGCTCGGGTCGGGAGCGGGCGGCCTCCGGGAGCGCGTCGAGGGCGAGCGCTGCCTCGGCCCACCGCTCGACGCGCAGCAGGTCGAGGATCGCGTCGGCCACGCGGCCGGGCGCGGCAGCGGCGGCGCTGGCGTCGGCCACGACGGCCTGCACGGTCACGGACTCGCCCGCGCTCGGCGGGGCCCCCCGCGGACCTGCGCCGCCTTGGACCGTGCTCGCGGCCGGGGGGGCGCCCGCCGCCCGCCGCTCGGCGCACGCGGCGACGGCGATCGCCAGGACGGCGAGGGTCAGGCGCCGTGCAAGGCCGGGTTGCATCGTGCCGCCGCTTCTCGGACCATGCGAAACCATGACGAACCAAGCTCCGCGCGCAACGTGCGTCGCGCACCCGACGTCGGGCTGCGCCCGTGGGGCGCGCGCCCACGAGGACCCGATGGACGCCGTCGAACGAGCGCTGCCACACGAGACCCCTAGCAAGCCGGCGAGCAACGTCGCAAACAACCTGCGGGCCGGGGCGCGGCGCGTCCTCCGCGGGGCGCCGGCGCGAATGGCGATCGCCGTCGCGCTCGCCGTCGCGGCCGGCGGCTGCATGGTGCCGAGGGACGACTACGAGGCCGCGCTGCGCGACCTGCACGGCGCCCGGACGGACGGCGCGCGCCGCGGGCAGCGGATCCAGCAGCTGGACCTGCAGGTGGCCGAGATCGCGCGCGCGATGGCGGTGCGCGACCAGAAGCTCGCCGAGAACGCGACGACCCAGGCCGAGATGGCGCGGCACCAGGATGAGCTGCTCGCCCTGAACGCCGAGCTGTCGAACCGGCTGAAGGCCGCGGGACAAAGCGTCGCGGAGCTGTCCAACGAGAAGGGCTCGCTCGCGACCGCCCTCGCCGACATGCGCGTGCGGCTCGACGAGCTGAAGCGGCAACAGGCGTCCGCCGAGGCGCGCGCGCAGCAGTTCCGGGACCTCGTCGCGCGCTTCCAGAAGATGGCCGAGGCGGGCAAGCTGCGGGTCGTCCTGCGCGGCGGGCAGATGTTGCTCGAGCTGCCGAACGACGTGCTGTTCGACTCGGGCAAGACGGCGCTGAAGGACCTCGGCAGGACGACGCTGGCCGAGGTCGCGCACGTGCTCAAATCGATGCCCGACCGCAAGTTCACCGTCGCCGGGCACACCGACGACGTGAAGATCCAGAGCGCGAAATTCCCCTCGAACTGGGAGCTCTCGACCGCGCGCGCCGTCGAGGTCGTGAAGCTGCTCATCGCCGACGGGATGAGCCCGAAGACCCTCGCCGCCGCGGGCTTCGGCGAGTTCGCGCCCGTCGCCGCGAACGAGTCGCCCGACGACCGCGCGAAGAACCGCCGCTGCGAGATCATCCTCGAGCCGAACCTCGAGGAGTTCATCAAGGTCCCCGGAACGCCCGACGCGGCGCCCCCGTCTCCTCCCGCGGCACCGAAGGCCGCGGCGCCGAAGGCCGCCCAGAAGGGCGCACCGGCGCCGAAGGCCGCACCCGCCGCTCCGAAGGCCGCGCCCGCGGTCAAGGATGCTCAGCCGCCGAAGCAGCCCTGACCTCGACGACGACGGGCCCCGACGGCGCGCAGACCGCGCGGCGCGGGGCCCGCGGTGCGGCGGAATCTTCGTGCGCTGACGCATGCGTTGCGCGCGGTGGACGCTCGATCTCGCCGGGTCGTGCGTTCGCCGCGGTCGCGGGGGCGCTCCGCCCGGGTACGGCGCTTGCGGGCCCCCGGGCATGGGGTCCATCCGTGGCCCGACGGTGCTCGCCGCCCGTGGCCTGTCGAAGGTCTACCGCATGGGCGACTTCGACGTGGTCGCGCTCCGCGACGTCGACCTCGACCTCGCCGAGAGCGAGCTCGTCGTCCTCTTCGGGCCGTCCGGCAGCGGCAAGTCGACCCTCCTCAACATCCTCGGCGGCCTCGACGTCCCGACGAGCGGCAGCGTCCGCTACCGCGACCACGACCTCGGCGCCGCGAACGAGTCGCAGCTCACGCGCTACCGCCGCGAGCACGTCGGCTTCGTCTTTCAGTTCTACAACCTGATCCCGAGCCTCACGGCGCGCGAGAACGTCGCGCTCGTCACCGACCTCGCCGACGACCCCATGGATCCCGAGGAGGCGCTCGCGCTCGTCGGCCTGCGCGAGCGGCTCGACCACTTCCCGGCGCAGCTCTCGGGCGGCGAGCAGCAGCGGGTCGCGATCGCGCGGGCGGTCGCCAAGCGGCCCGAGCTCCTGCTCTGCGACGAGCCGACCGGCGCGCTCGACTTCTCGACCGGCCGCGTCGTGCTCTCGGTGATCGACCGCGTGAACCGCGAGCTCGGCACGACGACGGTCCTCATCACGCACAACGCGCCCATCGCCGCGATGGCCGACCGCGTCGTGCGCCTCGCCGACGGGCGCATCAAGAGCGACGAGCGCAACGCCGCGCGCGTGCGGCCGGAGGACGTCGCGTGGTGAGCGCGCTGCACCGGAAGCTCCTGCGCGATCTCACGCGCCTGCGCGGGCAGGTCCTCGCCATCGCGCTCGTCGTCGCCTCGGGGATCGCCTCGTACGTGGCGATGCAGAGCGCCTACGAGTCGCTGCGCGAGTCGAGCGAGCGGTACTACGGCGACAACCGCATGCCCCACGTCTTCGTGCACCTCGAGCGGGCGCCCGAGGCGGTGCGCGGGCGGCTCGAGGCCATCCCGGGCGTCGCGACGATCGAGACGCGCCTCTTCGAGACGTTGCTCCTGCCCATGCCGGGGCTGAACGAGCCCGCGGTCGGGCAGCTCGTGTCGCTGCCACCCGGCGGCGTGCCGGCGCTCGCGGCACTGCACGTCCGCGCCGGGCGACTGCCCGAGCCGGGGCGCGCCGACGAGGTCGTCGTGCTCGAGGCCTTCGCGAAGGCGCACGGGATCGGCCTCGGCGGCAAGCTCCCCGCGGTGCTGAACGGCGTCCGGCGCGACCTGTCGGTGGTCGGGCTCGCGCTGTCGCCGGAGTTCGTCTACTCGGGCACCGCGTCGTCGCCGTTCTCCGACGAGCGACGAAACGGCGTGATCTGGATGGACCGCGAGGCGATCGCCCCCGCGTTTCGCATGGAGGGGGCGTTCGACGACGCCGTCTTCGCGCTCCAGCCGGGCGCCACCGAGCGCGCGGTCACCGACGCGATCGATCGCGTGCTCGCCCCCTACGGCGGGCTCGGCGCGGTCGGGCGCGACCGGCAGGGCTCGGCCTTGATGCTCGAGACCGAGCTCACGCAGCTCTCGTCGTATGCGTCGGTGGTCCCCGCCGTCTTCCTCGCGGTCGCGGCGTTCCTCGTCAACGTCGTCCTCTCGCGGCTCGTCATGCTGCAGCGCGCGCAGATCGCGACGCTCCGCGCGGTCGGCTACCGCGCGATCGCGATCGGCATGCACTACGTCGAGCTCGTGGGCACGATCGTCGTGCTCGGCGCGCTCGCGGGCAGCGCGCTCGGCGCGTGGATGGGCAGCGCGATGATGTCCATCTACGAGCCGTACTTCCGCCTGCCGCGCCTCGACTACCTGCTCTCGCCGGCCATCGTCGTGAAGGCGGTGATCGTCAGCGTCGTCGCCGCCCTCGCGGGCGCGCTCCAGGCGGTCCGATCGGTGCTCGCGCTCGCGCCCGCCGAGGCGATGCGCCCCGAGGCGCCGGCGCGCTACCAGCCCTCGTTGCTCGAGCGGATCGGGCTCGGGCGGCTCTTCGGCGACGCGGGGCGGATGGTGCTGCGCGAGCTCACCCGGCGGCCGCTGCGCACGGCGCTCAGCGTCTTCGGCATCGCGATCAGCGTGTCCATCGTGATCATGGCGCGCGTGAAGGACGACGCCATCGCGGTCGTGCGCGAGCTCGAGCTCGGCGAGGCGCACCGGGAGGACCTGCTCATCGCGTTCCGCAGACCGTTGCCGGACGCAGCCGAGCGCGAAATCGCCCATCTGCCTGGCGTGATCTCGACGGAGCCGGGCCGGACGGTGCCGGTGCGCGCGCGGCGCGGACACGTCTTCCGCGACGTGGCGCTCGTGGGGCACCCCGCGAAGCCTTCGCTGCGGCGCGTGCTCGAGTGGCCGCTGCGCGAGGTCGCGCTCGCCGACGACGGCGTCGTCCTCACCGACGCGCTCGCCGAGATCCTCGGCGTCCGCGTCGGCGACGCCGTCGAGCTCGAGGTGTTCCAGGGCGACCGGCGCACCATCACCGCGCGCGTGAGCGGGCTGTCCTACGAGATGATCGGCATGACCGCGCACGCGACGCTCCCGACCGTGCACCGGCTGCTCGGCGAGGAAGGCGGCATCACCGAGGTGATGGCGAAGACCGACCCGGCGCACGAGAAGGAGCTCGACCGTCGCCTCGCCGAGCTGCCCACCGTCGCCGCCGTGGTGCGCCCCGCGAGCCTGCGCGAGTCCTTCGACAAGCAGACCGGCGGCGTGCTCATCGTGACGACGATCGTGCTCACCTTGTTCGGGGCGACGATCGCCGTCGCGATCGTCTACAACAACGCGCGCATCGCCCTGTCGACGCGCTCGCGCGACCTCGCGACCTTGCGCGTCCTCGGCTTCACGCGCGCGGAGATCTCGGCCGTGCTGCTCGGCGAGATGGCGGCGACGGTGCTGCTCGCGCTGCCGCTCGGGCTCCTGATGG
This sequence comes from uncultured delta proteobacterium, assembly GCA_903906315.1. GTDB lineage: Bacteria > Myxococcota_A > Polyangia > Polyangiales > Polyangiaceae > CAIVJW01. The sequence goes on along the minus strand of CAIVJW010000261.1, from coordinate 12,250 downwards.
GCCACGGGCTCATGGTCCTCGTGGCCGAGACGTCCAAGATGGAGACGTTCCGCTTCCCTGCTGCCGTCTCGGCGCCGACGCTCGGCTTCGCCGTCGCGGTGACGGTGGTGGCCGCGCTCGTGAGCGCGTTGATCGTCCGCCGGCGGCTCGATCACCTGGATCTCGTGGGCGTGCTGAAGGCACGCGAGTGACGCGACGGAGGCCTCGATGATCGCTCCCGACAGTGACACCCCCCTCGAGAGACCGACCGCGAAGCCGGCGCGCGCCCCGACGCTCCGGCGCCGCGCCGTCCGCTGGGCCCGGCGGGTCGCGTGGGTCGTCCTCGCGGTCGGCGTGGTCGGCGCGATCGGCGCGGCCTGGTTCCCGAAGCCGCGGCCCGTCGACGCCGCAACGGCGCGACGCGGAGCGCTGCGCGTGACGGTCGACGAGGCCGCGCGCGCGCGGGTGAAGGACCGGTTCGTCGTGTCCGCGCCGCTCGCCGGGACGCTGCTCCGGATCGGGCTGCGCGCGGGCGACCCGATCGAGGCCGGCGCGGTCGTCGCGCGCATCGTGCCGCCGACGCCTGCGCTGCTCGACGCGCGGACGCGCGCCGAGGCCGAGGCGCGCGTGGCGACGGCCGCGGCGCAAAAGGGCCAGGCGCGCGCGACGGCTGCCCGGGCCGAGATCGCGCGCGACCGTGCGGATCACGAGGCGACCGACGCGCGCCGCCTGGAGAAGACCGGCGCGCTGAGCGAGGACCTGCGCGAGCGCGCGGAGCTCGACGCGCGCGTCCGGGCCGAGGAAGCGGCCTCGGCGAAATTTGCCGTGCAGGCGGCGGACCACGAGGCGGAGATGGCGCGCGCCGCGCTGCGCGAGGTGACGGGCACGCAGACCGGCGGGGGCTTCGAGGTCACCTCGCCGGCGCGAGGCTCGATCCTGCGCGTGCAGGCCCCGAGCGGAGGCGCGATCGCGCCCGGGGCGCCGCTCGTCGAGATCGGCGACGCGCGAGCGCTCGAGGTCGTGTCGGACGTCCTGACGGCGGACGCTGTCCGCATCCGCCCCGGCGCGAAGGTCTCGCTCGACCGGTGGGGAGGTGAGCCGCTCGCCGCGCACGTGCGCCTCGTAGAGCCCTCGGCGTTCACGCGGCTGTCCGCGCTCGGGGTCGAGGAGCAGCGCGTCAGCGTGGTCATCGACCTCGACGATCCGCCGCCGCGCTGGGCCGCGCTCGCCGACGGCTACCGCCTCGACGCGCGCATCGTCGTCTGGGAGGCCGAGGACGTCGTCGCGCTGCCATCGGGCGCGGTCTTCCGGCGCGACGGGAAGTGGACGGCGTTCGCGATCCGCTCCGGGGTGGCCGAGCTGCGCGAGATCGAGCTCGGCCAGCGCAGCGGCTCCGAGGTCGAGGTCCGCGCCGGCCTGGTCGCCGGCGACACCGTCATCGTCCACCCGGGCGATCGCGTGCGCGCCGGCGCCAAGGTCGCGCCGCGCTGACGCGCGAGATCGATCACGTCGCGATTCGCCGATCCTCGCCGCGCGCGAACGCCTCGAGCAGCTCGAGATCCTCGGGGAACAGGAACGCCTCGACCTCGTCGAGCGCGCCCGCGCGGCTCTTCGGCGCTCCGAGCCGTAGCGCCGCCGCCTTGGCGCAGCCGGCGACGACGGGGTGCGGCGAGCTGACCAGGGTGACCAGGCCCGGCACGAGCGCGCGCGCCCCGAGCAACGCCGCGCACAGCGCCGCGAGCGGTCGGGCATCCGCGGACGCGTCGAGGCCGGATCCGAGGATCTCGCCGAGCGCCGCGACCGTCTCCGGCGCCGCGAGGCCGGTCGACACGGATCGGTACGTGCCCGGAGGAAGCCGCAGGCGGGCCGCGCCGTCCGCGCCGCTCAAGGCGACGCGCGCGGCACGCAGCATGAGCCCGACCGCCGGCTCGGAGACGCCGTCGGGGAGCGGCTCGAGGCCATCGAGGTCGAGCGCGACGGGGCGAGCCGCCTCCGCCGCGTAGGCCTCGAGGTTCGCCATCAGCGCCTCGAGGGACACCGCGCCCGGGGCCCGTCCCGCGAGCACCTCGCGATCGGTGAAGACGGTCACCACGCTCGACTGCGCGGCGGGCGTGCCCCCTCGGAGCGTGTGCCGGACGTCGACCGTGACCTGCCGGATCGCGGGCCAGCGCAACGCGCGCGGGTCGGTCTCGGGCGCGACGAGCACGCCCCAGGGCACGATCGCCATCGCGACGGGACGAGCGCCGCCGATCGACCGAGCCCGCGGAGCACGCAACCACGCCGCCGCGCTCACGCCCGCGCCAGCGAGCCCGAGCGCCAGCAGGGCCGGGTGCTGTCCCGCGTGCAGGAGGCCGATCCCGACCGCTGCGAGGCTCGCGGTCGCCGAGAGCGCGGCGGCGGGGCTCGTCGTCGGAGCGGCGGTGAGGCCGACGTAGCGGAAATCAGGAGGAGGCGGCCTCCGCGACGGAGCGTTCATCGCTCGACGACCGTGGAGCGAGGCGGATCCGCAGGGCACCGCGTCGGTCGTCCGCGGCGGAACACCGAAGCCTTCCGCAGTCGGCGCTCCCTCGCGCGGCCCCGCTCGCTCGGCATCCGTGGCCCCCCTCACGCCGCAATGTGAGCCCCCTCGGGGCGACGCGCCACGTGCGGCGATCGGGCGGCAGCGACGGCGGGCGCTTCACCCACCACGGGGCCTGGAAATGGCGGCTACGGCCGAGCAGCCCCGACGGAAGGAGGCGAGCGCAGCCACCGACCCCGACGTCGCCAGCTTCGAGGGCCAGCCCGGCCGGGGGCCGCGCTTCGTGGCTGCACCGCACCGGCTTTCGAGCCGGTGGGCGATCAGCTGAGCGGAATGGCGAGGAGGACGACCTCGCGGCCGCGGACCTCGACCTTGTAGCGCACCTGCTTGCCGTGCTTCTGCGCGGTGTCGCGCTCGCTCGCCATGATGCGCGCGGTGAACGCTTCCTTCGTGATGTGATCGACCGGGTCGCCGAGCGAGCGCTTGCCCTCGATGTACTCGTCGAAGATGCGCGAGTAGTAGTCGTTGTCGCCTTCTTCACGCAGCTTCCGGGCCTCGGCGACGTCGGTGGCCGCGCCGGCCGCCATCGTCTCGTCGACCTCGAGCGCGTCCTGGAAGTCACCCGCGCGCGGCGCGTGCGAGGGGCGCCCTTGCTCGTCGGTGTCATCCTCCTGAACGCCGAGCAGCTGGTTGAGCAGCGAGTTGATGCGGAAGACGAGACCGCCGAGCTCGGCGTGCTCGATCTCGAAGCGAAGGTCCGTCCGCCCGTTCATGATGGCGAGGAGGCCTTCCTCGAGCTCCGAAACGGGGCGCGAGATGTACGCGTCGAGCAGGATTCCGCCGATGACGACGAGCACGAGCCCGAGGACGATCGCCCCGAGCGCAGGCCAGATGAGCCCTGCGAGCAGGCCCGCGGTCTGCAGCTTGGAGACCGCGATGAGCACCGCGCGTCGCCCGTCGCCGTAGCCCTCGAGCGGGTGGCTGGATCCCGAGAGATCGCTGGGGAGGCCTGCGAGCTCGACCGACTGCCCCGACGCGAGGGCCTGAAGCGGCTGGGCGGATCCCGTCAGCGCCGCGAGGACCTCCGGGGTGGCGCCCGCCGACGAGGCGACGACGTCGAGCCCCGCGGGGCCCTTGGCGGCCATCACGATGATGCGACCGCTGGTGCGCTCGCTGGCCCGCGTGAGGCGCTCGTTGTTGATGGCCGTGCCCGCGACGAGCCCACCGATCACCACGCCGTCGGCGCCGCGAATCGGGGCGTACGAGGCGAAGAGCTGCTCGTTGCGCGCCCGGTTGATCCACGCATCCGTTCCCGTCGTGCCCTTGTCGAGCGCGGCGCGGAGCAGCGGATACGTGGCCCCGAGGTTGTCGCCCCGCATCAGGGCGGAGCCGTTTCGACCGAGCACCACGCCCTGCTTGTCCACGAGCGCGACGAGCGCAGGCGCCGTGCCCGCGAGCTCGGGCGCCGCGGCGCCGGCCTCGCGGATCTTGTTGCAGAGCTCGGTGGCGGCCTCCGCCCGCGCGGCTGGCGTGCCCGCGTTGAACGGGTCACGGAGCTTGGCGTCGGCGACCTGTGCGGCCACCCAGCGCTCGAGCAGGACCCCCTCGAGGTGGAGCTGAGCACCGGCCGCAGCGAGCGCGCGAGGCGCGTCACCGGGCGTGGACAGGTCTCCGAGGCTCGCCCGAATCAGTGCGTAGGCGAGCCCGCCCACGACGAGGACGACGACCGAGAAGACGGCGATGATCTTTCCGCGCATGCCGGGAACCCCTCCTTGCCGGGGCGAGGCGAAGGTTACCACCCGCGCTGGCGCAGCCACAACAGCGGTGATCGAGAGGCGTGCGTTGGTCGCGTCGAGCGAAGCGAGCCGAACCCGAAAGGCGGCACGTCGCGCCGCTCGACGGGCCCCGGAGCGTCGGTCATCCTGCGGGCGGTGCGCGCCCAGGGAGCGCCGCGGCCGAGGAGGCGATCGTGTCGGCGTCCAGGCGGAGCAGCGCGGGAGGACTGACGCGGGCCCCGCTCCTGCTCGTGTCGGATCCGCTCTTCGAGGCACACCGGTCGCGCGGCTACCACCCCGAGCGCCCGGAGCGCGTGACGGCCGCCCTGCGCGCCGTCGACCGCTGCCGCGCGGCCGGCCTCACGTTCGCCGAGCTCGCGGCCCGCGACGCCACGGACGACGAGCTCGCCGCGGCGCACGACCCCGCCTACGTCGAGTCGCTGCAGGCCCTGTCCGGCAGGTGGGCTGCGCTCGACGCGGACACCTACGTGGCGCCGGTGTCCATCGAGGTGGCGCGGCGCGCGGCCGGCGGGGCCGTCGCCCTCGTCGAGGCGATGCTGTCGCCGACCACCCCTGCGCGGCGGGGCGTCGCGCTCGTCCGGCCGCCGGGCCACCACGCGACGCGCGCTCAGGGCATGGGCTTCTGCTTGCTGAACAACGCGGCGGTCGCCGCCCAAGCCGCGCTCGCTCGCGGCCTCGAGCGCGTCGCGATCCTCGATTGGGACGTCCACCACGGCAACGGGACGCAGGACATCTTCTGGGAGGATCCACGCGTCCTATACGTGTCGCTGCACCAGTGGCCGTTCTACCCGGGCACCGGCGACGCGACCGAGGTGGGCGCCGGCGCCGGCCACGGCGCGACGGTGAACGTGCCGCTCTCGGCAGGCGCCGACGAGGCCGTGTACGCGGCCGCGTTCGACCGCGTGGTGCTGCCCGTCCTCGACGACTTTCGCCCCGAGATCGTCCTGATTTCCGCCGGTTTCGACGCGCACGAGCGCGATCCGCTCGCCGGGATGAGGCTGCGCAAGAGCGCGTACGGCCGGATGACCCGCGACCTCTCGGCGGTCGCCGACCGGCACGCGGCGGGGCGGATCGCCCTGCTGCTCGAGGGCGGCTACGATCTCACCGCGATCGAGGCCTCGCTCGGCGCCTCCCTCGCGGCGCTCGCCGGCGAGCCGACCAGCGCCGAGGAGCCCCCGCGGCACGTGCTCCCCGCGGCGGGCCCCTTCGAGGCCGAGATCGCCCGCGCCGGGCGCGCCGCAGCGGAGCGCTGGTACGTCTCGTGACGCCTGCAGCGCAGATCCGATTGCACTTCGGTCGCGGCTGAGTATGCTCGCGCCTGCCCTGACCGGCGCCCTCGCGGCGTCGGCGCTGGCACGGTGGGTATAGCTCAGTTGGTAGAGCGCTGGATTGTGGTTCCAGTTGTCGCGGGTTCGATCCCCGTTACTCACCCCGCACTTAGACCCCTCAGCCCCCTCGCCAATGGACGATTCGTGGTCGTATGAGCCGGCCGCCCCGGCGGAGCTCGCGACCTCGTCCCCTGCCCCTCCCTGACCGGCCGAGCCGGCCGGCCCGCCCTCCTCGGCGGGCGGCGTCGAGCCGCCTGGCGCCACCGTGGCGAGCTCGGGGATCGCCCCGTCGAGCGGCGGGAAGGGATCGATCCGAAGGTCCGCCAGCGTGCGCGCGGCGCGGGCGTACCGCGCGAGCATCGCGGGCGTGAGGTGCCCCGTGCGGTCGGCGATCCAACCGTCCGACCGGCCGGCCCGCTTCGCCCACGTCACGAAGGTGGCGCGGGTGTCGTGGAAGCGGATCGGCTCGACGTTCGCCGCCGTCGAGAAGAGGATCTCGCGCGTGACGCCGGCCGTGCGTAGGTCGGCCCGGAGCACCTCGGCGAGCTCGGGCCCGGTCGCCTCGAGCTCGGCGACGAGCGGCGCGGCGGCGTCGGGCTTGCCCCGGTGCGCGCGCCACGCCTCGAGCAGCCTCACGAGGTCGGCGCCGATCTCGAACATCTGCGGGACGTCGGTCTTGGTCACGAGGGCGGCGAGCGTCCCGTGCGTGAGGTCGACGTCGCGCCAGCGGAGCGCGAGGAGCGAGCCCTTCCGGAGCCCCGTCCACACGGCGAGGGCGTAGAGCACGCGCCGGCCGAGCGGGATCGCGACGCACGCGAGGAGCGCGAGCAGCTCGGCGGGGAAGAGGTACGAGAAGAGCTTCGCCCCGTCCTTGGTCGGCCGGAGGTACTTCGCGCACGGGTTGTCCGTCCGGAGCCGGGCGGGCGCGATCGCGAGCTCGAAGAGCCGGCGCGTCACGGCGTAGTAGTGGACGCGCGTGGCTCCGCTGGCGTCGTCGTCGGGCGCGGCGACAAGGGCCCGCTCGAGATCCTCTTCGCGCACCTCGGCGATCGCCAGGTCGCCGAAGTCAGGGCCCGAGGGCCCGCGCGTCTTCACCTTGTAGAGCCGGGCGAGGCGCCAGCCGTCCACGTCGGCGCTCGCCTTCTCCCGGAGCCCGTTCACGTTGCCGTGGTCGCGGAAGAGCTTGCCGCTGGTCCACGCCTCGCCGAGCGTCTTCACGGTCGCGCGGCTCGCCGTCGCCGCGGTCGGGCGGCCCGGCCGGCGGGCGCGCCCCACGTGCTCGTGCTTCCCGTCGCGTACGCGCTCGGCAAGCGCGGCCGCCATGTCGGCGGCCTTCGCCTCCGAGACGGCGCCGAGCTTGTACCAGGGCCGGCGGCCGTCCGGCAGCGTGACCCGGGCGTAGGCTACGCCGGCGCGGAACTCGACGGTTCCGGCACCCTTCTTCCTTCGGGCCGCCATGGTCCTACGCCTCCGTCCGGGCGGGCGTCGAGCGCCGCCGCAAGGTGAGAGCGTGCCGCGCCGCGGGGCGCACGGCGGCGCGAGCGGGCGGCGGGGCGACGAGGGCCGCCTCGACGGGCGCGGAGCCGCTCAGGGCGGCGCGGTGCGCCTGCTCGAGCGCCACGCGGGCGCGGTCGCCGCGGGGCGTGCCGCCGAGGGCGACGGCGCGCAGCACGAGCGACACGCCGGTGCGCACGGTCGCGCGGTCCGGTGCGGCGAGCTCGCCGGCGCGGTCGAAGAGGTCGACGAGGGCGGCCTCGAGGTCGGCGCGGCTCACGTCGACACCTCGACGGCCAGGCGCGCGAGGTCCCGGACCACCTCGTCCACGTCGACGCGTACGGCAACGAGCTCCCGCGCGAGGTCGCGCGCATCGTCGACGGCGGCGGCGTCGTCGGACAGCAAGAGGCCGATGGTCGGCTCGCGCGTCCTGGCGATTCGCTCGAGCGCCGCGCCGAGCACGGAGCGCCAGCGGTCGAGATCCTTCTCGAGCGCGTCGAGGGCGTCGAGGGCGGGGCCGTTGTCGGTCAGGGCGTCGCGGAGCGTGGCGAGGACGGCGACCGGGCGCCCGTGCAAGTCGAGCGCGTTCACGACGCCACCTCGACGGAGCGGCTGGCCCGGCGAGCGGTCGCCATCGCAGTCACCTTCTCGAACGCGGCCAACTCGAGGCGGCGGAGCTCGACGCGCTCGTCATGCGTGAGCACCGCGTTGCTCTGGTCCCTGGTCCTCACGTCGACCGACAGGTGTCCGCCGTCCCTGGAAACGCGCTCCGCCGGGCTCCACGAGAGCCCAACGCAGTAGCTGACGCGGTCCGCGGAGGCGCGAGCGTACAGGCGCGCCGTTCGGTGCATGGTGTAGAGCGTGGCGACCAGCGCCTCCATGGATCCGTCCGGGGACCGCTCGGCCGCGCGCTCGGCGTCGGAGACGAGACCGCCGAGCTTCGCCACGATCCGCCCGTACGCGGCAGGGAGCGCGGGGTCGGTGTCGAGCTCGCCCTCGTCGTGCGCGGGCGGGGCGGAGAGCTTCGCGGCGGCGCGGAGGACCGGCGAGGCGACGTTCTGCGCGTGCCGCGCCCGCTTCCAGTGCACGAGCACGAGCACGAGGGCTTCCAGGACAGCAACCACGAACGTGCGTCGTTCGGACACGCCGTGCGGCTCGCCGGGCACGGCGGAGCGCAACTCGTCGAGGAGCCGGGACAGGCCGTCGAAGGGCGCTGGGACGATCGGAGCGGGGCGCTTGGCGGACTTCGTGTTGCGTGCGATGGTCGACATGGGTTGAACCTCGGGTAATGCGGGGTTGGGCCAAGGGCTCGCGGCGGCGTTCCAGCGCCACCGTGGGCCCGTTTCACTTCGGCGTGCGTCGTGGCTTTGTAGCCCCGGACGGCTTGCGTCCGATCTCGGCCTCGAGCACGTCGACCCCTCGCGCGATCGCGAGGCGGGCGGCGTCCGATCGGTTGATCGCGGCGCCTGCAGCACGCTCGGAGAGAGCGGCGGCGAGCGCGTCGAGGCGGGCGATGATGTCGGGGTCCAGTCGGACACCTACCGTCGGGCTGCGAACCATAGACGGCACTGTTAACACCGCTAGCGTAGACGGTCAACCCCTTTGCGCAACGCACGCGAAACGCCCCGGAGCGCGGCGGGTTCGCGCGGCGACCTCGGAGGCGCTACGACGGGGCGATGCTCCGTGACTACGACGGCGAACGGTCACATACCGATGCGGAGCTCGATGACGCGCTTCTTTCGGTCGCGTTCCCGATGGACCTTCATGTCCTGTCGACGCTCGAGCAGAAGGCGACGTTGGCGGAGACGAGCGAGGTGCGGGGCGTCATCGTGGACGCGCTTCGCGAGCTCGCGGAGGGGTAGAGGCGACCGGGCGCTATCAGCTCGCGTTGTTCATCGGGCAGGCCGATCCCGCGGACACGTTCACCCCGCCGGGGTGGCTCGGCGGCTGACGCTACAGATCGCCCGACGAGAGCCCCGTCTCCGCGGCAACCCGCGCGAGCATCCGCGGACCGATCTCCTCGTCGTCGTGGAACGCGAACACCACGGACGCCCAGCCGTCGCGCGCGAGCCGACGGTGCGAGCCTCGCGTGCGCTCGACCCGCCACCCGATGCGCAGCAGCGCGGCGAGCACGCGCCGCGCCTTCGTGGCGGGCCACTCGCCCATCAGGCGGCCTCGGACGCCTCGAACGTGAGCACCATGAGGGTGCGCGCGTCGCGCTCGCCATGCTCGATCTCGTCGGCCAGGACGGAGAGGGCGAGCGCCTGTGCGCGCGCGAGGGCCTCGTCCCTCGTCGCGCCGTAGACGTGCACGCCAGGCAGGGCGGGCACCGTGGCGATCCATCGGCCGTCCGTCTCGCGGTCGAACTCGATCGTGAGCTTCACGCCGTCAGGGTAGCACGTGGCGACCGGCGACATGGGCGGGGCCGCCCTCGCCCGTTTCGAGCCAACGGATCACGTCCTCGGCGGACCCTTCGAATACGGCCTCGTCCGGGTCACCATCGCCAGCCTCGGCGACGGCGACGGCGACGGCGACGGCGACGGCGACGGCGTGGCCCTCCGTCCACGGCTCGACGGGTGCGCGGGCGATCGCGAGGAGCACCGGATCACTCGGCGGAGAGAAACGGTGCGGCATGGAGACAGCCTACCAGCGCGCACCCCAGACACGACAGCGCCCGCCGGGCCGGAGCCGAGCGGGCGCGTCGAGGGGTGCGGGTCGTCTGCTACGTGCGCGCGTCGAAGGCGGCGCAGATTCGCGCCCACGCTCCGGGGTCGGCGGCCTCGTCGTCGGCGTACAGGATCCAATCAGTACCGCTCGCCGTCGTTCCCACGAAGCGCCCGCGCGCCCCGCCGTCGGTCGTGACCATCTCGCCGCGCTTCGTCCGCATCAGGTTGATTTTGGCCATGCCCGATAGTTGCGGCGCACGATTGGCACTGTCAATGGCACTCTCGCCGATTGTTGCCAATCGCCGATTGGCACGCTCAGAGCGTGCCAGTTGGTCACGCGCCGTCGTCGCGTCCGCGCTCGCCCACGTCTCGACGCACGGACTCGATCGCCCGCGCTTCGATCTGGCGCGCACGCTCGCGCGTGAGCCCGCCGAGCTCGGCGCCCACCGCTTTGAGCGAGGCGCCCTCGGCGCGGCGCACGAGCACGAGGCGCTCGCGCGGCTTGAGCTGCTCGAGCGCGAGGCGCAGGCGCCCTAGGTCCGCCTGCGTCGCCGCGACGACGTCGGGCGGCGTAGCGTCCGACGCGAGCCGATCGATCCAGGTGTCGGGCGAGTCGTCGCCGATCGGCGCGTCGAGGCTCAGGTCACCGGCAAACCACGTCGGGCGGTCCGCTCCGGGTGCTAGCGCCCGCTCGATCCTGCTTCGCGTGGACCCGAGGACGGAGCGCCAGCGGATCGCGTCGACGCGCAGCGCGCGGCGGATCGCCACGGTCGCGAAGCAGACGAATCCCGCCGCGCCGGGGCGCTCGGGATCCCAGTGATCGGCGGCGCGCACGAGCGTCTCGCGCGCTTCGGAGCGCAGGTCGTCGCGGTCGCGGTCGCGCCCGCGCGAGCGGCGCACGGCGAGCCCGTCCGCCAGGGGCACGAACGCGGCGACGAGGCGGTCCCGGGCCGCACGGTCGCCGCCGTGACGCCACGCACGCGACAGCGCGGCGGCCTCGTCGGGCGAGAGGTCGCCAGGCCGTCGAGCGCGACAGCGCCGCGCCGAGGTGGGCGCGGCCTCGTCGACCGAACCCCCCTCGGCGTGCTCGGCGCTCGCCCTCACGCGCGCCGCCCCGCGCCTGCGATGGTCCGCGCGGCCTCGTGCCTGCCCGCATCGTCGAGAAGCAGCACGCGGGCGCCGTCGACGGGCGCACGCACCTTGCGCCCGAGCACGAGCGTGGTCCCGCGGTCGCGCGCCGCTTCGGGCACGATCGCGCCGCATTCGATCAGGGCCGCGCGGAGGTCGGCGCCCGCGCTCACGACGCACCCCGCTCGGCGGCGAGCGCCTCGTCTCGGCTCGCGCGTCCGATCTCGATGCTCGCCCGGGTGCGCGCGATCTCGACCTCGAGGCGGGCGACCTGCGCAGCGTGCAGCGCCGGCGGCGGCTCGCCCCAGGCGCGGGCGGCGGCCTCGTACGTTGCGCGCGAGGCGGCGAGGAGCGCGCGCGCGTCCGCGAAGACGCCTTCCACCCGGGGAAGCGACACGGGCGGCGGTAGCCCTTCGGCGTTCCGCCTCGTCGCGAGCGCGGCGAGCGCGTCGTGCGTGACGCGGAGCCGCTCGCGCGCCAGCGCGTCGGCGGCCTCGGCCTGGCGGCGGAGCTCCGCGGCGGCGTCGAGCGCGTCTGCGAGGCGCATCGCCAGGGACCGCACGTCTGCGGCCTCGGCGAGCTCGTCGAGGGCGTCCAGCTCGAGCTCCTGGACGCACAGCGCGAGGTCGTGGGCCTCGCGTGCGTGCGCATCGCGGGCGAGCAGTTCCGCGCGTTCGGCCTCGAGGACGTCGAGCCGCGTCTGCGGCGGCGCGATGCCGAGGTCGCCGATCACCCGCGCTCGCGTCGCGCGCGCCGTGGCGTGGTTGTGCTTCGCGCCCTCGAGGCGGGCGAGCGACGCGGCGTAGGCGGTCCGCGCGTCCTCGATGGTTTCGGCGCGCGCCACCTCGAGGCGGGCGAGCACGTCGGGGTTGTCGTGCGGCATCGTCCTGCTCCTTTCAGCGCCGCCGGGCCGCGGTCGTGACGGGGGCCGCGCGCACGTACGTCGGGGTCGAGCGCGTCGGCGCGGGGCGCGGGGCGGCGGCGGCGAGGATCGCGGTGCGCGCGGCGGCGGACAGGTTCGCGGTGACGGGCACGATCACTGCTCGGATCGCGTCGATCGCGGCGACGGCGGCGTCCATGTCGCGCCGCTTGATCGCCTCGATGAGCGAGCCGATGAGCGACGAGGGGACCGGCGGCGGACCGTCGAAGGTCACGCGGGCGGCGAGGGCCCAGGCGCGCAGCGGCGCGACCACACCCGCGGCGGCCTTGGCGGCGGCGGCGAGGTCGCCGAGGGCGAGCGCGCTCGACACGGCGTCGAGGGCGGTCGCCACGTCGGCCGCGAGCGTGTCGACGTCGGGAGCCGCGGAGGGCGCACCGGCGGCGGCGCGGACCGCGACGGCG
>CAIVJW010000260.1 GCA_903906315.1 uncultured delta proteobacterium | reverse complement strand
GGCGCTCCGCCAACGTGGAGGGGCGCAGGACGCGGCCGTTGACGCGCATGATGACGGTCTCCTTGTTGTTGTCGTGGATGGAAGAAGGGCGCCCGGTGCACGGTGAGGCCGTGCCGGCAGGCGCCCTTCGGTGGTGGCGGGTTCAGCGTCGAAACGGATCGCCGTCGCGGTCCCACCGTCCGTCATCGGGGTCGAAGAGCGGGCGGTGGTAGACGGGCGACGGAGGGGGCGTGATGACCGGCGGGCGCACGCTCGTGCGCTCGGCCTCCTGGCGCACCGCGAGGAGCACCACGACGCGCGAGTGATCGAGGACGGCGAAGCCCGTGTAGGTCGCGCCATCGGGGGCCTTCAGCTCGATGCCAGGGGGCGGCTCAGCCGCCTCCCGCACCCAGTCGATGGCCTTGCGGGCTCGCGGGCCGACGCGCCCGTAGACGTCCCGTGCGACGTCGAGGAGCGCATCCCCGAACAGCTCGCTCACGTCTTCGGCCAAAGCGCCTCCTGCACGATGGCCACGACGACGCCCGCGAGGGCCGCGGCGGCGCCCTTCTTGGCGGAGTCGTTGTCGAGCACGCGGGAGAAGAATGAGGCGCTCTCGCCGGGGGCCTGGTTGTTCTGGTTCTGGTCGTTCATGTGGATCTCCGAGACGAGCGATTGCGTCTCGCCGCGAAGGGCGACGCGAGGTGAAAGAAGACCGAGCGCCCGTCGGGGCCTTCGGTCGGCGGGGCACTACACCCAGATGCCGAAGAGACGGGCGACCGTCACGAGGACGATGCCGACCGTCTCGAGGACGCGGGATGTGCGGCAGGGGGGAAAGGCCATGGTGAAGGCCGGAGCGACCGGCTCATCGTTCTTATCCCCTGGAATCCGCCCGATTTGCGTCCGCGGAGCCGAGCGCGCGAACGGTCCAGATCCCGGACTCTTCGCGGCGAGGCGACCAGACACGAGCGGTCCGCCGCGTGCCGTCGCCTCGGCGAGGTTCAAGCTGTGCCGACAGACGCGACTGTCCTACCCCGGAACGAACTCCCCCACGATCCCCGCGTCGATCAGCCCCAACCACTGGCCGGCGAGGTAGCTGGCGAAGCTCGCGTCCTCGATAAGGACGCCGACCTCGATGTTTCGCTCCTGGCCCCGCTGCGTGAAGTTGGCGCTCGAGACGAACGCCTTCGCGCCGTCGACGACGACGCACTTCGCGTGCAGGCTGCACCACGGCGGGCCGGGCACGAGCGCGCGCCGGTCGTAGTAGAGGCGCGGGCGCTGATCGCCGAAGGGCCAGCTCTCGGTCACGAACTTCCCGAGGTGGTGGGCGACGTGGCCCTCGGTGGGCGCGCCACGCTCGACCTGCGGTACATCGACGAAGAACCGCGCCGCAACCCCGTGGTCCTTCATCGCGCCGTGGAGCGGCGCGAGCACGTCGTGCGCGTGATCGAAGCTGTAGCCGGCGAGGAGCACGCTCTCGCGGGCGCCCTCGAAGAGCGACCGCAGAACGATCGCGGTGTCGCGCGCCGTGCCCGCCGGCGCCTCCGGGCCGGTCCACACGAGCTCCGGCGTCGGCTTCCGGTCCTCACGCTCAGCCAGCGCAACGTCGAGGATCGCGAGACACGCCGCCGTCTTGTGGCCGGCGAGGGCGAGCTCGACAGCCTCGAGCTGGTGGCGCACGCCGAAGCCGACGAGCGCGGCGCGATCCGTCGGCGTCCGCAGCTGCCCCGACGCGAGGGCAGCCCGCAGCTCGACAAGCACGGTCGTGCTCACGTTCTTCAGGCTCGCGCGGTTCGACGTCACGGGCGTTCCCGGAAGAAGGCGAGCTCGGGGTCATTGCCGATCGTCGGCACGACCAGCGCGCGATCGAGCAGGCGGTTGAACCGCTCGCACGAGACCTCGGCGATGTAGAGGCAGCCGTGGCACGCGGCGCCTTCGGTCCGGCGGTCGCTCGTGTCGGTGCTCGGGTCGTGCGCGGCGCACACCGGATCGTTCGAGCAGAGGCGCCCGAGGTCCCAGGCCTCACCGAGGTGGTAGCGGATGCGCCGCCCCTCTTCGACGAGGCCGCCGAGCGTCCCTTCGCTGCCGGTCGTGCCGGTCAGCAGCATCACGGCGGCCATGTTCGGCCCGTTCTCTTCCGCGCGACCGCAGTAGATGCGCTCGCGGATCGCGCTCGCCGCGTAGCCGCACTCCAGGCTGATCGCCGTGAGCAGGAGGTGCGACAGCGAGTGCAGGAGGAAGAAGCGCACGCCCGGGAACTCGCCCTTCTTGTCGCCCGAGTCGAAGGCGCGCAGGAGCTGCTCGGCCCGCAGCTTCACGGCGTCGCGCTGCTCCCACGCCTGCAGCGCCTCCTCGTCGAGCTCGAGGAAGACGCCCTCGCCGCGCACCTCGGCGGCGGGGAGCCACTTCTCGTTGCCGGTCGGCAACGTCAGCACCGCGGGCTTCACCTGCCTCCCCTCGAAGTCGTACTCGCCCTGCAGGTTCGCGCCGACCGAGTCGAACCGGCTGAAGCTCACCTGCACGCGCACCTCGCGCAGCTCGGGGACGACCACGAGCCCCTTCACCCCCGGCGGCAGGTCGACCTTGTGCGGCGGGATGCGGTAGGCCGCGAACTGCGCGCCGGCATCGGGCACCACGCCTGGCAGCTCGTTCGGGGCGTTGACGAGTCGCTCGTACTCGGCGCTTCGCAGCGGCCGCTCGGAGACACTGCTCCCGGCGGCGTTCTCGGCGCGGATCGCCGCAAGGACCTGCTCGGCACTGAACCCCTCCACCGCGGCGGCGACGTGCTCCATCAGGCCCGTGAACACGGCCAGCTGCTCGGCGGTCGTGACTTTCTGCACGGCCTTCCACACGTCCTTCGGGCGCAGCCGCAGCCGAAGCGGATCCGGGTCGGGGTCGGGCAGGCGGAGCGCGCTGACCACCTGGGAGAAGTAGGCGTTCGAGGCGGTGCGGACGAGCAGCGTGGCCTGCTGGTCGCACTTCTCGTTCACGGCGCGGCCGCCGAGCCATGGGCGATCGCCGCCGCACTTGTACGGCAGCACCGAGGCGCGGCTCATCGGCAGGCTCGACTTGCAGTTGTCGCAGCGCACGATGATCTGCGCGACGTCGCCGAGCGACCGCTCTTCGAGGTAGAGCTCGACGCGGTCGCACGGGCCGCCCTCGTGATCCATGTGCGCGAACGCGATCCAGGGGAAGTCCGAGAGATGCCCGCGCTTGCAGGCGGCGACGAAGCGCACGGGGACCGCGCTCGACCACTGGTTTTTCGAGCACTCGTGGCGGTAGCGACCGGACTTGTTCTCGAAGCCCCCGTCGGCGGCACGCGCGAGCCTCCGGCACTTCTGGCAGACGAACCAGCGCGGGAACTCGAGCGCGCGGACGCCGACGCTCGGAAATGGATCGCGGGCGTCGCTCTCCGGCGGCATCCGGAAGTACCCCTCGCGCGCCAGGTCGAGGTCCGCGTCGAGCGCCTTCAACCGCGGCACCAGCGAGCGACGCAGGCGCGCGTCGTCGAGCGCGACGTACCCCTTCTCGCGGCTGAAGCCCCAGTGCTCGAGCCCCCCGATCACGACGGCGCGGTCGACGAGATCGACCATGGCGCCGGGCCCGAACGTCGTGACGAGCTGGCTCTGCCGGAGCTGGCCTTCAGGGCGCGAGACCTTGCGGGCGTCCTTCTTCTTGCGCGGCGCGCTCATCAGTTCCTCTCGTCCAGCGCCTTGAAGCGCAGCCACACGTGCACGCTCGGCTCGACGTCACGCATCGAGGTCGGCGCCTGGAAGGACCGGGCGTCGTGATCGTCGGGAGGGTCGTCGTTGGCGGTGAACATCAGCGCTCCACCCTCGCTCCCGGCCTTCTCGAAGGGGCTGTAGATGCGGCTCGCCGCCCCGTCGCGCGCCTTGTCGACGACCCGCTCCCACGCATCGAGGAACTTCCGACCGCGCGCGCGCACGAGGTCCGCCAGCCGCGTCTCGGCCTCGTCGTCATGAGAGTAGCGATGGCCCCGCGCGCGCCGGACCATCCACCCGAGGAGCTGCTCGGCCGCCGGGCGCTCGGCGTGAAGCTTCATCACGCCCGTTGGCGCTTCCATCCCCGGGATCCCGTGCCGAACCATCGACAGCAGGGTCCCGACGAGGCCGCGGTCGAGGGCCTGACCGCTGAACGGCGTCACGCTCGTCGCCTCGACCTCGCGGTAGAAGCTCTCGTGGTAGGCCACGAAGCGCTCGTAGTGCGAACGGTCGCGGGGCCGGCCGACGTTCAGGCACGTGACGACGAGCCCGGGATAGGCGCGCCCGACGCGGCTCGTCGCCTGGATGTACTCGCTCGTCGTCTTCGGCTGGCCGGTGACGACCATCAGGCCGAGCCGGTCCACGTCGAGGCCGACCGAGATCATGTTGGAGGCCAGCACCACGTCGAGCGGCTCGGGGTCCGTCGACGTGCGGCGCGCGGCGAGCCTCGCCTTGGTCTGCTTCACGCGCTCCGTCGGCTCGCGGGACGTGAGCTCGGCGGGCAGCACGAGGCGCCGATCCCCCGCCCACGGGTGGGGGCCGAGGTAGAGGCGAGGCCGCTTCTCGCCCTCGATCTCCTTCACGCGGTTCTGCACCTCGTCCTCGACGAGGCGCCGCATGCCGCCGAGCTCGCGCAGGCTGTTGAAGTAGCCGACGAGCGTCATGTACGGGTCGGCCGGCTGCTTCGGGTTGCCCTTCTTGTCGAAGTGCTTCTGCGCCGCCGCGAGCAGCACGGCGTACGTGCGCACCGACACCGCGCGGAGCGCGCGACCCGGCGCGCCAACGCCGACGTACAGCCGGCCCGGGACGTCCCACTCGACCTTCGAGAAGAAGTCGTCGCCGTGGGTGACCCCTCGGGGCGGAAACAGGCTCGTCTTCCGGCCGAAGATCGCCTGGATCTGCTCGCGCGCGCGGCGCACCGTCGCCGTGGAGCAAACGACCTTGGGCGGCCTCGGCGTCCCGCCGACGGGCCTCTCGCACAGGTAGTCGACGGCCGCCTCGTAGAGCCCGACCATCGTGCCGAGCGGACCGCTGATGAGGTGCAGCTCGTCCTGCACGATGAGCTCGGGCGGGAGCAGGCCCTCGGGCAGCGGCCGAGCGCCCACCGGGGGCGAGTGCATGACGCCGTACGCGCGCTGGTCATCGACGTGCGTAGCGCGGCCGAAAAGCATGCCCGCGTCACCGCGCCAAGGCATCATCGCGAACTTGTCGACCGTCGCGACGATGAAGCTCGGGACCTCTTGGTAGATCTGCTCGTCGACGAAGATCACCGGCAGCCCGAGCCCGGGCACCTTCGCCTCCGTGTAGAGGCATCCGCTCTGGTCGCAGTAGACCGCGCAGCGCGCGAAGTTCTTCTTGGTCGGCTTGCCCTCCGGGTCTACGAGCTTGATGTTCTGGATCTTGATCGGCTCGCCGCACCACGGGCAGCTCGTGAGCGGAAAGGGCGAGTCCGTCCGCCCCGGCGTGTAGTCGGAGAGCGCCGCGTGCACGTCCTTCAGGCGGTTCGCGCTCGCGCTCGAGCCGACCCACAGGCCGATCGTGAAGCGCGCGTTGCCGAGCTCCGCGGGGAGCTTGCGCCGTAGCTCCTCGAGCGTGCACATCAGCGTGGCCGCGCGCCCGAGCTGGTCGAGGGTGAGCAGGCGCAGCGTGTAGCGGAGCAGCACCGCGACGCCCCGCCCTTCGTGTGGCGTCCCCTGGCCGCGCAGGCGCCGCATCAGCAACACGAACGCGATGAGGCCGAGGTACGCCTCGGTCTTGCCGCCGCCCGTGGGGAAGTAGATGAGCTCCGCCGCCTTGCGGTCCTCGTGGCCCGGGTCGACCACCGAGGGCAGGTTCATCAGGACGAAGGCGAGCTGGAACGGCCGCCACTCGGGCTGCTTGCCGGCAACGTAGCGAGGGTCTTCGCGCGTCCGATCGGCCTGCAGCGCGGTGACGTGCATCGCCTGGTTCATCAGCCGGAACGCGCGGAGCACCTGCGCGTCCTTACCGAGCAGAGCGAGCCCCTCCGCAACCCGCTTCTTCGCGTGCATCGCCTTGGCGATCAGATCGTCGCGCGTGCCCTCGAGCGCGTCGCGTTCGAGGGGAACGTGGCGCTGCTCGTCGATCCACGCGCCGTAGGCCTCGACGAGCGGCGAGAGCGCGTTCGCGAGGCCCTTGCCGTCGAGCTTGGCGAGGTCCGCCATGCCCATCGTGGCGTCTGCGATGGTGCGGTGTCCGACGCGCGGCACCTCGTAGCGCGGCAGCGCGGTCGTGCGCACGCGCGTCACCTTGCCGTCCTTCACGACCGGCTGCTCGACGCTCGCGTTGTGCCCGACGGCCCACTCGCGCTGCTCGCGGAAGTTCAGCGCCAGGACGGCGAGGTCGTCGTCGTTGCCGCCTTCGCCCCTCCGGTTCGGGCGCGAGACGAAGCCGCGCGCGTACCCGAGCTCCATCCTCACCTGGAAGGCGAACTGCGTGTCGCGGTCTTTGTCGAGCTCGGCGCGGTCGTTGACCAGGAACAGGCTGAGCACGCGCGTGCCTGGCTCGAGCCCATCCATCGTCGTTCGCCGAAGCTCGCCCTTCAGCACGAGCCCGCGGGTGCCCGGGACCGGGAGGCCCTCCTTCTTCGCGAGCGCCTTCGGGTCGAGCGGCACCGGAACGCGCACCGGGCCGTGCGGCACGCGCTTCCACCCCGCCGCCTTCTTGTCGCTGTGCTCGAGGGCGACCTCGATCTTGTCGTAGTCGGCGTACCAGACGTCGACGTCGATCGTGTCGCCCTCGCCCTGGGGTTTGGGGCCGCTCGCGGCCCCATCGAGACTGGGGGGCAGGAAGACGGAGAGGCCCATCGACGCGGGGAACCGCACCGTGCGCTTCGGCTCGGGCTCCTCGGTGCCGGCGTCCTCGGCCTGACTCTCGCTGCCCGCGGCGAGCACGTCATCGGTCGAGTCGCGATCGTCGGCGTCGGGGACGCGGCCACCCTGCGGCGCGAGGAAGCCGGTCAGGTACCAGCGCGACGGCGCGAGCGGCAGGACCTCCTGGCCGCCCTGCGGGTGATCGTCGGGGACGAAGGGGCCCACGAGATCGGCTTCGAGGGCGGCGACGAGGCGTTTGCGGACGTCGACTTCGTTCATGGGGCGGCCGCGAGACTATCCCGGGAGCGGTCGTTCTCCGCGTTCGAAGCGACGAGATTCGTGCCGTCGGTCAGAGCAGAGCTTCGATCGCACCGAGAAATTCGGGCAGCGCGTCGCCGTACCTCGTGAGCCACGCCGGGTAGGCCTGCTTCCACGCGGGCCGTCCGCGGGTTGCGAGCGCCCGTCGGCAGTGTTCCTGGAAGGCCTTGCGGGCCGCATCGCGAAGCGCGGGAAGATCGCCCGAGTTGAGCTTCAGCGTGTGGTCCACGTCGGTCCTCAGGATCTCGTCGTCCGACGTCACGAACAAGCCCGACGCGTCCGCCCGGCGCCCGTAGGCGAGGCGCCCGACGGAGCCCTTCTCGGTCGGATCGACGGAGAGCGGCTTCGAACCCTGGGCCGCATCGCACGTCCAGCAGCGGCCCTGCGAGCGCTGCCCGCCGTCGCACGACCCGATCAGGTTCTTCCACGTCAATGCGAGCGAATGGTCGGCGTCGATCGGCATGCGATGCGCGATCTTCATCGTGGGCTCCCCGCGCGCGTCCTGCGTCTCGTGGCCGATGCGACGCATGCAGAAACCGCACAGGAATCCCTGCTCCGCAGCCAGCCGCTTGCGCACGGCGGCCTTGTCGAGCTGGTCGAACGCGCCGCGAGCGTGCGCCGCCGTGTCGAGCTTCGTGGTCGCGGCACAGCGTGTCTCCGTGACCGTCGCGGGCTCGGTCGCCTTGTCGATGTACCTCACGACTCGGCCCCCGGGCCGCCCTCCGGCGGAAGGAGCTGCTCGTAGAAGAACACGTCGGGGTCGTCGCCTTCGATCTCCGCGCGAAGCTCCCGAATCAGGCGTCGCGCCTCCTCGACGCGATCGCCGTCGACGGCGTCGCGGAGCTGGTTGAGCTTCGCGGCCACCTCGGGCGGACGCCCCGGGTCGCCGAAGGCGGACTCCAGGACCCGGTTCGTATCGCGTCGCCAGGTGCCGCCCTCGAGCCTGCGCAGGCTGAAGCCCTCGAGCACGCGTACGCACTCGGCGCGAACCGAGGAGAGCACCTGCGGCGAGTGCGTGCTGACGATGAACTGCGCGTTCGGAAACACGCGCCGGAGCCGTGGGAGGATCTGGCGCTGCATGCCCGGGTGAAGGTGCAGCTCGATCTCGTCGATGAGGACGACCGCGGGATGCTCGAGTGGCTTGGCGGATTTGGGCGCCGCGAGCGCCATGCGACGCGCGAGATCGCCGGCCAGAGCAAGGAGACACTTCTCCCCGTCCGAGAGCTGGGCGACGTCGAGCTGAACCCCGTTCATCACGACTGTCATGCGCTGCGGTCGGCGTTCGATCCGGAGGTGCCGCGCGCTAGGCAGCAGCTGCTCGATGGCGGCGCGCACCGCATGCAGCGGGGAGGGGGCGATGCGCGCCCGGAGCTCCGGGTTCTCATCGCCCAGCACGAGCTGTTCGTTGAGGATGTCCTCCTCCTCGCGAAACCACTCGAAGAAGCCGCGGAAGTTGCTCGTACCGCCCTCGAGCGCGCCGTCATACGCGGACAGCGCATCGAACTCATGGGGCGTGCGAATCCGCGACGGGATGTCGAGCGCGCTCCGGTTGGTGGGGAAGTAGACGGCGAGCGGCAAGTTCGGCGCGTCGGCGGCGAGCGAGCGCTGGGCCGCCGCGATCGGACCACGCAGGTTCTCCAGACGCCCGGGGTCGCCCGCAGGGTGCCCGACGTGGGTCGTCGCGAGTTGCCACGTGACGGTCTCGTCGCCGATCGCGGCGCTCAACAAGGCACGTGCTGTCGAGGCACTCACCCGCACATCGCTCGCCGTCAGCGCCGGCCCCTCCGGCGAGCCGGTCCGTACGCCCTGGGGAATGCACGAAAGCAGCCGCGCCATCGCGTCGATCAGCGACGTCTTGCCGGCGCCGTTGACCCCGACGAGCACGGTCACGTCGGGCGACAGATCCAGGTCGAGCTGCTGGTAGCCCCGGTAGTCGCGGACGGAGAGCTTCGTGATCTTCATGCGCCGCGCGACCTTACACCGGGGCCGGGCGGGGGCGCGAGCCGGCGCCTCGAGGCGGGCGTCACGACCGATTCACGCTCGGCCTGTCAGATGCGGCCCGCGGTTCCCATGGCCGCCCGGGCCCCGTGGCGCGCCGAACGGTCGACGTCGCGCCGGGGCCGATGTCGCGCCCAGCGATCGCCTGCGCCGCGCCCCGCCTCAGAACATCGTCTCCTGCCCGCCGGGCGGCCTCTTTCCCTTTCCGGCCTTCTTCTTCGGCGCGCCCTCCCCGGCAGGCTCGCCCTTCGTCTCCTTCTTCTTGCCCCCGACCCCCGCGAGCGCCTCCTCCCGCGCCCGCTCCGCGTTGAGCACGTACAGCCGGTCGATCACCTCGTCCTCGAACGCCGCGAGCGCCGCGCGGTCCGCATCGTTCATCGGGCAGTACGGCGGCACGGGGGGCATCGCCTGCCAGCCGTAGGCCTCGATCACGGCGCGGTCCATCGCCTCGTGCAGGCGCCGGAGCTCGAGCACGCGCGGGTCGACGCAGCTCGAGTCCTTGAGCGCGTTGTACGTCTTCGTGAGGCCCTGCTCGGTGGACACCATGAACGCGGCGCGCGCGGCGTACAGGCGCTCGCCGATGGCTTCGAGGGCGGGGATCACGGTGCGCGGGTCGGGGGACGGGAAGGGGAAGGTCTCGAATGCCCGCGACGAGTTGTATCGCTGGTCCTGCTTCAGTGTCGCGGAGTGTGCAACCGACCAGACCTCATGAGCGCGGGACTGGAGGATCGAAAATCCGCAACCGCTCTCCAGTGGGAAGACAATCAAAGCCTGATCGAGGACCCAGCTCGTCGGCAGCCAAGCGAAGGTGCGGTGCTTGCCACTGATGGCTGTGACGAGGCAGCGACGCATCGGTCTGATCGCGTCGTAAAGCGCGGGCGTCCAGCGGCCAAAGTGCCACCAGTACTTCTTCCGGTGCAATCCGTCGACGTTGTCCTTGAGCCGCTCGCGCTCCGGCTTCACGCGCTCACGAACGATGCGCATGAGGTCGGACCACTGCTCGGCCTCGGTGAGCGACATCGTACCGAAGCTAATCACCCAGCGCTCGCTGGCCTGAACTGGCGACGTTGTCACCTCTATCCCGTTAATGTACGGGAAGATTCGAGCGGAATTGCTAGCCTTCCGCGTCACCAGCTGATCACGCTCCTCGCTCGACAGGACAAAGCCCTGGCCGAGCACGATTGTGCCCTGAAAGCTCAGCGCGTGATTGGCGGCGAGCGGCGCGGGGTCCGCGTGTTCGTGCCCAGCGCGGAGACGTGAGTTGATTTGCTCGACGGGCGCAAGGTCGAGTGTCACACCGACGCGCGAGCGAGCCTCACCGATGGCCGCGTGCACAATGGATACCGTCACGGCCGCAGCACCCGGCCACGGCATTGAGGTAGTGGCATCGAATAGCTGCCAGCCGGCGCGAGCGAACCAGGCTAGCCCCGTGCTGCGCGTGTCGCCCTGAGCGATTGTGTTCGTGGCGATCAGGCCGGCGGCACCGTGCGCGCCGAGCAACTTGGCGGCTCGTCGAAAGAAGTGTGCCGACAGGTCGCTGTTGCCGTGTGACTCTGTGTGCACGACCTGGAGCCACTCGGCGTAGCCCGTGGGATGGGAATCTGCGAGCGTGTTCTTCCCCGCGAACGGCGGATTGCCCACCAGCGCCTCGAAGCACGCCGCCCCATTCACGACCCCGCCCTGCAGCGGATCGGGCCGCTCCTGAAAGAACACCTCCGGAAACTCGATCCACCAGTGGAACGGCGCGAGCTTCGCCCTCGCCTCCGCCGCGAGCCCCTCGAGCTCGGCCCTCGCCCCATCGGCCGCTCGCTCTGCCTTCGCGCGCTCGCCCTCGCTCCTCCCGTAGTCCGCGGCCTTCGCCTCGTGGCCGAGCCAGTCCTCGACGAGCTTCAGCCGCCGCTGCCGCTCGCGCTCGCGCGCCGCGTCCTTCGCCTCCGCGAAGAACGCGCCCACGCACGCGTCGGCCACCACGCGCACCCGGTCGATGGCCTGCTGCGAGAAGTCGAAGAGCCGACGCTTCTCGGCCTGCGACACCGGGTCGTCGTGGTCGGCGAGCGCGAGGATCTCCTGCCGGAGCGCGACCGACTGCTCGAGCGCGTCCTCGAGCAAGACGCCGATCGTCTCCACCTGCTTCGGAGGCTGCCAGTGGAACGCCGCGATCTGCTTGAAATCGAGCCCCACGAGGCTGTCGCCGTGGCGGAGCGCGTGGTCGACGAACGTGAACGGCAGCGTGCGCGAGAGCGTCACGAGCCAGAGCGAGAGCTTGGCGAGCTCGACGGCGGCGGGGTTCTTGTCGACGCCGTACAGGCACTTCTGCGCCACGAGGCGCCGCGCGTGCAGGTGCGCGTCGCCGTGCTGCTCGATCACCGACGCGAGCTCCCCGGCGCGCGTCCACGCCGCGACCACCTCGCCCGCGAGCTCGCGGCACGCCGCCACGAGGAACGCCCCGGAGCCCATCGCCGGGTCGCAGAGCTTCAGCTCGAGGAGCTGCGCGACCGTGCGCTCGGGCCCGAGGCACGCGAGCAGGGGCTCGAGCGTGCGCTTGACGACCTTCTCGGTGAGCGACCGAGGGGTGTAGTGCGACCCCGTGCGCCGCCGCTCCTCGCCGGGCTGGAGCACGAGCCGACCGGGGGCCGCGCGATGGCGATCGGCGTCCGAGCGCCGGCCGGGGGTGTGGGCCGAGAGCGCGTCCGCGAGCGCGCCGCCTGGACAGCCGACCGACGCATGGATCCCAGAGACCACAGAGGGCGCAGAGACCACAGAGGGCGCAGAGACCACAGAGGCCGCAGAGTGAGAGGATGTCACAGAGGCGGAAGCGAGTTGTTCATCCCTCTCTCTGCTCTGCGCCCTCTGCGCCCTCTGCGCTCTCCGCGGTACTCTCTCTCCGTCGTCGAACGCCGCCGTGATGCCCTGCACCGCCGCGGCGCTCAATCCGCACGTCTCCTTCAGGAACTTCGCGCGGTCGGTCGCGCTCATCGCGGCGAGCTCGTCCGTCTCGACCCAGACGCCGAGCTTGCCGACGCGGACGGCGGGGCTCGCGACGCGGCGGACGTGGTAGCCCATCAGCGACTCGTAGACGCTGCCGATCTGCTCGACGTCGAGCGTGCGGTACGAGAGGCGCTGCCCGGCGAAGACGACGAGGCGGTGCAGGACCTTGTGGAGCGTGCCGTCGTCGATGCTGGGCGGGCGGGCGGCGGCGCGCGCGGCCGGGTCGCCGACGGCGGCCGTCCACTCGGGCAGGCCGCCTTCGAGGAAGGGATACGCGTTCGGGTCGAAGAGGCGCCCGCGCCGCGGCGGCAGCTCGAGCGGGCCGTGCTTCACGCCGAAGTACACGGCGCGGAAGAGCGCGAGCAGCTGCCCGTACGCGCCGAAGCGGTGGTGCATGCTCTCGGGGTGCGCGCCCGCGTCGTGCGCGAGCCGCGCGTAGAGGCCGCCGAGCGAGAGGTGATCTGCGTACGTGCGGTGCTCGACGGGCAGGAGCGCCTGGTCCTCGGCGTAGAGCAGGAACACGAGGCGCAGGACGACCGAGAGCACGCCCTGGTACAGGTGGTCGCCCTCGGCCTCGATCGCCGGGCGCAGCCAGTCGAGGTTGTCTCCCTGGCAGTCGCGCGCGGCCGCGGCCTCGAAGCCCGCGAGGAGGATCTCGACGGCCTCGAAGACCTGCTTGGCGAGCTCCTCGGTGACGTCGGCCTGCCGCCGGCGGCTCTCGGCGAGCAGGCCTTCGAGGGTGTGATCGGCCGAGGCCCCGTACGCGCGCTTCGCGCCGAGGAGCAGATCGAGCGCGGTGAGCAGCGGCCGCCCTTCGGCCCCGCGCAGGTGCTCGACGCGGAACGTGAGGTGCGCCGTCGACTCCCCGCTCGGCGCGTACACGAGCCGCAGGTGCTTGCCATTGAAGAGGAGGCCGATCGGCACCCCGACGTGGCGCAGGAGGCGCTCGAGCTTCGCCGTGGGCGGATAGCGCCACGGCCCGGTGACGCTCTCGGCCTCATCGAGGTCGAGGTCGGGCGCGGACTCGGTCAGGTCCCAGACGAGGGCGAACCAGGGCTTCGCGTTCGGGTCGGCGGGCGCGGCGGGCGCTGGCGCCGGCGCGTCGAACTCGGCGAAGGGGTCGTCGCTCGCGGCGGCGAAGGGCCCGCGCCCGAGCGCGTAGCTCGGCCGCAGCTCCTGCCCGCCCTCGGCCGCGTAGAACGCGACCTCGGCCGGCAGCTCGGCGCGCGGCACGAGCATGCCGGGCGTGGAGTAGCCGAGGAAGTCGCGCAAGAACGCCGGCAGGCTCTTGATGCGCGGCGCGCGGCCCTCCTCGACGGAGAGCTCGGCCTCGAACGCGGCCGTCAGGGCGGGGCGCTCGTCGGGCGCGATCTGCGCGTCGGCGAGCGCGGGCACGCTGAAGACGAGGCCTTCGATCGGCTGCGCGAGGCCGAGCCACTTGCGGTGGAAGAGGACGTCTCGGTCTTTCATGTCATCGACTCCGGCCACGCGACGACGAGCCCGACGGGGGTGAGGCGCGTCATGCGCACCTCGTAGAGCGCCTCGATCGCGGCGGGCTCGGACTGGAGTTCGCTCGCGGCCGCGCTGCGGCGCCTCTCGAGATGCTTCAAGTCGAGGTCGACCTGCCGCTTCTGGTCCTTGTCCTGCAGGTTGAAGAGGTCCGCCTGGCGCAGGCGGAGCTCGGCCTTGTCGATCGCCGTGCCCTGCCGGGAGAGCAGCGCGCGCATGTCGTCCGCCTCGCGCCGAGCGCGTTCGGCGAGCCCCTGGCGCGCCGCGACGGCGAGCGCGTCGGCCTCGGCTTCGAGGTCCGGCCAGAGGGCACGGAAGAGGTCTTCGGCGTTGTCGCGGATGCGCTTGGCGATGGTGGCGTTCGGGGCCTTCGCCGCGCCCGCGAGGAGGCGCTCGGTGGACGCGATGGCGCTGACGGCGGTCGCGCGATCCTTGTACGGCCTCACCGCGCTCGCCGCCGCGGGCCAGGCGGCCGCGATGGGCACGAGCTGGTCGTGCAGGCGCGCCGCCCCCGTGCCGAAGAGGGTGAGGCGCGCGAAGGCGACCACGCGGACGACGCTCTCGTCGGGCGCGACGACGGCGGTGACGCGGGTGAGGTCGTGCGCGCCGAAGCCCTGCGCGAGGAAGCGATCGAGGATGCGCTTCACGAAGGGGTGCGCGAGGTGGAGCTGCTCGGCGCCCTCGGAGAGGCTCGCGAGCGGGTGGAACGTGACGGGCAACGGGGGCTTCTGGCGCCACTCCCAGAAGTCCTCGCCGCGCCCGCGGGGCGGCCGGAGCGTGTCGAGCGTGACGTCCCAGGAGCGGTCGAGCGCGGGCAGCGTGAACGTCGCGCGCCCGTCGCTGGTCACACCCGCCGTCGCGAGCGCCGCGGCGCCCGCGAGGCGGAGGCCGATCTCGACGACGCCGCGGAGCGACTCGGGGTTCACCTCCAGCGTGCGGCGCGAGCTCTCGAGCCGCTTGCCTGCCTGCGCGACCTCTTCGCGCACGGCCTCGAGATCTTGGCGACGTGCTTCGAGCTCCGCGTCGACCGTCGTGGTCTTCGCGTCCGAGCCGACCTTCTCGACCGCCGCGCGCGCCTTGCCCGTGATGCCGTCGGCGAGCACGGACTCGATCTGATCGAGCAGCACCGCGCCGAGCGAACCGAGCTCGCGCTGCACGGTGGCGATCTTGCGCACGACGGTCTCGAGGACCTGATCCTCGGTGCGCTGCGGGTACACGAAGTAGTGGCAGCGCACCTCGTCGGCCGGCTGCAGCGTGCGGTCGATGCGGCCGTTGCGCTGCTCCATGCGGGCCGGGTTCCAGGGGATGTCGATGTGGAAGAGGTCGGCACAGTGGGCCTGAAGGTTGACGCCCTCGCGCGCGGCGTCGGTCGCGACCAGGATGCGGACGGGATGGTCCTCGGGGCGGCTGTTGAAGGCGCGCTGCACCTCGTCGCGCGCGTCGTCGCCCATGCCGCCGTGGAACTGGAGGATGCGGTGCTCGGCGTCGTCAGTGCCTTCGGCGGCCGCGGTGAGGAGCTCGACGAGGTAGCGCTTCGTGTCGGCGTACTCGGTGAAGAGGATCACCCGACGCGGCGACCACGCGCGGCTCGCGCGCGACCCCTCGCCGAGGCCGATTGCGGGGCAGAGGTTCTCGCGCATCCACGCGAGGAGCGCGAGCGATTTGGCGTCCGGCTGGCGCCGCGCCTTCTCGGCGAGCGAGCGCAGGTCGGCGAGCAGGCCTCGCGCCTCCTCCGTCGGGGTCGGCAGCG
Organism: uncultured delta proteobacterium; assembly: GCA_903906315.1. Classification (GTDB taxonomy): domain Bacteria; phylum Myxococcota_A; class Polyangia; order Polyangiales; family Polyangiaceae; genus CAIVJW01. The sequence continues at coordinate 28,109 of CAIVJW010000260.1, read as the reverse complement.
CCTCGCTCGCGCGCCGCACCGCGTTCCGGTTCTCCTCGGCGAGGGCCTCGTCGGAGATCCCGTGCGTCTCGGGGTCCGCCTCGACCTCGACGCGGACGGCCTCGGCCTTGGGCCGCCGTTTCTCGACCGGGAGCTTCTGCTGTTGCGGTGCCGCGACCGGGCCGCCCTTCTTCGTGAGCCCCTGCGCGTGCGCCTCGATGGTGCGCGCGAACGCCTCGGGGCTCGAGAGGAGCCGCTGCTGCATGTGGATGAACGGCAGTCGCCCCTGGCCCGAGGTCGGCGCGCAGAGCGCCGTGTACTTCGCGAGCTTGTCGGCGAGGTCGAGCTCGGTCGGCTTGCCGGCACCGAGCGCCGAGGTGACGGCCTTGTGCTCCTCGCCGGTCTCGGCGTCGAAGCTCGTCTGGTCGAGGCGCCACGCGTCGCTCGTGTTCGAGAGCGCGAGCTGCACGAGCAGGCGCCGCGGGAACTGCTCGACGCCGAGCTGCCGGAGGTCGCGCTTGAGGCGGCGGACCATGATCGCGTCGAGGTCCTTCTTGCCCTCGACGGGCACGCCGCGCGTGAAGCGCACCGGGTCGAGGATCTCGAGCAGCGCGCTGAAGCTGTTCGAGTGTCCGTTGTGGGGCGTGGCGCTGAGGAAGAGGCGGTTGTCGAAGCGGGGCGCGAGATCGCGGATCGTGCGCGTGATGTCCGTGTCGACGGCGTACTTGCTCGCGGAGGCCGGCGCCGCGACGTGCGCCTCGTCGAGGATGAGCAGCCCCTTCCTCGCGCGCTCGCCCAGGTGGTGCAGCAGCGTGTCGCGGTACTCGGGGCGGCGCAGCAGCGAGTGCGAGATGATGAAGCGGTTGTGCGTGCTCCACGGGTTGGTCCCGAAGCCGCGCTCCTGCCGGCGCCACGCGACGAACTGGCGCGTCATGACCTCGAAGCGCAGGCCGAAGCGGCGCTGCATCTCGCCCTGCCACTGGAGGCACACGGACGCGGGGCAGACGACGAGGACGTAGCTCGCCTGCTGCCGGAGCAAGAGCTCCTGCAGCACGAGCCCCGCCTCGATGGTCTTGCCGAGCCCGACGTCGTCGGCGATGAACAGGTTCGCGCGCGGCAGCTCGAGCGCCTTCATGAGCGGCGTGAGCTGGTGCGCCATGAGCTTGATGCCCGCGCGAAAGGGCGCCTGGAACCGCGTCGCGTCGGCCGCGCTCACCGCGCTCCACTTGAGCGAGTGCAAGTACGCACCGAAGTGCGACGGCGGATCGAGGCGCGGCACGTCGCCGATGCCGTGGGTCTCGGGCGCGACGACGCGCGCGCCGAGCTCGAGGTCCCAGAGCACGTCGACGGCGCGCCCCGGGTCGTCGTCGTCGAGGCAGACCAGCCGGACGAGCGGAGAGTCGCTGCCCTCGCCCTGGGCAACCTCGTCGACGAGCCACTGGCGGTGCCGGGCGTGGACGACCTGCCCCCGGGTCGGGAGGCCATCGGCGCCCGGGGCCGCAGGCCGCAGCGTCGCGCCGCGCGGGTCGAGCCCCGCGGCCTCGAGCACCTTCCCGGCCAAGTCAGCGCGCGCCCGCGCCGAGGCATCGAGCCCGTGCCTCCGACAGACCGCGCGAAGCTCGTCGCGCCCGAGCTCTCGAAGCAGCGCGGGCAAGCGGCCGCGAAGATGCTCGGCAAGCTTCGAGCCGATGCGGTCCCTGCCGCCGAGGGCCTCGTGCACCTCGCAGCCGAACATGCGGCAGAGGTCGAGCAGGCGGCCCGCGGCGACGACCGCGAGCGTCGACTCGACGGTCGGCACCCCGGCGATCGCCGCGTGCGGCAACGGGGGCGCGGCGGCGCGGGTCTCGGTGCTCTGCTGCGTTCCCCTCGTGGCCATCCCGGTCTCCCGTGGTCGGCGAGCGGGGCGAGCCGCTCGGACCGCTGGAGGCTATCAGGACGGCACCAAGCGGAGACTCTAGAGATCGGTCTTGGAGCGGCGGTACGCTGGCGGCATGCTGATGGCCGCCTCCGCTCGACCCCTGACGTGCGCGCTCCTGGGCACGCTGGCGCTCGTCGGTGCCGCATGCGGCCGACAAGAGCCCGATCCACCGCTCATCCCGCTCCCCACCGGCGCCACCGCGGCTGCACCCACCCAACCGCTGCCGCCAGGGCCGCCAGCGGCTCCCCCCGTGGCGGTGGCGACGGCGATCCCCACGGCGGCGCAAACGACGACGACGCCTGTGACGACCGCAGGAGGCGCGCCGCCCGCGCTCACGGTCCCGTTCACCCCGTTCACGATCCCGATCCCGCCGGGCTTCTCGATGCCGCCGGGATTGCCGCCGCTGCCCACGGTGCTGCCGCCGCTGCCGACAGGGATCCCGGGCCTTCCGCCGTTCTTCCCGCAGCCCTCGCCGCCCGATGCAGGCGCGCCCCCACCTCCGGCGCCGACGTCGTCGCCCGCCGCGTCGGACGCGCGCGTGATCGAGTACGGGGCCAGGTGGTGCGGCCCGTGCCAGCAGCTGAAGAAGGATCTCACCGCGCGCGCCATCGCGTTCGTGTTCGTCGACGTCGAGGATGCGAAGGCCATGAGCACGCCCGCCGGCCGACACGCCGCGGAGATGCCCGCGAACATGCGTAAAGCGGTGCCCGCGACGCGCGTGGTCCATCGCGACTCGTCGGTGGAGTGGGTGTCGGGGTGCGATCCCGACCGAATCGAGCGCGGGTACCGCTAGGCGAGAACGCGCTCACGCTCGGCACGTTGGAAGACGAGGAGCCCTGATGACGACCGAAGCGAAGGCGTACATCACCGCTCTGCGAGTGCGCACCCGTGCCGCCTTTTCAGCCTCGACGGTGCGAACTGCAAACTAGGCGCGACAAGCGTAGTTTTCGGCAGGACCGAGACGAAGCGCCTGGCCGCAGCCGACCGCAGTCACTGCGACGGCGCGCGGTTACCGGGAGTTCTCGCCGCCCTCGGTGAGGTTGTGCTTCTCCTCGGGGCAGCCGACGCGGCCGCTGGAGCACGCGGGCGTCCTCGACAGCGCGCGCCCGCGAACTATGGGAATTTCCCGTGGTTGACGCCGATCAACTACCGACGATTCCGGTAGTTTCCGCCAGACCCGGCCGGGGAGGCACTAGGCCGAGGTGAACCCGGTCGAGCCGGTGGGCCCACGTCCCACCGCTTCGGCCATCGACGGTGCGCACCAGGGAACCCTGATCAACCATCAGGGTTTCGGCCCGGGTCTCGCGTCGCCGCGGTCGAACCCGCTCGCCGACATCCTGAGCGATAACGACCGCCTCCGCGGTGGCGCGGCCGAGCCACTGTCGGCTGTCTTCGAGAGGGTGGCCGCCGCCGGAAGGCGCGTCGCCGCGACCATCGAGGCCGGCGTGTCCCTCGTGCCCTACGCCTCGCCGTAGGTCAGCGCGAGCCGCTGCTCGCGGCGGACAGCGCCGAGCTCGAACCGGAAGAGGGTCGCGTCGACCACGGGCAAACTGTACGTGACGAGCGCGTCGTCGTCGTTCCAGCTCGCGACAAGCACGACGCCGGGGATGAGCTGCCAGCACTCGGTGTGCTGGAACTCGGGCAGCAGCTCCTCGCGGGCGGTCACGGTGCGCATCGACGGCAACCTCGCACGCCGTCGGCGGCCCTGGAAGCCGGCCGCTCCGTCACCGTGACCTTCCGCGTCCGAGCTCACGAGCATCGGCATGGACGACGTCCGGCAGCGCGACGACGTTCCTCGGCGTGCTCTCCATCCGCCACGACCCGTTCCCCCTCGAAGCCGTTCGAGATCTCCTCGGCCTCGTGCGTGCCGTGTACGCGGCTCGCGCTGCGGAAGGGGCCGGTGCGGTCACGCTCGCGAAGATCGCGGTCATCGGGGTCGACCTCTCACAAGCGCTCGAGCTCGGTGATGCGCATGGCCCGGGCACGCTCGGCCACGCCGCCGCGTGGAAGCGCGCGGAGCGCGCGGCGACGGCCGCCGCGGACCTGGTCGCGCTCACCGACGGCGCGGAGCCGATCGTGCTGGCCGCGATGGGGCGGGTGACGAGGTAGCGCACCGGCCTGCGAGCGAGACCGGCGCCGGCTACCTGGACCGTCTTCCGCGAGCACGCGAGGACCGGGTGCCCCGGCGTGAGCTGGTGCGCGCGGGAGGGGGGCTCAGGCTGCTCGGTGCCGCCGCCCTCGCGGCGCCGTCGGCGGGGTCCCCGACGCTCGTGCCGCTACCCCTCCGCACCCCGACGTTGCCCGCACGGTCGACGGCCTTGGCCCGCTGCAACGACTGCAGCGCGTCCGTCAGGCTGCGCGCGCCATCGAAGTCGCCCGCCTCGAGCAGAGCAGCCACTTGCGCGGCGAGGAGCGCCACCGCTGTGCGCCGGGGATCGAGGGGCCGGGGAGGGGGCCGGCGAATCGTCCACGCTGCCTCCCAAGAACTTCATGTCCTGGGTGAGGGATGGACCTCCAACTGAGCTTGGCGGAAGCGCACGGGAATCGAACCCGCCCAAGACAGCGAAGCTGCCCCGCACCGATTTTGAAGACCGGGGGTGGCACCAGCCGACCACGCGCTCCCACGGGCTTTCTACGCGCGTTCGCGCCGTCGGGGAAGCGCGAACACCGGCTCGCCTGCGCGCTCGGCCCCGAGGTGTCACTCGGCCACGCCGGGCGGTAAGGTGCGCCGCGTGAGGCGCTTCGTCCTGGGCACGGCCGGCCACGTCGACCACGGCAAGACCGCGCTCGTGCGCGCGCTGACCGGCGTCGACACCGACCGGCTGCCCGAGGAGAAGCGGCGCGGCATCACCATCGAGCTCGGCTTCGCGCCGCTCTCGCTCGGCGAGGGGGTCGAGGTCAGCGTCATCGACGTCCCCGGGCACCGCCGCCTGGTTCACACCATGATCGCGGGCGCGATCGGCATGGAGGCCGTGCTCCTCGTGGTCGCCGCCGACGAGGGCGTGATGCCGCAGACCCGCGAGCACGTCGCCGCGTGCGAGCTGCTCGGCATCCGGCGCGCCGTCCTTGCGGTGACCAAGCTCGACAAGGCCGGCGAGGAGCTCGCGCGCTTGGCCGGCGACGAGGCCGCGGAGCTGGTCGCGGGCCGCTTCGACGCGGAGGTCGTGCTGTGCTCGTCACGCACCGGCGAGGGCATCGACGCCGTCCGCGACGCGCTCCGCCGCATGCTGATCTCGCTGCCGCCGCGCGCCGCCGCCGCGCGCGCGCGCCTCTCGGTCGACCGCGTATTTTCGGTGCGGGGCGCCGGCACGGTCGTCACCGGCACGCTCGTCGAGGGCCGGCTCCGCGCGGGCGCGCCGCTCTTCGTGGTGGGCGACGCGGGCGCGATCGAGACGAGCGCGCGCGGCCTGCACGTCCACGATAGCGGCGTCCCCGAGGCCGACGCGCCGACGCGCCTCGCGGTCAACCTCGGCGGCGTGGCGCTCGAGGCCGTGCACCGGGGCGACGTCGTCACCGACGATCCGGGCGTGCGCGCGACGCGCCTCGTCGACGTGGCCCTGCGCGGCGTCGCGATCCTCAAGCCCGGGACCACCGCGCAGCTCTACGTCGGCACGGCGCACGCGGCCGCGCGCCTCGACCCCGTGCCCGCGGGCGAGGGCGACGCGGAGGGCGGGCCCGTGCTCGCGCGCGTGCGGCTCGGGCGGCCGATCGTCGTCGTCGGCGGCGATCGCTTCGTGCTGCGCGGATCGGACATCGACGGTCCGGCGGGCGCCGTGCTCGGCGGCGGGGTCGTGCTCGACGCGCACCCGCCGCGCCTCCGTCAGCGTCGGCGCAAGCGCGCGGTGCTCGAGGCGCTCCACGGCGCGGTGCCGGTCGACGTCGTGCGCGCGCTCGCCACCGAGCTCGCGCCCCGCGCGCTCGCCTCGGCCGCCCTCGCGGCGCGCTTCGCGGAGGGCGCGGCCGAGCTCGCGCGTGCGGCCGAGAAGCTCGTCGAGAAGGGGGAGCTCGCGCGCGTGCGCGGCCCCGCGTGGGTGCTGCGATCCGCGCTGGTCGATCTAGCGGGCACGGCGCGCGCGCTCGTCGCCGACCACGTCCGCAAGGCGCCGCTCGATCGCGGCATGCCGCTCGAGACGCTGCGCAAGCGCCTCGAGGCCGTCGCCGGAGCCGAGGTCGCCGAGGAGGCCGTCAAGCTAGCGGCCATCGCCCGCGCGACGACCCCGGGCGCGCCGATCCTGGTCGAGGGCGACGTCGCGCGCCCCTCGGGCGCAGCGCCGACGCGGGTCGGTGGCGCGGTCGGCGACGCGCTCGCGCGCGCGACCGTGGTCGTCGCCGACGCGGGCCTCAAGGGCGTGACCGAGCACGCGGTGCAGGAGGCGACGGGCGCGACGGCCAAGGAGGTGCGCGCGATCCTCGCCAAGCTCGTCCGCGAGAGCGCCTCGGCGCACGTCGGCGACCTCTGGTTCGGGCGCGCCGCCGTCGACGAGCTGCGTGCGCGCGTGCAGGCGCACCTCGCGGCGACCGGGCGGCTCACGATCGCCGATTTCAAGGCGATGACCGGGCTCGGACGGAGGCAGTCGATCCCGCTGCTCGAGCTGTTCGATCGCGAGGGCGTGACGCGCAGGGAAGGCGACGACCGGCTCGCGGGGAAGTGAATCGATCGCGACTGCGGGGGAGTCTTCGGGGGGGGCCGTGCGACCGAGCCCACCACGTACGCTTCACGCGATTCCGGTCGTCACCGCAGAGGCCTCGGCGGGGACCAACGGGGTCGCCTGTCCGGCGAGGGCGGCGTTGAATTGGTCCCAGTCGAGCTCGCCCTCCCAGCTGGCCATCACCACCGCAGCGATGCAGTTGCCGATGTGATTGGTGATGGCGCGGGCCTCGGACATGAACTTGTCGATCCCGAGGATGAGCGCCATGCCGGCGACGGGAACGCCCGGCACGACGGCCAGGGTGGCGGCGAGCGTGATGAACCCGGATCCCGTGACGCCGGCGGCGCCCTTGCTGGCGATCATGGCCACGACCAGGATAGAGAGCTGCTGGCTCAGCGTGAGCTCGATCCCCAGTGCCTGAGCGATGAAGATCGACGCCAGGGTCATGTAGATGTTCGTTCCATCCAGGTTGAACGAGTAGCCGATCGGGATCACCAGCCCGACAATCGGCCTCGAAAGGCCGGCCTTCTCCATCTTCTCCATCAGCGGAATCAACGCCGATTCGGACGAGCTGGTCGCCAGCACCAGCAGCAGCTCGCTCCGGATGTAGCTCACTACCTTGAAGACGTTGAAGCCGGCCAGGCGGGCGATGAGCCCGAGCACGACGAAGATGAACGCGGCGCAGGTCGCGTAAAAGAGCAGGATGAGCTCTGCCATGGGCAAGAGCGACCGCAGGCCGAACTTGCCGATCGTGTAGGCGATGGCGGCGCCGGCACCGAGCGGCGCGAGGTAGAGAATCAGGTGCATGACACCAAAGAACATCTTGCTGGCGCTCTCGAGCGCGCCAACGATCCGCCGCTTGTGCTGATCGTCCACGGCGGTGAGGGCGACTCCAAGGAGCACCGAGACGAGCAGCACCTGCAGGATGTCGCCGTCCGTGAAGGCGCTGAACATCGTCTTCGGGATCATCTTCAGGAGGTGATCCGAGAGCGTCATGTGGTCCGCTTGCGTCACGTACCCGGCCACGATCTTGGGATCGAGCTTGGAGGGGTCGGCGTGGAAGCTCCGGCCTGGCCCGAACACGTTGCCTGCCACGAGGCCCAGCACCAGCGCTGCGGTGCTGACGACCTCGAAGTAGACAATCGCCTTTCCGCCCACCCGGCCCGCCTTCTTGAGGCTGCCCGATCCCGCAATGCCTAGCACCACGGTGCAGAGAATCACCGGAGAGATCAGCATCCGGATGAGCGCGATGAACCCGTCGGCGGCGGGCTGCAGCTTCACGGCGACGTTCGGCGCGAAATGGCCGATCAGCGCACCGAGGAAGATCGTGACGGCGACCCAGTTGTAGAGCTTCGACGCGGCGCGCTTCAACATTCGAGGCTTCCTCCGAGCGAGGCAGACACTGGCCGATCCACGCCCAGGGCGAGCCGCGCGCTCTCGGCGGGGTCGTCGGGCGGCGACGCCTCGCGATCGACCCTCACGGCCATCGGCGGCCGCGTGACCAGGTGGGCCACGGGGCGATGGTGTCGATGACCGTCGCGCCGGTCGAGCCACGGGTCGCGGTCGCGGTGGTGCGGCGCGCCCGCCGCGATCACGACCGGCGGCGCGCCGACGTGGTCGCTCGCGGCTGCCATGTCCGGGTCGGGCGGCATGGCGTCGCAGGACGCGACGGCCCCACGCGCGCCCTCGGTCCGATCGCCGGTGGCCGAGGCCTTGCCGGCGCCGTCGGAGGAGCCGCAGGCGGTCAGCAGCGCGGCGAGCAGGACCGAAGCCGAGTGGGCGAGGACGCGCGTCGTGCGCATGGGATCCACTACTCCGCTCGTCCCGCGGCCGGAAGCCGCGACGCGCTCGTCCGAGGTTGCACCTTCCGCACCGCCGTCACGTTCGACCGAGGTGGGGGACGAGATGCGCGCGGTCGCGGGCCTCACCCCCGCAGGCGCGCCGTCAGGCTCTTCAGGAAGTTCCGCAGGAACTGGTCGCCGCACGCGCGATAGTTGGGGTGCCCCGGGCTGCGGAACAGTGCGTTGACCTCCGGCCCCGAGACCGGGAAGCCCGCCGCGCGCAGGATGGCCACGAGGTCCTCCTCCTTGAGCTGGAACGCGACCCGCAGCTTCTTCAGCACCACGTTGTTGGTGATGGGCGAGTCCGGCGGCCTCGGGCGCCCGGACTCGTCGCGCCCGCGCCGGTGGACGATGAGGCCGTCGAGCAAGCGCGCCATCAGGCGGTCCGGGCACGGCTCGTAGCCGGGCTCGTCGTCGCGGCGGAGGTAGGCGCGCAGCTCGGCCGCCGAGACCTCGCCGTCGTCGAGGCGCACGATGGCCGCGAGGGCCTCCTCGTCGATGGCGAGCATGTAGCGGACGCTGCGGAGGACGTCGTTGTTGATCATCGCGGGGTCCCGGGCGTCGTCGTCGCAGCGCGGGGAGGCCTGCCGGCGACGTTCGCGGGGCGCACGGTACCGCATCTGCGCAGCCACGCGCGATGCGCACGGATGTGCTCTCCGCGCTGGGTCGCGCGTTCGTCGAGGAATTCCTCGACGAGCAGCGCAAGGCCGTGGGGAAGGCGGGCGCTGAGGCCGGCGCGGTCACGTTCGTGCAGCGCTTTGGCGGCAGCTTGTGCCTCGACGTCCACTTCCACCTCATCGGTCGACGTCGAGATCTGCGTCCTCGGCGTCAACGTGATCACCGTCCGCCACGCCGCGCGGCTGCTCGACGGCCTGCTGATCGCGACCTCACCGAGGCTCGACCGGGCGCGCCTTCTTCGACGGCACCTACGAGGTCGACGTCCTCGTCTGCCCGGCCTGCCAAGTGGCCACCGACGATCTCAGAATGCGCGGCTCCAGCTCCGCGCGGCTCGACGTTGACCTGCTGCTCCGCCTTGTGCTTGGCGTCGCCCGGGGTCGCCTCGCCATCGACGTGGATCGCCCGACCGAGAAGTCCAAGCTCGCCCGCTATCGTGAGCTTCACATGCGCCGGCGCGCCGGTGAGCCGGTCGCTCACCTGCTCGGTCGCCGTGAGCATCTATGGGCGCGTCGTTCGGGTGGATGCGCGCGTGCTCATCCCGCGGCCCGAGACCGAGCTGCCACGCGCCGGCTCGTGCTCTCGGCGCCGGTCCTCGATCTCGCACGGGACCGGGCTGCGTCACGATCTCGCTCGTCCGCGAGCCCTCTTCACTTGGGTTGGCAGTTGGCGCCGAAACTCCGGCACGCCGCAGAGGTGGCATCCGAAGCCTTGGCGTCCCAGCAGAACGTCTTGAACAAATACGATGGATCAGAGGCTGAGCGGCGCAAAGAATCCGGATATTCTCGCACCGGTCGCAAGCAAGCTCTCGCTGTTTGTCGCTCACGACGTCAATCTCGTCGCCCTTGCCTCTTTTCTCGGGGGCGTGGTCTGGAAGGCAGAGGGGTTCCAAGAGAATGACCCGGGGCCGGCTGGATCACTTGTCTTCGAGCTCCACAAGGTGAAGCCGAGCGGGCAGGTCGTCCTCAGGCTCTTCTACGTCATCGCGACTCTCGACCAGATGCGTTCCGGCACGGCGCTCACCCTGACAGAGCCGCCCCAGCGCATCCCGCTGGCGATCCCCGCGTGCGGCGGACGCTACGATTGTCCTTATGACGAGTTCAAGGCCTACGTTGGCACTCATGTGCGGCCGGATTGCCTCATCACGCCCCAACCCGGGCCTTGATTCGCAGAGCTTCGGCGGGGAGAGGCCGACCACCTGCGGCCCGAGGACCTCTGCCTCGACGACGGGTGCCTGGAGTTCCGCACGCCTCGCGACTCGAAGGGCGAGGTTCTCTGGCAGCCGAAGTTCGGCAACGAGCACAAGGTCCGGTTCGCCGAGGTCACGGTGCCGTTCTGGAACGCCATGCGGTAGCGCCCGAACGACCGGCAGGGGCATCTTCACGGCGTTCACGACCGGCGCAAGGCCCGTGACCGAGCCCTCGTGCGCGCGGGCATCGTGGGGCACGTCCGCTTCCACGACGTTCGCCACACGGCGTGCACCCAGATGAAGCCCGCGATCCTTGGGACGGCTCCATCCCGAGATTGCCGTCGCCGAGCTGCGGCGCATCTTCGGCCACAGGCCGGGCTCGATGGACGAGTGGACGACCACCGCACCGTCGAGCGGCTGCGGAAGGTGGTCGCGAGGAGCCCCATCCTGCCCGCCGTGGAGGGCCTGCTCCGGGCGGCCTGAGCCGGGGACGGCCTTCGTACCCGGCTCGTACCCGCTCCCCCGTCCGAGCCGCGAGGGCAGGGGGCTCCGCGTCGATCACGGAGCCACAAAACCGAAAGGGTTCGACAGCTTGTGGCCGTCGAACCCAGTCGGGGCGAGTGGATTCGAACCACCGACCCCTTGACCCCCAGTCAAGTGCGCTAACCAGGCTGCGCTACGCCCCGATCCGCTCCTCGGCGCACGCGCCGACAAGCGGGGGCAACCCTAGTCGATGCGTCGCGATTTGCAAGCGCTCGAAGCGGGCTACGATGCCCGACCCATGCGATCGTCCCGCCCCCGCCTCCCGCCTCCCGCCCCGCGCCGCCTCGCGATACTCGGGGCCGTGCTCGCCGTCGCCACCTCCGCGCTCGTCGCGTGCGGCGGTGGTGATGACGTCGTCGACAGCACCACGACCGGGCAAGGCGGCGCTCCGCCGCTCGGCGTGTCGTGCGAGGCCGACCCGTGGTCGTGCCCCGCGGGGCAGGCGTGCTGGGTCGCGACCGACTACGCGTGGCGCTGCCAGGCCGAGGGCGCGGGGGCCGTCGGCGGCGCCTGCAAGGCCATCATCGGCGAGGCCGCGTGCGCGGCGGGCCTGCTCTGCATCGGCGCCGATCCGACGAAGGGCACGTGCTCGCCGTTCTGTTCGCCGACCGACAAGGCGCACGGCTGCTCCGCCGGCGTGTCGTGCGCGACCGTGAAGTTCGCGACGCCGAAGGGCAGCACGATCAGCGCGAGCGGCTGCGCGCCCTGACCCGATCCGACGGGCAGGGCGCGCCGGTCATCCCGATCTGCGGGCCGATGGCCGCGCCCCAGGCCGCGCGACGACCCGTCGGTCGGTCGCCCACGCGGTCAGGTCGCGCGCGTTGGCCCCGACCTCCGGCCGATCGGGCACACGAGGTCCGTCGCCAGCCGGGTACACCTTTGCCCAGCGCCGGCCGATCGGCCGGCGAGAGCGCAGGCGTCGCCGACGTCGAAGCTCGACGGTCGAGCCCCGACGTCTCGTCTCAGGCCGCCGCGATTGCGCGGCGCGCGGGCGCGGCGCGGCGGATCGGCGGCAGCGCCATGCCCTCGAGCGCGCGCCCGAGGACGAAGCCCTGCAGCGTGAGCCGCATGCGCGATGCGTGCATGTAGCCCTCGCGATCGAGGGCGGTGACGAGGCCGCGCACGTCGCCGCGGCGTACGCCGAGCTCGACCGTGAGCGTCTCGAGATCCACTCGCCTCCCTTCATGCTGGGCGCGAGAAAGGGCTCGAACCAGGTGCAGTGTGAGGGCGTCCCGTTCCATGGGTCGGAAGCTACTCCCTCACCTGAACGAGTGCACAGTTTGTAGCGACGATTTTTGCCGTCGCATGTTCAGCGTTCCGCGCGACCGACGATGTGCGATCTGGATCACGTCGGCGGCTCGCAGCGGACACCGAGGCGCGCGGGCGCCGCGGGCGTCGTGCGGCTAGCCTCACCGGCGTGTCCGCCTCGCTCCGCCTGCTCGTCTTCGACGCGACCTGCCGCGGCGCGCGCCTGCGCCCGGGCCTCTCGCACGCCTGGGGCGCGGGGTCGCTCCTCTATCGCGGCCTCGGGCGCATCGACCGCGCGATCGGCGTCGCGAGCCTCGAGCAGGCGCTCGAGTGGCTCGCCACCGTGGATCCGGCCCGCCCGATCGGCGAGATCCAGTTCTGGGGGCACGGCAAGTGGGGCGAGATCCGAGTCGGCGCCGAGGGCCTCGACCGCGGGGCGTTCGCGCGTGGCCACCGGCTCCACGCGCCGCTCGCCCGCGTGCGCGAGCGCCTCGCCGGCCCCGACGCGCTCGTCTGGCTGCGCACGTGCGAGACGTTCGGAGCGGCCGCCGGTCACCGCTTCGCGCGCGAGCTGACCGACTTCCTGGGCTGCCGCGCGGCCGGGCACACGTACGTCATCGGCACGCTGCAGAGCGGCCTGCACGTGCTCGCTCCCGGGCGCGAGCCGGGCTGGCCCGACGTCGAGGGCCTCCGCGAGGGCACGGCCGCAGCGCCGCGGCGCGCGCTCGACTCGGCGCCGGACGCCCCCAACACCGTCACCTTCCTCGACGGCGTCATCCCCCCCGAGTTCTGAGACCGCGCGGGCTTGTCTGCGGGCCTGCACTCGTCGACGATGGGAGCGTGACGCTCCGATCGGCCACCACCGCGGGTTTCCTCGTGCTCCTCACCGGACTCGGCGGCGGCGCGGCGCTAGCCGCGTGCGGTCTCTCGGCGTCGGGCACCGCACCGCCGGGCGGGGAAGGCAGCGGTGGCGCGTTCGCGACGACGGGCGGCTCGACCGGCACGGGCGCCACGACGGGCGCCGGGTCGAGCGGCACCGGTGGCGCCGGGCTCGGCACCGGCAGCGGCGGTGGCAACGTCGGCGGCGGCCACGTCGGCGGTGCGGGAGCGGGCGGGAGCGCCGGGGCGGGCGGGTCCCCGTGCGCGGCCGGCACCAAGGTGTGCGGCGGCGCTTGCGTGCCCGAAGACCCGGGCAACGGTTGCGGAGCGGTCGCGTGCGATCCGTGCACGCTCACCGGGCACGCCCAGATGGTCTGCGACTTCAGCGACTGCGCCGTCGCCGCGTGCGACGCCGGTTACGCCGACTGCGACAAGGACCCGGTGAACGGCTGCGAGGCCGACATCACCACGTCCCACGCGTGCGGCGCCTGCGACGTCGTCTGCCCGGCCGGCGGCGACTGCATCGCCGGGACCTGCGGGTGCCTCGGTGGGCTCGAGCTCTGCGGTGACCTCTGCCTCGACATGCAGACGGACCTGCAGAACTGCGGCGGTTGCGGCATCGCGTGCCCAGCCGACGCCGCATGCGTCGCCGGCTCCTGCGACTGCCCGGGCCCCGGCCTCGGCACCATCTGCAGCGGAGCGTGCGTCGACCTCAAGAAGGACGTCGCCAACTGCGGCGGTTGCGGCCAGGCCGTCGATTGCGGCGGGTGCGGTGACTGCTGCTGCGACGGCAAGTCGCTCGCGACCTGCACGAACAAGGACAACTGCGGCGGATGCGGCCACAAGTGCAAGCAGGACGAGGTGTGCGCGAAGGGCAAGTGCGTCGGCGGCAACTAGCGCAGCGATCGGCCCGCGGCGATCAGGGCCCGACGGGTCGCGTGCGGTACTTGGCCCGGTAGGCCTCGCGCCACGCTTCGTGGCACGCCTTGCACGAGGCTCGTGCTCGCGCGACGTCGCCCTTGCGCGTCGCGGACGCGCCGGTCTCGGCGCTCTCGACCCACGACGCCCACGCGGGATCTGGCACCAGCTTCGCGGCGCGATCGAGCGCTCGCGCGAGCCCCGCGTCGTCGCGCGACGCGAGCGCGCCCGCGACGTTCGCGCGCATCCAGGCCTGCAGCGGGCACGGCGGCGACCCCGGGCGCCCGCAGGTCGCTGGTTGCTCCATCGCCTCGGCATCGGGCCCCGACCCCGCGTCGCTCACGGCCTGCGCGGGCGCCGCGGCGCGGCCCGTCTCGGCCAGCGCTCCGAGCGCGATCGCTACGAAAGCCGCCCCGATCGCGCCCGCGCCGGTAGCCCTCGCGACCCAGCCCGCGCGCCCCGGCTTGCTCGTCCCCACGGCAGCCTCCGCGATCAGTTGTTCGTCGACAGCGGTCGCCCGAAGTGGACCACCGAGGCGAGCCAGGCGTGCGCGCCGTCGGCGTTCTGCTGGTGGAGGATGCGCTCGGGTTGGATGGACTCGACGGCGAACTCGCTGGTCCACGCCGCCTCGAGCTCGCGCCGGCTCACGCGCCGCGGGCCGCCCCACGCGGGCTCGCGATCGCTGAAGCAGAGCACGAAGACCGAGCTTCCGGGCTTCAGCACGCGTCCGAGGCCGCGGACGTAGCGGGCGCGCGCCGCGTCGCTCAGCGTGTGGAACAGCCCGCTGTCGAGGGCCGTGTCGTAGCGGTGCTCGAGCCCCTCGAGCCGCAGGGCGTCGCCGACCCGGAACTCGGCGCGGCTGCCGCGCGCGACCGCCTTTCGCGTGGCCATCCCGATCGCTTTCGCGGACGCGTCGACGCCGAGCACGGCGTGCCCGAGGCCGGCGAGGAAGAGCGCGTTTTCGCCGGTGCCGCAGCCGAGGTCGAGCACGCGCCCGCCGATCCGGCCGGCCGCTGCGAGGCGCACCACCGCGGCCTGCGGGCGGCCGATCTCCCAGGGCGGAGCGCCGTCGTACATCGCGTCGAAGGGGTTCATCGCCCGGAGCGTAGACCGCCGCGACCGATCTCGCACGCGCCCGGGCCCATCGAGTCCCGCTTCATGCTTCGGAGCGGGGTGCGGATCCCGCTCGTGCCGCGCCGCGAAGGGTCCGCTTGCGGCCAGGCTCGACGGTCGGTGTCAGCCGTCGGCGGCGCACCGGAGGTGCGCGGGGTTTGGGGCCGATCGCGGCCAGGCTCGACGGTCGGTGTCAGTCGTCGGCGGCGCACCGGAGGTGCGCGGGTTTGGGTCCGATCGCGGCCAGGCTCGACGGTCGGTGTCAGCCGTCGGCGGCGCACCGGAGGTGCGCGGGGTTTGGGGCCGCTTGCGGCCCCATCGAGACTAGACCGCGTAGTGCCGGATGTTCGCCAGGTCGCGGCGCAGCTCCGAGCGGAAATCGGGGTGCGCGATGGAGATGAGGGCCTCGCCGCGCTCGCGCAGCGTCAGCCCGTGCAGGTTGACCGCGCCGTGCTCTGTGACGACCCAGTGCACGTGCCCGCGCGTCGTCACGACGCCCGCGCCCGGCTTCAGCGTCGGCGTGATGCGCGACATCGTGCCCTTCGCCGCCGTCGACGGCAGAGCGATGATCGGCTTGCCGCCGTGCGAGAGCGCGGCGCCGCGGATGAAGTCCATCTGCCCGCCGATGCCGGAGAAGATCGTGTGGCCCATCGAGTCGGCGCACACCTGCCCGGTCAGGTCGATCTCGATGGCCGAGTTGACCGCGACCACGCGGTCGTTCTTGCGGATGAGCGAGGTGTCGTTCGTGCGGTCCGCGGGGTGGAACTCGACGCCGAGGTTGTCGTTGACGAAGTCGTAGAGGCGCTTCGACCCGCTCACGAACGCCGTCACCGTGCGGCCCGGGTGCACCTTCTTCTGGCGGTTCGTCACGACGCCGCCCTCGATGAGATCGATGACGCCGTCGGAGAACATCTCCGTGTGGATGCCGAGCTCGTGCTTGTTGCCGAGCCGGCGGAGCACGGCGTCGGGGATGGCGCCGATGCCCATCTGAAGCGTCGACCCGTCCTCGACGAGCGCGGCGACGATCTCGCCGATCCGGGCCTCGATCTCGTTCGGCACGATCGGCGGGGACTCGTAGATCGGGTGGTTCGAGAGGACGAACGCGTGGAGGCGGTCGAGCCGCACGACCGAGTTGCCGTGCGTGCGCGGCATCTGCTCGTTGATCTCCGCGATGACGATGCGCGCCGAGTCCGCCGCGGCCTTCGCCGTGTCGATGGACGTGCCGAGCGTGCAGTCGCCGTGCTTGTCGGGCGGCGACAGCTGCAGGATGGCCACGTCGAGCGGGATGCGCCCCGACGAGAAGAGGCCGGGGATGTCCGACAGGAACACGGGCATGAAGTCGGCGCGCCCCTCGGCGACGGGCTGACGGAGGGCGGCGCCCGTGAACAGCGAGACGGAGGTGAAGCGCTTGGCCATCTCCGGCGCCGCGAACGTCGCCGGCCCCGCCGTGTGCAGGTGGTACAGGCGCACCGCCTCGAGGTCTCCGCGCTTGCAGAGCGCCTCGAGCATCAAGGTCGGCGTCGCAGCGGCACCGTGTACGAAGACGCGGCTGTTGCTCGTCACGTGCGCGACGGCGTCCTCCGCCGAAACCGCGCGGCTCTTCCAGCTGGGATCCAAGGTCATGACCGTCGCTCCTCCGCCCGTCCGGGCGTCTCTTTCTCTTAGAGAACGACGCGCCGCTCGGCGAGAGGTCGTGCGGGGTTTCTCGGCCGAGCATGCGCCGCTCGCCCCCGGCGCCCGGCGCCGTCGGTCGCTTTACCGGCGGGGCAGCGGGTGCCTATGATGCGCACGCCGTGCGAGCCCTCGCGTACGCCGCTTCGACCGTTGCGCTCTGCGCGCTCATCGCCGCGGCATGCCAGGGCGATCCGGTGGGCAGCGCGGGCGGCGCCGCGGGCGGCGGGCAGGGCGGGGCCGGCGGCTGCCCGACCGCGCCGCACGCCGCGTTCGAGCTGACCATCACGGCGGCCGACGGGACCGTGCCGGCCGACACCGCGATCGAGGTCGCGTGGAGCGTCGGCAAGCAGGGCTTCGAGCTCGACGACAGGTCGACCTGGCGGTCGCTGGTCGATGGGAACGTGGTTTGCGACGTCGACACCTCCGTCGACGCCGCGCCGCCGAAGGCGCTCGCGACCCTCGTCTGCCAGCTCTGGACCACGGGCCCCACGCGCGTGACCGTGACCGCGAAGGGCTACGCCCCGATCGAACAGACGCTCGCGCCGAAGCGCAGCGACCGGTGCGACGTCGTCCTCACCGGCCAGGTCGCGCTCGTCCTTCGTCGCCCCGCCCCCGACGCCGGCTCGGAGTAGCCCCGCGTCGAGGTTCGGGCGCGCGGCGCGTGACGCCCGCGGCGCTTCGCTGCCCATGGAACGCCGAAGGCCGACCCCTTCGGGCCGGCCTTCGTCGCTACGGAGGGTTACCCCCGTCGTTCCGGATCAGTAGTCGCCGTGGCCGTGGCCCGCGTGGGCACCGCCGCCGGCCGACTTGTCGTCCTTCGGGCGCTCCGCGATCAT
Source organism: uncultured delta proteobacterium (assembly GCA_903906315.1). Lineage (GTDB taxonomy): Bacteria > Myxococcota_A > Polyangia > Polyangiales > Polyangiaceae > CAIVJW01. The sequence continues at coordinate 10,647 of CAIVJW010000260.1, read as the reverse complement.
CGCCTCGGTCGTGAGCATGAGGCTCGCGACGCTGGCGGCGTTCTGCAGCGCCGAGCGGACGACCTTCGCCGGGTCGATGACGCCCATCGCGATGAGGTCGCCGTACTCGTTGGTCGCGGCGTTGTAGCCGAAGGTGTTGTCCTTGCCGTCCTTGACGCGCTGGACGACGATCGAGCCCTCCTCGCCCGCGTTCGCCGAGATCTGGCGGAGCGGCTCCTCGAGGGCGCGGCGGATGATGTTGACGCCGAACTTCTGCTCGTCGTTGACCGTGAGGCCCTCGAGCGCCTTCTGGGCGCGGATGAGCGCGACGCCGCCGCCGGCGACGATGCCCTCCTCGACGGCCGCGCGGGTCGCGTGGAGCGCGTCCTCGACGCGGGCCTTCTTCTCCTTCATCTCGGTCTCGGTGGCCGCGCCGACCTTGACGACCGCGACGCCGCCGACGAGCTTCGCGAGGCGCTCCTGGAGCTTCTCGCGATCGTAGTCGGAGGTCGTGTTCTCGATCTGGCCGCGGATCTCCTGCTGGCGGGCCTTGATCTTCTCCTTCTTGCCCTGACCGCCGACGATCGTCGTCGTGTCCTTGTCGATGATGACCGTCTTGGCGCGGCCGAGGTCGCTCATCGTGACGTTCTCGAGCTTGAGCCCGAGCTCCTCCGCGATGACCTGACCGTCCACGAGGACGGCGATGTCCTTGAGCATCTCCTTGCGGCGGTCACCGAAGCCCGGCGCCTTGACGGCCGCGCAGTGCAGCGTGCCGCGGAGCTTGTTCACGACGAGCGTCGCGAGCGCCTCGCCCTCGACGTCCTCCGAGAGGATGAGGAGCGGCTTCTGGCTCTTCGCGATCGCCTCGAGCACGGGGAGGAGATCCTTCATGTTGGAGATCTTCTTCTCCGAGATGAGGATGTAGCAGTCCTCGAGGGTCGCCTTCATCGCCTCGGGATCCGTGACGAAGTACGGCGAGAGGTAGCCGCGGTCGAACTGCATGCCCTCGACGACCTCGAGCGTCGTATCGGCGCTCTTGGCCTCCTCGACCGTGATGACGCCTTCCTTGCCGACCTTCTCCATCGCGTCCGCGAGGAGCTTGCCGATCGTGAGGTCGCCGTTGGCGCTGATGGTGCCGACCTGCGCGATCTCCTTCGCGTCCTTGGTCGACTTGGCGCTCTTCTTGAGGTGCTCGACGACGGCCTCGACGGCCTTGTCGATGCCGCGCTTGATCTCCATCGGGTTGTGCCCGGCCGCGACGAGCTTGGAGCCCTCGCGGTAGATCGCCTGCGCGAGGACCGTCGCCGTCGTGGTGCCGTCACCGGCGACGTCGCTCGTCTTCGACGCGACCTCGCGCACCATCTGGGCGCCCATGTTCTCGAAGCGGTTCTCGAGCTCGATCTCCTTGGCGACGGTGACGCCGTCCTTGGTGACCGTGGGCGAGCCGAAGCTCTTCTCGATGACCACGTTGCGGCCCTTGGGGCCGAGCGTGACCTTGACGGCGTCGGCGAGGGCGTTGACGCCCGCGAGGATCATGCCGCGAGCCGACTCGTTGTAGATGATTTCTTTGGCAGCCATTGGTCTTCTCCTGAGATCTCGAGTGGGGGCTCGCGGTTACTGCTCGATCACGCCGAGGATGTCGTCCTCGCGGAGGATGAGGTGCTCCTCGCCCTCGATCTTGACCTCGGTGCCCGAGTACTTGCCGAAGAGGATCCGGTCGCCCTCCTTGATGTCGAGCTTGCGGACCGTGCCGTCCTCCAGGACCTTGCCGTTGCCGACGGCGACGACCGTCCCCTCGATCGGCTTCTCCTTGGCCGAGTCGGGGATGATGATCCCGCCCTTGGTCTTCTCTTCTTCCTTCACGCGCTTCACGATCACGCGGTCCTGCAGCGGTCGGATCTTCATGAGTAGTCTCCTCCGTCGGGCGGGCGGCCGTCCGGGCCGCGCCCATGGTGTTGTCGTGCTCTGGCGGCCGTCGCTCCCCCCTCGCCCACGCGGGCTCGGACCCTCGCCACGAGGAGAGCGCCAGGCGACCTGGCAGCCGTACGCATCGTTCCAGAACGGTACGTTGCACTTTGCTAGCACTCGGATCGACCGAGTGCTAGCGGCCGGCGCGGAAGATAGTCACGCCCCAGGGCGTGTCAAGCCGCGGACGAGCGCGGTCTTTCCGCCCCTGGCAGTCGCCGGCCGCGATCGCCAGAAGCCCGCGAGATCCTTTGCGAAGGGCCTCGTCGAAAACGGGCGCGGGCCGTTCTGATCAGGGAGGATGACCGTAGGGAGGCCCTGGGATCGGGCCCCGTTCCTCCCGGCGGGACCGTGGCCCGTCCGTACCGACCGACATCCACACGAGGCGCGAGGCGCTCCAGGTTTTTGCCGATGGGGCCCTCGTTCGAGCGAGGTGACCCATGACGACCCCCAAGATCGCCATCGCCCCCAGCATCGACGAGTACTTCGAGGAGGTCGTGACCGACGCCCTCCGGTCGCGTCGGATCGAGGCCACCCAGGCCGCCTCGCAGTACCTCGTCGGGCTCCTGGTCTCGTACGCCCACCCGGACGAGGAGGCCGGCTCGGCGCTCGAGCGGCCGCTGACGTTCCAGCTTCAGGATGCCCTCGAGGCGACCGGGGCCGAGCGCTTCCGCCGGCTGCGGGCGCTGGGCGATGGGGTGCTCTACGCGCTCGGCTTCTTCGGCGACCATATCGAGGTTCGCGGGGTCGACCGCGGCTACGTCGTGTCCGTCGGGACGACGGCGTACCAGTCGGCGGCGTCCATGATCGCGTGGCCGGTCCGGCCGGCCGCCAGCGACGCGCCGGACGTGCTCGGCGAGCTCGCCGCGAAGTTCGAGCGGTTCGCCCGCGTGCTCTCCGACGTGGCCGAGGGCTCGATGGCGAAGGGGGCGCGCGACGACGGGTCGGTCGTGCGGCTCTACGAGCGCTGGCTGCGCACGGGGTCGGGCCGGCTCGCCGAGGAGCTCGGCGCGCGCGGGCTCGTGCCGAACCGGGGCGCCGGCGGGGTCAACTGATGGGCCCCTCGCTCGCGAGCCGCATCCAGGCGCGCCTCGCGGCGACCTACGGCCTCGACGAGCTGCCGCGCGTCGACGACTTCGTGCAGCCGACCGAGGACGGCGCGCGCGAGGCGCTCACCCTGCGCGAGGACGGGGAGGGCGGCGGACTCGAGGTCGCGCTGCACCTGCCGCGCGCCGCGCTCGAGGGGGACGCGACGGGGATCGGCTTCGACGCGATGTGCCAGATCGTCGAGGGCGTCAGCCATTTCCTCTACGTCGTCGAGCGCGCGCGTCGGGAGCTGCCGGCGACGCAGCTCGAGCTCGAGCTTCAGGCCGAGGTCGACAAGTACGTGCTGCTCGCGCTCGGGTCGGGCGCCCGCGCCGAGGATCGCCCGGCGTTCGCGCCCCGGCGCGCTGCCCGGGTGCGCGAGCGGCTCTACGATCGGGTGCGCTACCTCGACGCCGCCGCCACGGAGGTCGGGCAGCGCTACCGGCTCGCGAACGACCTGGCCGCGAGGTTCGCGCACCGGCTGGAGGCGACGTTCGCCGTGCCGGGCCGGTTCGACGAGCTGCGGCGCGCGCTCCGGCGGTTCTACGCGGCCGGCCAGCGCGAGAAGATCGAGCTCGCCCGCGCCGCCTGATCGCGCTCGCCGCGCGGTGAGGTCGCCCACTCGCCCCGCCCGAACGCTGGTAAGTTGGCCTGCATGGATGTTCGTCGGCGCGCGCTCCGCGGGGGGGCGCTGGCTTCGGTGATCGTCGGCCTCGGTTCGCTCGCCTTTGGCGGCGTGGCTCGCGCGCAGGCGGCGGCGACCGATCCGCGCGCGATCAGCCCGCCCCCTCTGGCCTCGGCCACGAGCGTCGCCGCGGTGGTCGGCGCGGTCGTGCTCGCCGCCTTCCTCGTCAACCGGTTTGCGCCCAAGAAGCGCCGGGACATCCGGCGGACCGCGACCCTCCTGGTCTGCTTCCTTCTCGCGTACGGATCGGCGCTCGCGCTCGGTGCGCTCGGGCTCTCGTGGGCGCGCACGGCCGAGTTCGCGGCGCAGATCCTCGGGGACCTGACGATCATCAACCTGGCGGCGCTGGCGGTGTTCGACCTCGCGCTTCCGGCGATCCGCGTCCACCCGGCGACGATCATCACGGACCTCGCCGTCGGGGCGGCGTACCTCGTCGCGATCGTGCTCACGTTCCGACGATCGGGCGTCGACATGTCGAGCCTCTTCGCCGGGTCGGCGGTCGTCACGGGTGCGCTCGTGTTCTCCGCGCAGAAGAGCCTCGAGAACGTGATCGGCGGCGTCGCCCTGCAGATCGACAACACGATCAAGCCCGGCGACTGGGTGCAGCTCGAGAACGGCAAGCAAGGGCGGGTGAAGGAGATCCGCTGGCGCAGCACGATCATCGAGACCCGCGACTGGGACACGCTCGTCGTGCCGAACGCCTCGTTCCTGTCGAAGGACCTGATCCTGCTCGGCAAGCGCGACGGCGAGCCCGTGCAGCACCGCATGTGGGTCTACTTCAACGTCGACTTCCGCTACCACCCGACGGAGGTCATCCAGGCCGTCGAGGAGGCCCTCCGCGCCGCTCCCCTCGATCACGTGGCCACCGAGCCGCCGCCGAACTGCATCTGCTTCGACTTCGCCAAGGACAACCGCGACAGCTTCGCCTACTACGCCGTCCGCTACTGGCTCACGGACCTCGCGAAGGACGACCCGGTGAGCTCGAAGGTGCGCCAGCGCCTCTACGCCGCGCTCAAGCGCGCGGGCATCCCGCTCGCGGTCCCGGCCGCGCAGCTCTGGATCGAGCAGGACAGCGACGCGCGGCGCGAGCGCAAGCACCGCCGCGAGGTCGACCGCCGGCTCACGGCGCTCGGGCAGGTCGAGTTCCTGAAGGCGCTGCGCAAGGAGGAGCTCGAGCACATCGCCGACGACCTCGTCTACGCGCCCTTCGCCGCGGGCGAATCCATCACGAGGCAGGGGGCGGTCGCGCACTGGCTGTACGTGCTGACCCAGGGCACCGCCGAGATCCGCGTGAACGTCGACGGCACCGATCAGACCGTCGCCACGATCCGCGCGCCCGATTTCGTCGGCGAGATGGGCCTGATGACCGGCGAGCCGCGCACCGCGACGGTCGTCGCGCAGACGGACGTCGAGTGCTACCGCCTCGACAAGGCGACGTTCAACCGCGTGCTGAGGGAGCGGCCCGGGAGCGCGGCGGAGATGTCGACCCTGCTCGCGCAGCGGCGGGTCGAGCTCCAGGGAATCAAAGAGGGGCTCGACGCGACCGCGAAGGAGCGCCGCGTCGAGGCCGAGAAGACGCGGCTGCTCTCGACGATCCGATCGTTCTTCGGCCTCGACGAGGAGCCGCGCGCCGGCTGATCCGGGCTCTGCGCGGCCTGCCCGTCGCTACTTCTTGTCGACCGGCTTCATCGAGGGGACGACCGCGCCCGACTTGGCCGGCAGCTCGGCCTTCCCACCGGGCTTCGTCGGGGCGGGCGGGGGCGGCGTGGCGACGGTCGACGCGGGCTTGTAGGCGCTGCCGGCGGGGGTCGGCGTGCCGGCCGGGGCGGGCGGGGGCGGCGTGGCGACGGTCGACGCGGGCTTGTACGCGCTGCCGGCGGGGGCGGGCGGCGGCGCGACCGACGTGGCCGTCTTCGGCGACACGCCCGAGGCGGTCGCCGGGTTCGAGCTCGCGTGGCCGTCGACGGGGTTGGTGCCGCCGCCGACGCCCGGGTTGGGGCCCGGCGAAGCGGGCGCCGCGGGCGCGGGGTGCGCCGCCGCGGGGGCTGCCGGGCCATGCGAAGCGGGCGCCGCGTTGTGGTGGTGGTGGGCACCGCCGCCGTGGGGCGGGTCGACCACCACGCCTTCACCGGTGCGCACGACGCATCCGGTGACGACGAGCGAAGCGAGGAGGAGAGCGGACCAGGGTTTCATGCGGGTCTCCATCGGTCGTTCGACGCGCGCGGCGTCGTTCGATTCAAGCCATTCGCCCGGCCGCATGCGGGCCTGGGGGCTCGCGAGGATACGCCCGGTCGACGCGGACGTGGGGCGTTCCTCGCCACGGTCGCCGTTCGGAGCTCCGGGGATGACGCTTGACGGACCCGGGCGCCGGGCCTCTAGTCTCGCCCGGCCGCCTCCGCGAGGCGGCGCGGCGCCACCCGCCCGCGACCCAGGCGGGAGGCCCACGGCGCCCCACGAGGCAGTCCCCGATGAACCGCATGCCCTCGCGAACAGCCCCCGCTGCCCTCTACGCGACCGCGCTCGCGATCGCCGCGGTCGCCACGATCGGCTGCGGCAGCGTCGCCGACGTCCAGCCGCGGCTGCGCGCCGCCGTCGACGCCAAGAAGCCCGCGCTCGATGGCTGCTACGACGTCGCGCTCGGCCGCAATCGAGAGGCCGGCGGTGAGCTCGCGGTCGTGATCGCGCTGGCGTCGTCGTCGGGGCGCGTCGAGGCCGTGTCCGTGGGCGCGTCGACGATCGACGACAAGGACTTTCTCGAGTGCGTGACCTCGGCGCTGCGCTCGGTGCGGGTCGACCCGGCCCCGCCTGTCGACACGAACGTCTCGTATTCACTGCGGTTTCATGCCTCCGAGCCGAGGTCGGCCGCGCCCGAGGCGACGCCGGGGGGGCTGCCGTGAGCGCCGGCGTCGGCCTCCTCCGCCGCGGCGCCCTGGTCGGCCTCGCGCTCGCTTCGGCGGGCTGCGGCGGCGCCGTGTCGCTCCGCGAGGCGCGTCCGGTGGACCTCGCCGCGGTCAAGCCCGAGGGACCCGCGGTCCCGCGCGAAGCCAGCCCCGTGCAGATCGACCCGCGCATCGTCGACGCATGCGGCGACATCCCGAAGCCGCAGTTCGCGTTCGACTCGTCGTCGGTCTCGGACGACGCGCGCGGCACGCTCACGGCCATCACCCGGTGCTTCACCGACGGCGCGCTCAAGGGCCGCACCCTCAAGATCGTGGGTCACGCCGACCAGCGCGGCGAGACGATGTACAACCTCGCGCTCGGGCAGCGTCGCGCCGCCGTCGTGGCGCAGTTCCTCAAGGGCAAGGGCTTACCGGACCGGCAGATTCTCACCTCCTCGCGCGGCGAGTTCGACGCGGTCGGCCTCGACGAGTCCGGCTGGGCGCAGGACCGCCGCGTCGATCTGCTGCTCGACGGCGACGCGCCGCCGTCCACGAAGGGGGCCACGCGCACCGCGTCGGGCGAGTGGGTGGCCGCGCGCGATGGCCGCACCCCGGACGGCGCCCTGCTCGGCGGCGAGGAGGCCGGTCGTCAGTTCATCGTTTGCCGTGCGGCGCACGCGGGCGGCAAGCAGCCCGGGCGCATCGCGGAGAAGGCCTGCGCCATCAACATCGACGGCGCCGAGGTCCAGAAGGCCGACTACCAGGTGCTCGTCGTCCACGGCCCGACCGAATGGGTCCCGGCGCGCGACGGCGCCGTCCCCGCGCGCGCCGTCAAGGTCGGCACCGAGGCCGGGCGCGACCTCTACCTCTGCCGCGCCAAGCACGAGTCCGGCACGTTCCCCGGCAAGGTCGTCGACAAGAGCTGCTCCATCTCGCGCGCCGGGCAGGTCCTGCAGAAGCCCGCGTACGAGGTCCTCACGTTCCCGTAGCGTCGCGAGGGACCGGGCGCGCTCTCGCCGTGGCCCCTCGCGCCGCCCCTCGCGTGGCGCCGGTCCGGCGCCGGGCGCCGCCCGTCGCGCGGTGACCGCAGCCGCCTACGCGAGCGCCTTCGCGTACACGCGGTAGCGCTTGTAGACCTTCGCGCCCATCGACTTGATCCCGAGGTTGATGGGCGAGTCGTCCTCGCGCGTCCAGCCGAGCTCGCTCCACGCGTAGCCCTTGGCGACCCCGCGCTTCGCGACCTCGACGTACATCGCCGCGGACAGGCCGCCGTAGCGCTTCATGTTGTGCCGGATGTCCTTGCGGATGCCGAGCAGGATGAGGCGCGTCGTCTTCGGGTGCTTGACCTTGATGCGCCAGAGCAGCTTCGCCCAGCCGAACGGGAACAGGCTGCCGCCGAGGTCGAAGATGGCCTCGTTGAGGTTCGGCACCATGATGCACATGCCCGCCGGCTTGCCGTCGATCTCGGCGATGAAGGCGATGTCCGGGTCGAGGACCAGCTTCATGTCCTCGACCATCTTGTCGAGCTCGTCGGGCAGCACGGGGACGAAGCCCCATTTCCCCGCCCAGGCGTCGTTGTAGATCTCGAGCACCGCCGCGAGCTCCTCGCGCATGCGCGACATGTCGACGCTGCGGAGCTTCACCTCGGGGAGCGCGCGGATGGCCTCCCACGCGCGGAGCGTGCGCGCGTTGAAATCGGTGGTCGCGTCGTAGCGCCACGCGAAGAGGTCCTTCTCCTTCACGTAGCCGCACGTCTCGGCGAGCCGGGCCTGCCAGGCGCGCGAGTGGGCCATCGAGATCATCGGTGGGTGCTCGAAGCCCTCGACGAGGATTCCGACCTCCTCGTTCATGTAGAGGCCGGCCGGGCCGATCGCGCGCCTCATCCCCTTGCCGCGCAGCCAGGCCTCCGCGCGATCGAGCAACGCGCGCGCGACCTCCTCGTCGTCGATCGTGTCGAAGAAGCCGAAGAAGCCCGTGTCGTCGTTCCAGAGCTTCAGGTGCTCGCGGTCGAGGGACGCCGAGCAGCGCCCGACGACGCGGCCGTCCTTCCACGCCGTGAAGAGCGCCGCCTCGCCCCGCTTGAAGAACGGGTTCTTGGCCGGCGAGAGGCGATCGCCGATCTCCAGGTCGAGCGGCGGCACCCAGGCCGGGTCCCCGTCGAACACCACGTCGGCGGCGCGCACGAAGGGGGTGACGTCCTTGCCCGGTACGTGCTCCCGGATCTCGATGGCCATGCGCGCACGGTAACGCAGCCTCGCGCGGGGGCGCGAGACTTCGGCGCCGCTCGAACGCGCCGCGCGTCGACGAATGTGGCCTGGAGCGCAGGCGCGAGGTGACGTAGAAACCTGGGAGGTGCCGCGCCGTCGTCCTCGTCCCAGCGCCGCCCCTCGCGACGAGGCGCGCCCCTCGCGTGGCCGGCCCGGTCGACGCGGCGTGGTGATCGTCGTCGCGGGGGTCCTGCTCGGGGCGTGCCTCCGTGCGCCCCCGCCTGCGCCTGCTGCGCCCCCGCCCCCGCGCTCCGCGCCGCCGGCCCCTCCGCCTCCGCCGCGCGCGGCCGACCTGCTCGTGCTGTATCGCGACGAGTGGCCGGGCAGCGTGCAGCTCGTCGGCGTCGACGCCCGCGGCACCCGGGCGCTCTTGCGGATGGAGTCGCAGCGCCCGCGCCGCGTCGCGCTCGACTCGATCGACCTGCGCGCGGGCGTGCGGGCCGATCGCTGGGAGTCGCGATCGGCCGGCCGCGAGGCGCGGTCGGCGTACGCCTTCCGATCGTTCGGAGGGCGGTTCGAGGACGACCTCCGCCGCTTCGCCGGCCTGCTGCGGTGGGCCAGCCCGGCGACGGCGCACGGGGTCCTCGGGAGCCCGACCGTCACGTCGACCGCGGACGGCGCCTCGATCGTGTTCGGCGCGGCGCCCGGCGACGGCTCGGACGGCGACTGGCTCTACCTGCTCGGGTCGGGGCGCGCGGGTCGTCGCCGCCTCGATCCGGGCCTGCGCGCGAGCTACGCGCCGGCCTTTTCCCCCGACGGGGCGCACCTCTCCTTCTGGGCGTGCGCCGCGTCCCCGTGCAGCTATGCCGTGTACGTGGGCCGGCTCGGGCAGCCCGCGGCGCGCGTCGCGCTGTCGGGGGTGACCCGTCCGCCGGTTTGGAGCGTGGCCGGAGATCGCCTGTTCGCCGTCTCGCACCGCGACGCCCAGGGCGACTGCCTGTATGCCATTGGGTCCGAAGCACCGCGCGTCGCCCGCGAGGTGCGGTGCGTGAAGGGCCTGTCGGAGGTCGAGTTCGTCCAGGACCCGACCGGCGCGACCGGCGTGATCTCCGGCTTCCACGGCGACGCGGGCGACCCGACGTACTCGTACCAGTGGATCCGCCTCGACGACGGCGCGGACCTCGGCCGGCGCGAGGTGCATCACGCGAGCGGCGCGGGCGCCCTCGGGCCCACCGGGGTGCTCGCGATCCCGATGCAGCGCGGCGACCTCGGGCTCGTCGACCTGGCTTCGCGGCGCGACGTCCTCATCCCGAGCCGGACGAGCTGGTTCTTCGGCCTCGAGACGACGCGCTGGACCGAGGACGGTCGCCTCGTCGTGTTGCGGCGGGGGGACAGCCGCGGCTTCGAGCTCGTCGCGGTTCGTGCGATTGACGGCGCGGAGGGCGGCGAGCGCGAGCATGTCGAGCTCGGCGGGGGGGGCGCGGCTACGCGCGGGCGGCCGGCCCGCCCGGCGCCGGGGCCGGCGCCGCGATCGACGGAGCCCGTGGAGCTCGGCGAAGGTCGCGCGCCGCCGCCCGAGCGCGAGCCCGTAGAGCTCTCTCCGTAGCTCGACCCTCGCCGAAAAGGATTTGCCGCAACCTCACGCGGGGATTCCGGGCCACCCGGAGGAGAAGCTCACCACGGAGGCACGGAGGCAGAACAAATCTGAACTCTGTGCCTATGTGCATCTGTGCCTCTGTGCCTCTGTGCCTCTGTGGTGAAAATCACGGCTCTTGGGCGGTCTCCAATGCGGCAGCGCTTTTCGGCGAGGGTCCAGCTCGCTCTCCCCCTTCGCGATTGGCACTCT
>CAIVJW010000259.1 GCA_903906315.1 uncultured delta proteobacterium | reverse complement strand
CGGGCTCGTGCAGTGGTCTTGGACATCGTGCCTCCTTCGCCCCGGGCGCCATGCCCGCGGGTCGTGGGCATGACGGCTTCTTCCCCGGTGGAAGACAAGGCGAGAACCAGAGGGAGATCAGGCACTTCGACCTCCTTCGCGCGGCTCGCGCTGCGCTGCCTCGCGGCGGGCGCGGCGGCGACGGGCGACGGCTATCGACGCCACATCACCCGCACCTGGCCACATTTGCCCTCGCACGGTCCGACCCGCATGCCACGGTTGCAGTTGTTGCCACGTCTGGCGCAGGTGGATACAATCACCGCCGGAATGCTCGCTGCGCTCCCCAACGCCTTCACCTACAGCCTCGCCCACGAGCGAGGGCTGTCGGACCGTCGGCTCAAGGGGTACGTCGAGGACGGGGTGCTCGAGCGGTTGGGGCACGGGGTCTACCGCAAGGCCGATGCGCCGCCCGCTGACCTCGACCGGATCGAGATCGCGCTCCGCGCTCCCGAGGCCACGCTCTGCCTCACGTCCGCCCTCTCGGTTCACGACCTGACCGACGTCATCCCCTCGGCGATCGACATCGCCCTGCCTCGATCCAAGCGCCCCCCGCGGGTCAGCGCGCCGGTCCGCTGGCACCGCTTCCACGAGGACACCTTCCTGGTCGGGCGGGAGACGATCGAGGTCGACGACGGCGTCGTCCTGGGGCTCTACAGCGCCGAGCGATGCGTCATTGACGCCTTCCGGCTCGGCCACCGCGAGGGCCACGAGCTCGCCGCGGAGGCGCTGAGGCGCTGGCTCAAGCGACGCGGGGCTGCGCCTGCGAAGCTCCTCGCCATGGCGCGCCACTTCCCCAAGGTCGAGCCGTCGCTCCTGCAGGCCCTCAGGATCCTCTCGTGAAGCCGAAACCCACCCACGCCGACCTCGCCGGCGCCGCCTACCTCGCCCTGCAGCGCCTCGCTCGCGCGCAGAAGCGCGCCACCGCCGAGCTGCTCCAGCTCTACGTCCTCGAGAGCTTCCTGCGCCGCCTCGTCCGCTCACGACATGACGAGCGGCTCGTGCTCAAAGGCGGGCTGCTCTTGGCGGCCTTCGATCTCCGCCGCGCCACGCGCGACGTCGACCTATTGGCACTGCGCACCGACAACGATCCCAAGGCCGTCGAGCGCCTGGTCGTGGAGGTCGCGTCGGTCGAGGTCGAGGACGGCGTGGTGTTCCTGCCCGACACGATCACCGCAGGAACCATCCGCGATGGTGACGTGTACCCCGGCGTGCGCTCCGTGCTCGAGGCGCGCCTCGCGACCGCGCGGATCACGTTCAGCGTCGACGTCAACATCGGCGACCCCGTGGTCCCCGCGCCTGCCCGAACCGCGGTCCCCGTCCTCCTCGGCGGCGGGCGCATCGACGTGCTGGCCTACCCGAAGTCGATGGTCGTCGCGGAGAAGCTGGTGACTGCGCTGCAACGTGGGCGCGCGAGCACCCGGTGGCGCGACTTCGCGGACCTGTTCGTGCTTGTGGCAGGCGCGCTGCCCGAGGCAGAAGTGATCGAAGCCGTGCGCGTGGTCGCCTCGCATCGGGGAGTCTCGCTCAAGCCGCTCTCCGAAGTGCTGGCCGGCATGCCGAACGACGCGCAGCGCCTATGGGCCACCTGGCGCGCGCGGCACGGGGCGGAGGCGCGGGTGCCCGAGGACTTCGCCGCGGTCTTGGACGCGCTCGACGTCGCCACGCGTGATTGGATCGCCGCGGCCGCCAACGCCGGCGTGGCGGAGTGACGCGCGTCGCTGCCGACCACGGCAACGCGAACTCAGCCCCTGACGAACGGCCCCCGCGTTCGTCGCGGGACCGCGCGAATCGGAGAGAGCGTCCCGACCCTCGGCCCGCAACCCATCGAATTCGCAATCATTCGCGTTTTCGGGACGGCGCGAACGGAGAGAACCCGTCCCGCTGAGGGCGCTGCGAACAGTTTGGTGAGCGGCTACGCGTGCGGAGCCATTTTATCCTACGGCTCAGCGAGTGCGTAGGCGGTAAACAGAGAGCCTCGGTGGTCACCCCACCGGGGCTCTCTCCGTTTTGGCCTGTGAGAACGCGGGGTTCCGCGAGGTGGCGATCCGAGCGCGCGCCGCGCCCTGCTCTGCGCCAGAGCCGCGGCGTCTCGCGCGAGAGCTCCGGCGGGTGGCTCTGGAGGTCTGCGGGGCTCTGGGACGGCCCAGAGACGCTCCGAGACGCTTCGGAGGCGGTTTACACCAAAGAGCCGATGGTTGACGTCGGCGCGTGGGACATCGGGGCGCGGGATTCTTGAGTGCTCTCGAGGGGCGCTTGAGAGCCGGGCGTCACCGGCGCGGACAGGCCCTGTTCCGCAACCCGCGGATCGGTGTCATTTGCGGAACGCGCGGCACAACCCGGTCGCCCCTCGCCGTCGTCGGCTGTGGAACAGCGCCGTACGCGCATCTCGGAGGGCGTCGCGCCACGCCTCCAACGCCGGCCATTGCGAATGCGTCGAGCTTCAACTCACTCCGAGCGCCGCCCCGATCCATTCGCGGAGCGCCGCGCAGCCTTCCTCGATCGAGACGCGCGGTCCCCAGAACATCGGCTCGATCGCGGCGTGGGCGCTCCGGATCGCTGCCCAGCGATCGTCGTCGCGCGGTAGGAGCGCGACCTCGTCCGCACTCGGCATCGCGACCAACTGCCGTTGCGCCAGCATCTCGCCCGCGAGCGCACGCACGTCGGCGTAGCCCTCGAGCGGAGGAAGCGTACTCGCGCCAAGCGCCAGCCGGGCGGCGTCCTCGTAGTGACGTACGAAGGTCTGGGGGGCTGCCTTCTCGTTCGGGAAGCGGCGGTGAAGCGCGTCGAGCTTCTCGAGGAGCGTCACGAGCGGGTGAACGCACCGAGTACCGCGCGCGCGGTTGTCGTCGAACTCCGCGCTGAGCCCCGTCGCGTCGAGCTTCTGGTGGACCCACGAGGTGATGTCGCGCGGGACGTACGGGGTCACGCGCGCGCTGCCGACCTCGAGCAGGATGTGGTCCGAGACCTCGGGCGGCAGCTCGCCTGGGTACACGCTCGGGTACGCGACGCGCAGACTCGCGCCCCGCCAAGCCTTGTCGATCGACGCGACGTCGAGCGCGACCCGACAGCCCGGCACGGTGAACGCGCGCGTGAATGCCTCGAAGTACGCTCGGCGGCGCGTAGGCGAAAGAAGCCCGATTCGCGACCATACGCCCCCCGCGGCCCCCGCCCGACCGGTCGCCCGAACGCGGGCGCAGCGCCTTCCCGCGCGCCCGTCGCAGCGCCTGCGGAGCTGTTCGCGCGAGCTCGGTGCG
>CAIVJW010000258.1 GCA_903906315.1 uncultured delta proteobacterium | reverse complement strand
CGGCCCGACGACCGCGGCCCGCGCCCGCAGCGCCCCGACGCCGACCGGCCGATCACGTGGACGGACGCGCACCCCGCGACCCGCAGCGCCGGCCCGCGCCCCGACGCCAGGCCGGCCCCGATGGCGCCGCGCGCCGACGCGCCGAGGGCGAGGCCCGAGGCCCCGAAGCCGAGGCCGGCCGCCCCGCCGCCGCCGGCGCCGAAGCCGGTCGCCAAGGCGCCCACGGGGACGCCGCTCCTCGCGTTGCCCGGCAAGGCGCGCGCAGCGCAGCCCGCGACCAAGCCCGCCCTCACCGCGAAGGAGGCGCTCGCCGCCAAGACGGCGCGCCTCGCGCACGGCCACGCGCAGCCGAAGGCGAAGGCGGCGCCGTCCGGCGGCGCTGGCAGCGAGGGCTTCTCGGCCGATCAGCTCACCGCGGGGGTCGACGGCGCCGCCGCGGCCATCCGCGCGGCGGGCGATCGCGGCGTCGCGCTGGTCGACGCCTGGACGACGAGCAACAACGCGGCCGCGCTCGTGGCCGTGGCCGACGCGGGCGACGTCGCGAGCGTCGCGCGCAAGGCCGCTCGCAGGGCGCTGAACGTGCTCAAGGCGCGCGGCGTGGAGCTCCCGGCTCAGGCGCGCAGCGGGCGCATCGCCGACAGCGCGCAGGGCGTGGTCGAGGCGACATTCCAGCCGCCCGACCCGACCGGGGCGGTGTCGTTCAGCATCACCAGCCGCGAGCCGAGCGGCCGGTACCACATCGCCGAGGTCATCGGGCGCGAGCCCGGCGGCATCCTCCAGGCGGCGGGCGGCTGGCTCAGCGGCACGCAGCTCCGCGAGGGGCGCGCGCGCGGCCGAGTCGCTCGGCGTGGCGCCCGTGCCGGTGTCCGTCGAGTGGGCGCGCCACCGCATCGCGAGCCTGCGCAAGCAGAACGCGATCACGGGGCAGATCGTCCCGCTCGGCTTCCACGCATGCCGTGACCTCGCCGAGCCGGCCCCGGAGGCCGAGCCGGCGCACCCGGTCGCCGACCTCGAGGCGGCCATGACGAGCGAGAAGGCGTGGGCGCTGGCCCCCGCGTCGCGCACGCTCCACGACGAGCCCGAGTTCCGATCCTGGCTGCCGGATCGCGGCGCGGTCGACGAGATGCTCCAGAAGGTCGGCGAGCGCCTCGGCGCCGACGGCGTGAAGGACCCGGAGAAGGTCAACGACGCGCTCCGCGAGGAGATCGACGCCGCGACCGACCGCTTCTTCGGGCCCGAGGTCCGCGGCGTGGTCGCGGCCCGCATGCGCGACTCGGCCATCTCGGTGCGCGTGCGCCGCGGCGACGAGCGCGCGACCGAGGTCCTCGGCGCGGCGAAGGCGGTGACGGAGGCCGGCCTCATCACCTCGCCCCCGCGCGAGATCCCGTTCCTCGTCGCGTTCTTCCAGAAGGCCATCGGCTTCCTGGCACAGAAGAACGCGCTGCGCGTGCCCGTGCGCGGCCCGGACCCCGAGGAGACGCCGGCCGCGACCTGACCTGGCAGCCGGACAAAACGACGCGGCCGCCTCGGGGAAACCCGAGCCGGCCGCGGTCGTTTCGAAGGGGACGCGGCGAGCGCCGCGCTCGGTCACTTCGCCGTGATGCGGATGTCCTCGCCGGCCACGATCGACACCTTGGCGCCGTTGCCGTCGCCCATCGTGTAGCTCTTCGAGTTCGCGGCCGAGGCGGCCGATTGCCATCCGCTCGGCAGGCCCGACTCGACGATGTTGCCGTCCGCCTGCGCGGTCATCGTCCCCGAGGTGGCCGCCGGGATCCGGAGGTCGACGCTGCCGAGCTGGTCGCCGGCGGAGATCGAGCCGTCCTGCCCCACGGGCGCCCACGACGCGACCCCGACGGAGACGTCGAACCCGCCGACGATCATGAGCTTGCCCGACGCGCCCTCGACCGCGATGTCGCCGGCGCCGGCGTTCGTCACGGTCACCGACTTCTCGCCGCCTCCGAGCACCACGTCGACGAAGCCGTTGCCCTGCTGCACGGTGAAGTTGCCGTCGAACGCGCCCGGGATCGTCACGTCGACGTCCGCACCGAGGTACGAGTTCGACCCGGTGCGCGTGACCTCGATGACTATCTCCGCGCCCTGCGACACGGCGTAGTGGATCTGGTTGTTCATCTCGTCCTCGGCCTGCTTCTTCCCGGCCGAGTCGCCCTTGCCCTTGGTCGTCGGCGAGAACGTCGCGCCGACCTGGCCGGCGGAGCCGGTCGCGACGTTGACGTTGCCGTTCGCGCTGACGATCCGGACGCTCTGCCCGGCCGAGTACGCGACCGACTTGCTCTCGGGAGAACCCTTGTAGGTCGTCAGCGACGTCAGCGAGACGGAGCCGTCCGAGTTCTGCGTGAGCGCGCAGCCCGAGAAGGTCGGCGCGACGAGGACGACGGCGGCGACGGTGAGGAACGAACCAAGCGAACGCTTCATGAAAGCACCTCTTTGCGAGCACCCTACGCCACGCCCGCGGCCGATCTTCCCGTGCCCGCGAGCCCGGATCGCGGGGGACGCTAGCACGCCGCGCCGCCCCCCGCGCCGTCCCCGCGGCGGGCCCGGCCGAGCGCG
>CAIVJW010000257.1 GCA_903906315.1 uncultured delta proteobacterium | reverse complement strand
TCCGGCCTCCCCGACGGCACCGGGTACCTCGTCGTGCAGAGCTCGGTCCCGGCCGAGGTGTACGTCAACGGCAAGATGGTCGGCGTGACGGGCGAGGCGCTGCAGGTCCCCTGCGGCGCGCGCTACCTGCGCATCGGCAAGCCCGGCCAGCCGAACTACTTCATCTCCGAGGGCCGCAGCCACTCGATCGCGTGCAAGGCCGCGACGACGATCACCATCAACCCGACGCCGTTCTCCGGGTCGTCGCCGGGAGCGGCGCCTGCGCCCGCGCCTGCACCAGCGCGTGCGCCCGGGGGCGGCGGCGATCCGTACTGACCCGTCGGCGAGCGTCCGGGCGCGGCGTTCGTCCGCTCGCCCGGGCGCCACTCTGCGCGCGAGCGGTGGTAGGCTCCGCGCCCCATGGAAACCGAAGCTCAGCGCGAAGATCCCGCTCGCCCTGCCGAGCGCGCGCCGACCGCCCTCGTCGCGGCACCGTTCCCCGAGACGAGCCCGCTCGACGGCTCCGCGCTCGCGAACGTCGACGCCACCGCGGCCACGGAGGTCCCCGACGTCATCGCGCGCGCCCGCGCCGCCCAGCTCGAGTGGGCCGCCACGCCGGCGCGCGACCGCGCCGCGATCGTCGCGAAGGTGAAGCAGCGACTGCTCTCCCGCGCCGAGGAGATCGCCGACCTCGTGCACCGCGAGTGCGGCAAGCCGGTCGAGGAGGCCGCGCTCGCCGAGGTCCTGCCGAACGCCGACCTCGTCGACTACTGGACGCAGTCGATCGAGGAGCTGCTCGAGGGCACGACGGTCGAGCTCGACGCCATCTCGTACCCGGGCAAGGTCGGGCGCATCCACCGGGAAGCGCGCGGCGTCGTCGGCCTGATCACGCCGTGGAACTATCCGGTCGCGATCCCGCTGCGCACGCTCGTGCCGGCGCTGCTCGCGGGCAACGCCGTCGTCTGGAAGCCGAGCGAGGTCAGCGCGCGATCGGGCGCGATCGTGGCGTCGCTGTTCGAGGGCCTGCTGCCCGAGGGCGTCCTCTGCCTCGTGCAGGGCGGCGGCGACGTCGGCGCGGCGGTCGTCGCGGGCGACGTCGACGCGGTGGTGTTCACGGGCAGCGTCGCCACGGGGCGGCGGATCGCCGTGAAGTGCGCCGAGCGGCTCGTGCCCTGCTCGCTCGAGCTCGGCGGCAAGGACGCCGCGATCGTGCTGCGCGACTGCGACCTCGAGCGTACGGCGCGCGGCCTCGTCTGGGGCGCCTTCACGAACGCGGGCCAGAACTGCGCGTCGATCGAGCGGGTGTACGTCGAGAAGGCCATCGCGAAGGCGCTGACCGAGCGCGTCGTGGCCCTGACGAAGGCGCTCCGTCCGGGCGTCGACACGGCCGTGATGACGACCGAGAAGCAGTGCGCGATCGTGCGGCGCCACCTCGACGAGGCCGTGAAGGCGGGCGCCGAGGTGCTCGCGGGAGGCGCCCCCGAGGAGGGATCGCTCGCGTTCCCGCCGACGGTGGTGAGCGTGGCAAGCGACGACCTCGCCCTGATGCGCGACGAGACCTTCGGGCCGATCCTGCCGATCGCGGTCGTGGAGACGGAGGACGAGGCGATCGAGCGCGCGAACGCGTCGCGCTACGGCCTCACGACGAGCCTCTGGACCAAGCGCATCAACCACGCGCACCAGCTCTCGGCGCGGCTGCGCACCGGCGTCGTCACGATCAACAACCACGGCTTCACCGCGGCGCTCCCGGCCGCTCCGTGGACGGGCGTGGGCGAGAGCGGCCACGGCGTGACGAACAGCCCGCACGCGCTCGGCGAGCTCACGCGGCCGCGGTTCGTGCTCGAGGACCGCGCGGGCGGCAAGTCCGAGCTCTGGTGGTACCCGTACACGCCGGTGCTGCGCACGATCGCCTTCGCGATGGCGCGGCTACGCGGCGGCGCGGGCTTCTTCGGGCGCATCGGCGCGCTCTTCCAGCTGATCGGCGCGCTGCCGAAGCGCCTGCTCGGCGGCGGCTGATCGGCCGTGGTCGACCCGACGACGCGCCCGCTGATCCTGCTGTCGAACGACGACGGCTACGCCGCCGAGGGGCTCGCCGCCGTGCGCGCCGAGCTCCTGGCGCACGCGGACGTCGTCGTCTGCGCGCCCGAGCAGAACCAGAGCGCCACCAGCCACTCGCTCAGCCTGCACCGCGTGCTGCGGCTGCGCGCGGTCGAGCCGGGCGTGTTCACCATCGACGGCACGCCCGCCGACTGCGTCTACATCGCGCTCTGCGCGGGCGAGCGCGTGCTGCCGCGCCGGCCCGACCTCGTCGTCAGCGGCCTGAACCACGGGCTGAACCTCGGCACCGACGTGTTCTACTCGGGCACGGTCGCGGCCGCCCGCGAGGGGGCGCTGCGCGGCATCCCGGCGGTCGCGCTCTCGGCCGACTCGAAGGCCGATCGCGCGGCGGCGGCAGCCCTCGGCGCGCGGCTCGCGCTCGCGACGCTCGCGATCGCCCGCGCCCGCGGCGGATCGCGCGTGCCGCTGCTCAACGTGAACTTTCCCCCGGGCGCCGGCGGCTGGCCGGTGCGCGCGACGCGGCTCGGATCGCGCCTCTACACCGAGGAGGTCGTCTTCCGCAGCGACCCGCGCCACCACGAGTACCTGTGGATCGGCGGCGAGGGCATCGCCCACGACCACGTCCCCGGCTCCGACACCGAGGCGTACGACGAAGGCGCTGCGAGCGTCACGCCGCTCGGGCTCGACCTGTCGGACCTCCGGGCGGAGGTCGTCCAGATCGCGAACGAGGTCGCTGCGCGGGGCTGATCCGGGCGCCCGCCCGACGCACGCGCGAGCGGGACGCGGTGCGACGCTGCCGCGTCGGCCTCGAGATCCCGGTCGCGGCGATCGAGGACGACACGAGCGTGCCGGCGCCCCCGGCGCGCCCCGCCACCGACGAGCCCCCGCCCCGCACCTAGGCCCACGCGGCCCGGGGGCGGGCCGGCGCCGCGGCCGCGCGCGACGGTGTCGCGATCGGGCCCGGCTTGGCTATCCTCGCGCGATGCTTCGACCCGCCTCGATGTGCGCGCTCGCGATCACGATCGTCCTCGCCGGCTGCTCGTCCGAGAGCGCGCCCGCCGGATCGGGATCCGGTGGCGGCTCCGCCACGGCCGGCGCAGGCGCGACCGCGCGCTTCGACCTCGCGGCCGACACGGACGCGGCCGAGGGGTTCTATGCGTTCCCTCAGCCCTCGGATCTGCGCCTCGACGCGAAGGGCGCGCCGAGCGTGAAGGGGCTGCCGAACCCTCGGAACATGCCGACGGTGAAGGCGCTGGCGGGTCTGGTGCCCGATCACCACGGCTTCCCGGTGATGCCCGTCGGCTACTTCCAGTTCGACGCGCCGCTCGCCGAGCGCTCGGCGAAGGACGTGATCGGCGCGGACGCGGGCTCGCCGGTGCTGATCATCGACGTGGACCCGCAGTCGCCCGAGCGCGGGCGCCTGCGGCCGACGGTCGCGGCCACGCTCGCCCCCGACGACTACGTGGCCGACAACGTGCTCGCCGTCGCGGCGCGGCCCGGCTTCGTGCTGCGCGGCGGGGTCAAGTACGCATTCGTCGTGCTGAGGAGCCTGCGCGATGCGGCCGGCAATCCGCTCGGCGTACCGGCGGACCTCGCGACGCTCGCGTCGGGCGGCACGCCGGCGGGCGCTCGGGGCGCTGCGGCGAAGGACCTCTACGCGTCGCTGTGGGAGACGCTCGACACGCTGAAGATCGACCGGGCGAGCGTCGCGGCGGCGACCGTGTTCACGACCGGCGACGCCATGGCCGAGACGCTCGCGCTCGTGACCAAGCTGCGCGCGAAGTACAAGGTGACGATCGAGGGCGCCGCCGTGGACCCGACGGAGAAGAGCGACGCGCTCTGCCGGCTGAACGCGACGGTCACGTACCCCCAGTTCCAGAAGGGCACGCCGCCGTTCGACACGGACGGGCTGTTCGAGCTGGGCGCCGACGGGCTCCCGAAGCTCCAGCGCGACGAGAAGGCGCCGGTCGTGCTGGTGCTGCCGAAGCAGGAGATGCCCGCGAAGGGCTACCCGCTCGAGGTCTTCGTGCACGGATCGGGGGGGTTTAGCGACTCGCTGCTCTCGCCGCTCGGCGGCGACGACCAGAAGCACCCCGGCGGGGGCCCCGCGCACGTGCTCGCGCGGCTCGGGATCGCGTCGGCCAGCAGCGCGATGCCGGTGAACCCGGAGCGGCTGCCGGGCGCGAGCCCGATCGCGTACATCAACGCGAACAACATCCCGATGACGCGCGACGTGTTCCGGCAGGGCGTCATCGAGCAGCTGCTGTTCATCGACGCCCTGAAGGGTCTCTCGATCCCGAAGGCCGCGGTCGAGGCCTGCGCCGGGGCGACGCTGCCCGCGGGCAAGGCGGCGTTCGCGTTCGACCCGGACCGGCTCGTGATGGCCGGGCAGTCGATGGGCGCCTGGTACACGAACCTGATCGCACCCCTCGAGCCGCGCATCCGGGCCGTGGTGCCGACGGGCGCGGGCGGGTACCTGACGCTGTTCCTGACCACGGCGGGCCCTGCGCAGACGACGATCAAGACGCTCGCGGGCGCGGTCGGGCCGATCCTCTTCGCGACGTACGGCGACTTCACGTTCCTGCACCCGGCCGCGGCGATGGCTCAGACGGCGCTCGAGATCTCCGACCCGATGCTCGGGCAGCCGCGCCTCGCCGCGCGGCCGCTGCCCGGCATGCCGGCGCGATCGATCTTCACGCCCGTCGGGCTCGGCGACAGCTACTTCTCCACGGAGACCTACGAGGCCGTGCAGCTCGCGTACGGCAACCAGGAGGTCGGCGAGGTCGCGTGGCAGGGGCTGCCCGACGCGCTCGCGCTCGACGGCCGCGGCGATCTCGTCGAGTACCCCGTGAGCGCGAACCGCACCTCGGAGACCGGCGAGAAGTACACGGGCGTGGTCGTGGCGAAGAAGGTGACGGGCTACGACCCGCACTCGCTGTACGTGTTCGACGAGGGGGTGCGGCACCAGTTCGGGTGCTTCCTCGCGACGCACTTCGCCAAGGGGATGGCGACGGTGGTCGCGCCGGCCACGCTGGCCACACCCTGCCCGTAGGGGGTGGTCTGGGGGCCGTTTTCCCGTAGGCTCCGCGACCACGATGTTCGACCACGACAAGCTCCCCTCGACGCACGCGCTCGACTACCTCAAGGCGCACCTGCGCAGCGTCCCCGATTTTCCCAAGCCGGGGATCCTCTTCAAGGACATCACCCCGCTGCTCGCCGATCCGCGCGCGCTCCACATCACGTTCGATCTGCTCGCGCAGCGGTTCATCGGCGAGCACATCGACGTGGTCGTCGGCGTCGAGTCGCGCGGGTTCATCTTCGGCGGCGCGCTCGCGGCGCGGCTGAACGCGAGCTTCGTACCCGTGCGCAAGCCCGGGAAGCTGCCGGCGAAGACCGACCGCGTCGCCTATGCGCTCGAGTACGGCGAGGCCGAGCTCGAGATGCACCTCGGATCGATGAAGAAGGGCGCGCGCGTGGTCGTGGTCGACGATCTGCTGGCGACCGGCGGCACGGCGCGCGCGGCGGCCGAGCTCTCGCGGCGGCAGGGAGGCGTCGTGTCGGGCTACGGCTTCGTCGTCGAGCTCGACTTCCTCGACGGGCGCGCACGGCTGCTCGACGGGGGCAGCGACGCGCCGATCGTGTACTCGATCGTGCACTTCGCCGCGGGCGAGTAGCCCCGCGCGGGGGGGGGCGCAGGTCAGTCGGCGCCCGCGCCCACGCCGAGCTTCTTCGCCACGGCGCGGCTCGCGAGGGTCGCGCGCGTCGGGCCGGCGGCGGGGAAGCTCATCGTGAACGCCTTGGTGGTCGTGCTCGTGAGCGTGCCGCCCTGCGGGCCGACGAGCCCAGAAAGCGTGGGCTGGTCGAGCTTGGCGCCGGCGGATCGGAGGTTGTCGAGCTCGCCGCCAGGGCCGAGCGAGCCGACGCTCGACCGGTTGACGGCCGAGGGCTCGGCGAAGAAGCCCGCGCTGTAGACGAGCGAGGCCGCGACCGCGCCGATCTCGGCGCCGCGGTACCAGGCGCCGACGTCGTGGTAGGCGAGGTGCTCGCAGCGGCCGTAGAGGGCGGTCATCTCGGCCGACAGCTCCTCGGACAGCCGCTGCGCGATGTCGATGAAGCGCTGGCGATCGGCGAGGTCGAGGTATTTCTCGAAGTACTGGCCGCCAAAGCGGATGATCACGCTCTTGTACGAGGACGACCTCGCCGCGTCCTGCGGCGCGAAGCCGTCGACGATCTCGACGTACCCGTCGGACATGCCCGCGAGCAGGGGATCGGCGGCCTTGGCGACGCGGCCTCGGTCGACGAGCGCGGCGAGCGCGGGGTGCTTCTTGAGGTCGCCCGGCGCCTTCGACGACGCGATCCAGATCTCGGCCACCCACCCCTCGGGCAGGACGCCGATCGGGGCGCCCTCGCGCATGCGGCGGCGCGCGGCGTCGCACGAGCGCGATCGGCGGGCCCGCTTCTGGTCGTCGGACTCGGTCGCCACGCCGGCGTCGGCCTGCACCTCGGGGCCGGAGAACATCGCGCGGAGCGGAGCGCGGAACGACCAGAGCACGAGCATCGCGACGAGGAGGCCACCGGCCATCGGCACCCAGGCCGGGATCGAGCTCCACATCGAGGAGCCGCCGCCGTCGCCCGAGGTGCCCGGGCCGCGCTGGGCCGCGAGGAGCCGCCGCACGACCTCGCCGAGCTTGCGCTGGCGCATCTCGTGGGGGAGCAGCGGCCACTGATCGACGAGCGTCTCCACGTCGATCGAGACGGGGGCGCCTCGACCGTGCAGCTCGACCTGACGGCCGCGCACGTAGACCGTGCCGCTCACGCCGTGCAGGCCGATCTGCTCACGGAGCGCCTGCTCGATCTCGGCGGCGATGACCGCGGGCGGCGGCACGTCGCGCGGGCGATCGGGCGCGGAGGCCGCGGGGCGCGCGCCGCCCGCGGGCAGCGCCGTGGACGCGGAGCTGCCGCCG
>CAIVJW010000256.1 GCA_903906315.1 uncultured delta proteobacterium | reverse complement strand
GTGTCGCCGGCCCGCGCAGCACGGGGCGCCTCGCTCGGGGGCGCGATCGTGGGGCTGGCCGGGCCGGCCGCGCTGGTCACCCGACGCGCCGACCTCGCGGCGCTCTTCCCGCGGCCGGAGGCGGCTCGCGCGTGGAGCTTCGTCGCGGGCGCCGCCGAGGAGGCGTCGATCGGCCTGCGCCTCGACGCGGCCGGCGCGCTCTCGCTCTCGCCGGTGGGCGGCGAGGCCGCGGCGATCGTCGCGCCGACGCCCAGCGCTCTCGTGGTCGCGATCGCCCTCGCGCTCGCCGCGATCGCGTTCCCGCTGTGGGTCGCTCGCGTCGGCGCGCCGCTTCGCGCCGGCATCGTCGGCACCCTCGCCGCGGTCGCGTCGGTCGCCGCTTTCCATCTGGTCGCCGCCGGGATCGCCCCCCCGCTCGCGCTGCTCGTCGCGCCGGCCCTGCTCTTCGTCGACGTCGCGGCTAGCTCGGTAGCGCGCTCGTGACCTTGAAGTAGATCGCCCGCCGCCTGCCGCACGTCGCGCACGCGACGCGCGCTACGCGGAGCCGCAGGCCACCGATCGTCTCGGCGAGGTGGTCCTCGAGCCGGAGCTCGCCCGCACAGATCGGGCACGGCGTCCCGCGCACGTGCACCTCGACCAGGGCAGGGGAGACGACCTCGATCGGGCGCGCCGGCGCGCCTCCGGGCTCGAGGCGCGCGAGCCTTTCGAGATCGCGCGCGAGCTTGTCGTGCTGGCGCCCGAGCGCCCTGTGGGCCGCGTGATTCGAGAGCTTTTTGGGGGGCATGTCGCGATCTCCTCCCACCATGGCCACGAGCGGCGATCGCGCTCGTTCTGCCCACAAAATGACCTCGGCGGCCCGCCTCCGGACCGCCGACGTCGACGCTGGCTCGACGGCCGCGCCCAGGGGAGGGCGTGGCCTCCGGGCCCGCTATCTCAGGTGCCGCCCTTGGCCGAGCCGCCGACGCTGGCGCTCGCCTTGATGTTCACGTCGATCGACATCGACGCCGAAACCGAAGCCTCGAGGCCGGCGGCAATGCAGCCGGCCGCCTTCAGGCCCATCGACGGGTTGAGGGCCGCCTTGACGTCCACGCCCGCCTTCGCGACGGCCGCGCCCGCGACGCCGATCTTCTTGGCGACGCCGAGCTGGATCTTGAGGATCTCCGGCAGGTCCGCCTGCAGTGCCGCCACGAGCTTCTCGAGGTCCGCGTTCGCCTTGCCGTCGATCTTCACCTTGAGCGAGGGCGCCTCGCAGGTGGTGTAGGCGAGGCCCTTCGCCGCGCAGGAGAGCTGGCAGTCCACGCTCACGCTCGGCGGCTTGAAATCACCCGAGCACTTCGGCGCCTTCATCTCGACCGAGCAGCCGCCCGAGCACGAGCCCTCGCACTTCGCCCCGGCCTTCGCCTTGCAGCCACCCGAGCACTTGCCACCGCAGGTGCCCGTGCAGGATCCCTTGGCGCTCGCGTCGCACTTGCCGTCGCACTTGCCCTTGCAGGCCTTGTTCTTCGAGTCCTTGCCGTCGCACTTGCCGTCGCACTTGCCGCCGCACGTGCCGCTGAAGCCGGCGTCGCAGGAGCCCGAGCACTCGGCCGAGCAGGTGCCCGTGCACGACGCGCCGGCCTCGACCGAGCACTCGCCCTTGCACTCGGCGTCGCACTTGCCGCTGATCTCGCCGCCGGAGCACGAGGCCTTGAGCTCGCCGCCCTTGACCACGCCGCCGCACTCGCCGAAGCACTTCGTCATCGCCTGGACGTCGACCGAGCACTTCGGCGCGCCAATCTCGAGCGAGAGCTTCCCGCTGGCGTTCCCCTTCAGCATGCCGCTGATCTTCGCGGCGACCGCGCCGCAGATCTTCTCCGCGCCCTTCCCGCCGCCGGCCTCGGCCTTCATCTCCTCGTCGGTGACGCCGATGTCCTTGCCGAGCTTGCCGCACGAGGCCATCAGCCCCGTCTCCATGTCGACGAGGATCTTCTTCAGGTCGTAGCTCGCCGAGAGGAAGCCCTTGATCTTGCCCTCGACCTGCGGGGCCATGCCCTGGAACTTGAGCTCGGCGAAGTTGCCGGTATTGAACTCGTCACACCCGGCGCCCATGGCGCTCGCGGCGCCCTTGATGGCGTCGCAGTTGACGAGCATCGGCGAGGCCAGCCCGAAGATGACGAACGGCGTGGCAGCAAACTTCCAACGATTCATGGTCATGATGAAGAAACCCTCCGGCACCGACGGGAACCCCGTTCGAGAGCGCTCTGCGAGGCTCGAAGCGAGCCCCAATTTCACCTGGCGGGCGCACGCAGCCTCCCTCTGGTCGGCTGCGCCAATGAGCTGGAACCTCGCGACCCGTGCGAGGGCTTCAGACCCTCGCACCCCCCGGACGACCCTCGTGCGCTCGTGAGCACGGTCGCAGAAGCGGGCGGCGCCGCCCGTCATGCACCAATACGAAGGGGCTGTAAATGCGCATCGCCCCGTTCGATCGGCGTCCTCGGCCGTCGCCAGTAGGGTGTGCGCTCCCGGTTCGTGGAGGAGGCGGAGAGAGCCGAGCTCGGCCCCGCCCGACGGTGCATTCTGCTACGGCGTCAGCCCTTGCGAGGCTCCGCGAAGGGGAGGGGGAGCTGCGACGTCGGCTGGTTGCCGAACGAGGGCTTCGACCTCTTCTCGAGGAGCGCGCGCTCGCGCTCGATGTCCGCGCGGAGCAGCTCCTCGTTGTCGTACGAGAAGGCGAGCGCGTCGAGGATCGCCGCGGGCGTCAGCGCCGGGTACCGCCGGAACAGCGTCTCCACCGACACCCCGCTGCGGTGCCACGTCCAGAGCCGCCGCACCGGCACGCGCGAGCCCTCGACGTGCGGGCTGCCCGTGAGCACCTCGAGGTCGCAGCGCACGTGGGGGTGGGGCACGAGGACGCGCGGGAGCGGCGGGACCTTCTGCATCGCGCGGGCACACTACTGCCGGCCCGCACGCGCGTCACGTTTGCGCCGGCCCGACGCCCGGTCCGCGCCGGGGCTAACGGGGTGGGATCGCGGTTCTCGCCGGCGCCGCAGCGAGGAACTCCACGAGGTCGTCCCACTCGGCGCTGGTGATGCGCGCGCGCGAGCGGTGTTTGGCCAGCGCCGCCCGCAGCGCTTCCGTCGTCCGCGTCCCCGGCTCGACCGGCACGTGACAGGACGCGCACTTGTCGCCCCAGATCTCGGCCGCGCGTGGGTGCGCCGCGATGGCCGCGGCCGTCGCCGGCGACACCGGCGCCGCGCAAGCCGCAGCGCCGCCGACCGTGATCAGCGCCGCGCAGAGCCAGACGGCCGCCCTCGTCATCGTGCGACCCGGCCTCAGAACTGGAGCCCCATCACGGTCCGCACGTAGAGGTGGCCGAGCTTGTCGCCCGGCTGCATCGCGCGCGAAAACTCGTCGATCCGCGCGTACGCCCCCGTGGAACACCAGAGCTTGTCCCAGACGAGCGAGAGCGCGGGCCCCGCGAAGTGGTGCGCGCGCTGGTTGAAGGAGGCCGGGCTGTCGTGGGCCACGCCTTTCGCCTCGCCCTCCTCCTCGGCCTCGTGCAGCGGGATCTCGGCCTGCATCCAGTACTCGGCGCCGAGCCATAGGTTGGGCGTGAACTGGTACGTCGCCCCGACCGTCGGGTGAAGCGTGAGCGCGACGTTCCCCCCGCGCTCGAACGCCTGTTCCACCCACAAGTTCGACATCAGCTTGAGGCTGCCGAAGCGCTTCTGAAGGTTGACCTTCTCCTCGAGCTCGAGCTCGTCCCGCAGCTCGGCGATCTCGAAGTAAACCGATATGTCAACGGGCAGTTGCCCCTCTTTCCCGATGCGATACCTGAGGCGCTGCTTGAGGCCATCGAAGACGAGCGGGGCGCCGGCCCCGGCCTCCTCGGGGGCGTTCTTCGCGACGAAGTAGAGCCCGAGCTCGAGCCGGTCCGTGATGCCGTACTCGACCTCCGTTTGCAGCTCGTACCGGGGCTCGACCACCGTCTTGCGGGAGCCCGAGGCCTCGAACACGCGCAGCGGCGCGACGTCCACGATCTGCTCGATCTCGGCCTCGCCCTTGGAGAGCGTCTCCCAGGGATAGGTGAACGGCAGCGGCCGAGGGTTCGCCGCAGCGGGCCCGATCGCCAGGAAGGCGGTGACGAGGGCGAGCGCGGAGGCAGCGGCCCGGGCGCCACGCGAAGCCCCGCGGTCCGGGAAGCGCACGACAGGCATGAACGAGGATCTCCTACCGGGAAACGGATCCACCGTCGGCGGGAGCCGCCGGCACGGTCGGGCCGAAGGAACGAGCCGAAGCATAATGAAAGTGACTTTCACTAGCAAGTAAATTGACACGACACCCCTCGGCTTCGAGCCGCCCCAATTTTTGCCGCAGCGCGGCCCGGCGCGTAGGGTCCGCGCCATGCAGTGGCACGAAGCGGTCAGCGAGCTCCGGGCTCGAAAGCTCGAGCTCGCGCGGCTGGATCCGCGCGGCGGAATGCCGATCCGACCGCCCGCCGGCGCCTCCGATCGGGACATCGTCAGCGTCGAACGGCGCCTCGGGCGCCCGCTCCCGCCGAGCTACCGCGAGCTGCTTGCCTCCCAGGACGGGTGGCCACGCTTCTTCCTCGGCGCCAGCCTGCTCGGGACGCTGCCGCTATCCCGGGGCACCTTCGTCGATATTGCCCGGATGGTCCTGGAGGACGGGGACCTCGTCGCGGCCGCCGCGCCGACGGGCCGGCCGACCTACGTCCCCTTCGGCATCGACGCCAAGGCCGAGACGATCTTCGCCTGGGACCTCACCGCGCTGCGCCCCGACGGCGAGCTCGGCATCGTCGTGCTGACGAACGAGGTCGCCATGCACGTCGACGACTTCCCGAGCTTCCTCGAGCTGTGCGTCGACATGGTCTGCGCCGAGATCGACGACCGGCGCGCCCTCACGCGCCGCGGCGTGGGCGCCGCGCGCTCGGTGCCCGCGGAACGCCGGAGCCGGGCGGCTTGACTCACCGTCCGACCTACACGGCGCTGGCGCGTCGTGGCCCCCCATCGGCGATCGTGTTGTAGTAGAGGCGGACCATGAGCGAGGCCCACCACCCGCAGCAGCGCTACCGCGTGCTCGAACGTCTCGCCTCCGGCGGGATGGCCGAGGTGTTCATCGCCGAGAGCGCGAGCATCGAGGGCTTCAAGAAGCAGGTCGCCATCAAGCGCGTCCTGCCGCACCTCAGCGAGAAGAAGCGCTTCATCGCGATGTTCCTGGACGAGGCGCGCCTCTCGGCTCACCTCAGCCACTCGAACGTCGTCCAGGTCTTCGACATCGGCGTCGGCGACAGCGCGTACTTCATCGTCATGGAGTACGTCGACGGCGCCGACCTGAAGGGCGTCATCGAGTACATGCGGGCGAGCGGCCGCGCCTTCCCGGTCCAAGCCGCGGTCTACATCGTCGCGAAGATGTGCGAGGGCCTCTCGTACGCGCACGAGCTCACGGGAACGGACGGCGCCCCGCTCCGCATCGTGCACCGCGACGTCTCTCCGCCGAACGTGCTCATCACGAAGTACGGCGAGATCAAGATCGTGGATTTCGGCCTGGCCAAGGCCACGAGTCAGCTCGCGAAGAGCGAAGCCGGCATCATCAAGGGCAAGTTCAGCTACCTGGCGCCCGAGGCCGCGCTCGGAGGCGAGGTCGATCACCGCGCAGACGTCTTCGCCGTCGGCATCATCCTGTGGGAGATCCTTGCCGGCCGTCGCCTCTTCCTCGGCGAGTCCGACTTCCAGACGGTGAAGCTCGTCCAGCAGGCGAGCGTCCCCTCGCTGTCGAAGTACCACCGCGACGTTCCGCCCGAGCTCGAGTCGATCGTCGCCCGCGCACTCGCGCAGGACCCGGCGAAGCGCTACCAGACCGCCCGGGACCTGGCGCGTGACCTCACAGGCTTCCTCTTCCACTTCGGCCATCCGGTCACCGCGTGGGACATCGCCGAGCTCGTCCGCAGCGCCATGTCGGTCCGCAAGAAGGCGGTGCCCGACAAAGCGTCGATCATCGACAAGCTCATCGAGGAGGCGCTCCTCGAGTTCACCTCGCTTCAGGACGAGCGCGCAGGGGCCGCGGCGGTCTCGCGGCCGCCCAGCAGCGACGAGCCGCTCAAGCTCGGCGGCTTCGAGGACATCGGTCGCTGGGCTGACGAAATCAACGTGACCGCGACCGGCGACAATCTCGTCCGCCAGTCGCTGCCGTCCGGCGCGTTCGAGGAGGGCAACCTCGCCGCGCTCGAAGACGACGAGCCGCAATCGGGCCCAAGCTCGCAGGCCTTGCCGGCCGCGGTCCCGTCACGTCCAGGCGGGCCGCTCGCGCCCGCTCCAGGCTCGGGCCGCTCCGCGCTGTCTCCGGCCTCCGCAGGCTCGGCGCTCGCGGCCGCTGGGGCCGGCGGGTCCTCCACGGCCGTGAAGGTGCTGCTCGCAGTCGCCGCGCTTGCGTTGCTCGCGGCGGGCGCGTGGTTCGGCGGGCTCATCCCGCACTGATCGCCGTCGGCGCTCGTCGCCTCCCTCAGCGCGCGGAGGGCTCGATTCGCGGGAGCTCCACCGTCACGACGATCGAGTGGTCGCCTCGCCACACCACGGCGCCCAGGGCGCGCGCTCGTGAGCGCACCGCGCCTGCCACCGCACCCACCACCGCGCCGACCGACATCGCAGCCGTCCCGCCGACGCTCGTCAGCACGTCACCGTCCGCGAGGCCCGCGCCGAAGCCGCTCACGCCTTGCAGCGCCAGCCCGGCAGGCCGCTGACCGCTCGCTGGCACGGCGACACCGGTCGGGCGCGTCCCGCTCTCGACGGCGCGCGCGATTACGGCGGCTCGGACGAGGATTCCTCGCCTGGGTCGCGCGGCGGGCAGCTTCTTCTTGCCCTTGTCGCCCACGGGGCTGGCGATGGCGTCCGCCTCGGCCCCCGTGTCCACGCCCCACGGCAGGGCGATCATGGCAGGATCGCCGACGCCGATGAGGGGGCCGGTCGTCGCCGAAAGGTCCGCGGCGCCCCGAGGCGAGAGGATCTCGGCCCCCGACCACAGCCCGTTCGCTGCAATCAGGGCCATCCCGTCGCAGATCCGCCGCGCGGCCAAGCCGGCGGCGGGGAAGGGGAGCGTAAGCGAGGCCGCCAGCAGCAGCGAGGCGGCGCGCCCGCGAGGCGCGCCCCGTCCGCTGGCGACCGCGCGATCAGCCACTTGCCTCGGGCTGCGCGTCGTCGTCGTCGTCGTCGTCGTCGTCGTCGCCGTCACGCTCCTCGAGCTGCTGCTCGAGCTTCTCGAGCTCGGCCTCGGTGTTCGGAGCGACCGGCGCCGCGCGGCCCTCTTGCAGCGCCTTCTGACGCTCTCTCTCGGCCGCGGTGCGCTGCTGCGCCAGCTTCTGCATGACGGCCGGCTTGGGAGCCATGACGAGCGTCATCGTGCGCTGCTCCATCACGGGGCGCACCTCGACGTTCGCGATGGTCTCGCACTGCTGCACGATCCAGTCGAGCTGCTCCTGCGCCTTCTCGGGGTGCGTGATCTCACGACCGCGGAAGCGCACGGTGAACTTGACCTTGTGGCCGGCCTCGAGGAACCGATGCGCGGCGCGGGTCTTGAAATCGAGGTCGTGATCGTCCGTCTTCGGGCGGAGCTTGATCTCCTTGATCTCGACGACGCTCTGCTTGCGCTTGGCTTCCCGCGCCTTCTTCTTCTCGTCGTACTTGTACTTGCCGAAGTCGAGGATCTTGCAGACGGGGGGCGCCGCCTTCGGATCGATCTCCACGAGATCGAGGCCCCGGTCTCCCGCGATGCGGAGCGCGTCGACGGTGGCCATGATGCCGAGCATCTTGCCGTCCTCGCCGATCACGCGGATCTCGGGGACCCGGATGCGCTGATTGATGCGTGTCTGAGGTCCGCGCTGGGCCTGCCGAGGGTCGAAGCGTCGCATGGCCATGTGGTGTTCCGGTGCCTCCTTGCTAGTGTGATGAATTCGAACGGAATGGCGGGCCCTGGGTCGCGCGGAGCGCCGCGCCCCCCGAGGTCCGCCGCAAATGTCGCCTGAGTTGGGGCGCGTGGCAACGGGGCCGACGCATTCCCCGTTCGAGGGGACGGTCCGGGCTCCGCAAGCAGATGGGCTCGAGGCCCGGCGCGCGTCGCGCGCCGACCGTGGACGCTCCCCCCCGGGGCGTCGTCAAGAAGACGCCTTGGCGTGCAGCCGCGGCGGCGTGGCCTCCGCGCTCAGTCGCGCGGCGAAGTCCTCGAGCGGCATCGGTCCGAGGTCCTTGTCGAGGTCGCGCGACCGGGGCGCGACCTTGCGGTCGGCGGCTTCCTTGTCGCCGACGACCACGACGTACGGCACGCGACCGAGTCGCGCGTTACGGATCTTCGCACCGAGCTTGTCGGATCCGACGTCCGCGCGGACACGGAGCCCCTTCCCGGCGAGGTACGCGACGACCTCGTGAGCGTAGTCCGTCTGGCGCTCGCTCACGGTGACGACGACCGCCTGCTCGGGTGCGAGCCACACGGGAAACGCCCCGGCGGTGTGCTCGATGAACACCGAGAAGAAGCGCTCGAGCGACCCGTAGATGGCGCGGTGGAGCATGACTGGCCGGTGCGCCGCTCCGTCGGCGCCCGTGTACTCGAGCTCGAACCGATCGGGCAGGCCGTAGTCGATCTGCAGCGTGCCCAGCTGCCACGAGCGACCGAGCGCGTCCTCGACGTGGAACTCGTACTTCGGTCCGTAGAACGCGCCTTCCTTGGGCGAAAACTCGAACGCGAGCTCCTGATTGCGCAGGACCTGCTCGAGAGCGCCCTCGGCCATGTCCCACTGCTCGTTCGTGCCGATGCGCTCGTCCGGTCGGGTCGCCAGCTTGATGTCGATCTTCTTGAAGCCGAGCGCCCCGTAGACGCCATAGAAGAACTTCAGGAAGCGGTCGATCTCGTCGCCCATCTTCTCCGGCGGGCAGAAGATGTGGGCGTCGTCCTGCGCGAAGCTGCGCACGCGCGCCATGCCGTGCACGACGCCGCCTCGCTCGTAGCGGTGCAGCCGGCAGAAATCGGCGACCCGCCAGGGGAGCTCCCGGTAGCTTCGGCGGCGGTGCTTGTACATCAGGCAGTGGCTCGGGCAGTTCATCGGCTTCTGCGCGAGATCCACCACCGACTTGATGATTTCGCTGACTTCGCCGACGTTCCCGGCCTTCTTCGCCGCGAGCAGCTTCTCGAGCTTCGACGCGAAGCGCTCGTCCGTGAACAGCTCTTCGAGCCGGTCCTGGCTCGTGGCGAAGAACATGTTGTCGGTGTAGTGCGCCCAGTGGCCGCTCGCCTCGAAAAGGCGCTTGTCGAAGATCTGCGGGGTGACGACCTCCTCGTAGCCCTCGGTGCGGTAGAGGTCGCGAACGTACTCGATGAGGCCGTTGTAGACGTGCGCCCCCTTCGGGAGGAGGAACGGCATCGCCGGCGCGTACTCGTGGAACATGAAGAGATCGAGCTCTTTGCCGAGCTTCCGGTGATCCCGGGCCTTCGCCTCTTCGAGCTGCTTCAGGTACGCGTCGAGCGCCTTCTGCGACGGGAACGCCGTGCCGTAGATGCGCTGCAGCATCGGGTTGCGCTCGTCGCCGCGCCAGTACGCGCCCGCCACGCTGACGAGCTTGATGGCCTTCAGGAACGACGTGCTGGGCACGTGGGGGCCCTCGCACAGGTCGACCCACTCGCCGTCGCCCGAGCCGTGCCGATAAAGCGAGATCGCCTCGTTCGCGGGGATCGCGTCGATCAGCTCGCGCTTGTACGACTCGCCCATGCGCTCGAACAGGGCGTGCGCCTCGTCGCGGCTCGTCAGCTCCCGCCGGAACGGGCGACCAGCGGCGATGATCTCGCGCATCGCCGACTCGATCTTGGCGAGATCCTCGTCCGTGAACGGACCGCTCGGCTTGTCGAAGTCGTAGTAGAACCCGGCGGCGATCGCCGGGCCGATCGTGACCTTCGTGCCGGGGAAGAGGCGCTGGACCGCGTCCGCCATGACGTGGGCCGTGGAGTGGCGGATGATCCGCAGGCCGTCCTGATCGGAAGAGCGGACGGGGTCGACGCGCGCGCCCTCACGGAGGGGGAAGGGCGTGTGCACGTCCACGACGCGCCCGTCGACCTTGGCCCCGATGATGCTCGGATCGTTCGCGATCTGCGCGGCGAGGACGTCGCGAACCGTAGCCATCTTCTCGTCAGCCATCGGCGTTCAGCGTTTCGCTTCCGCAGGGCGGGCGCAACGTCAAAGCGCGTCCCGCCGTCGTCCGCCCCGACCACGAGCGCACGCGACGCGGGCGCCTGGCCGGGGGCTCGGGGCCGCGCTCGGCCCCGTCGTGACTGGACTCGAGGCCGCACTCGACCCCGCCGTCGAAAGCTCGACCCCGCGTGACACCGCGCCGGCCCCCCGAGCGCGGAGTGAGGGGCCGCGGGCGGCCCCCTACACCATAAATTGTAGGCGCGACTGGTTTCGAACCAGCGACCCCTACCGTGTCAAGGTAGTGCTCTACCACTGAGCTACGCGCCTGCCCTCGCGGCCACCGGAGTGACTCGCGAAGTCAAGGGTCGCTGGGTACCAAGCGCAGCGCGTTCTGTCAACGACCTTTTCTCGCGCGCCGTCGTTTCGTGGCGCGGCAAGGCGCCGCCTGGGGAGGTCCGAGCCCCTCGTGGGCGCGACGCTCTTGACCCGGTCGCCGGGTCGCGGCACCACCTGAGCGATGACGAACGCAGGGTTCGACGGCGCGCGCGCTCTGGTTCACGTGGAAGCTGCGGCGGGGGCCATGGTCCTAGGCAGCGACACCGCCGCTGCCGCCCTTGGTGACGGCGTGGAGCGGATGGGCGGGGCGCTCGCCGCTGTCCGGGCCGCGACGGTTCGCGCTTTGGGGGGAAGGCGCGCCACGGCGGTGCTGGCGGCAGCGGAGGTGCTCGACGCGCTGCCGGGGCTCGCCGAGGCGGCGTCGGCGCGCGCTCGCGTCGTCGTGCACATCCTTCCGCCTGCCGGCGCGCCAGGCGAGCTCTCGACGGGGCGGGACGAGCTTGGGCCGCTGCTCGAGGTCGGCGTGGGCGTGATCGTCTCCTGGTCCGACCAGGACGCCGTCGACCTCGCGGTCGCGCTGAGGCGCGCCGCCGAGGACAGCGAAACTCCGTTCGTTCACGTG
The DNA here is from genome assembly GCA_903906315.1 of uncultured delta proteobacterium. Classification (GTDB taxonomy): domain Bacteria; phylum Myxococcota_A; class Polyangia; order Polyangiales; family Polyangiaceae; genus CAIVJW01. The sequence goes on along the minus strand of CAIVJW010000256.1, from coordinate 51,484 downwards.
CTGGACGCCCCCCGAGGCGCGGTCGCGCCCGTCGATGTGCCCCCGGCTTCGCTTCTGGCTCGCTTCCTTGGCGCGCCGCCCCCGGCTGGGGCGCAGCCGGGCGACGAGGCGGGCGTCCTTCGCAAGCGCGCCGAGCGAGCGTTCGCCGCTCGGGTCCCGTTCGCGCTGGCCGGCGCGCTCCGCGAGCTCGGCGAGCTGGTGGGACGCCCGCTCACGCCGATCGAGCGCTACGAGACCGTCGACGCAGACGAGATCGTGGTGGCGCTCGGAAGCGCGTTCCCTGCTGCGCGCGACGCCGCGCGCGCGCTCCGCGCCGAGGGCAAGCGGGTCGGGGTCGTCGGCATTCGATCGCTGCGCCCGTTCCTTGGCGCCGAGCTGGTGAAGGCGACGGCGAGGGCACGGGCCATCGTCTGCGTCGAGCCGCTCGACCTCGCCCTCTCGCCCTGCGGCCCGGCCGCCGTCGGGCTGAAGGCTGCGTTCGCCGATGCCCTCACGTGGGCGCCCGGAGTTCCCGGCGTCGGACGTGTGCCCCCGATCGTGTCGGCCGCGTTCGCGACCGTCGAGGGCTCGGTCCGCGAGCGCGATGTGCATGCCGCGCTCGCCGAGATCGGCACGGGGGAGCGTGCTCGACGGCTCGTCGTGTTCGGCAGCGATTTCGGTTGAGCGCGGCCGTCGCCTCGTGTCGCCGCTCACGCGCCGCGCTCATCTCGCGTCGCGCCCCGTGCGCTGCCTTGCAGAGCAAAGCGATAGCGACTATGAGGCCCGCTTCGGCCTGCGCTCTGGGGTGCGCAGGGCACCGAGCCCGAGGCCCTGCCTCCCCAGGGGGGCGCTCGGTGAATCCTGCCTGCGCCCCCGCCCGCCCGGAGATCTCCCGTGACCACCTCGTTTTCGTTTCAGCCGTCCCAGATCCCCGGGCGCGAAGGCGCGCCGGCAGCGACGCAGCCCGTGCAGGGGCAGGCTCCGCCTGCGCCCGATGCGTCCGGCGGTGGTCCCGCTGGCGGCGGCATGTCGCAGATGCTGTTTCTGCTGCTGCCCCTCGTCTTCTTCTTCTTGCTCTGGAGCCAGTCTCGGAAGCAGAAGCAGGTCGAGAAGGGGCTCAAGGCGGGTGACCGCGTCATCCTGCAGTCCGGGTTCGTCGGCAAGATCGTCGAAATCGGCAGCACGCGCGCGAAGATCGAGCTCGCGCCCGGCGTCAACGTGCAGGTGTTGAAGAGCGCGATCCAGGGCCTCGATGCGGGCGAAGCGAAGCCCGAATCGAGTGACCCCAAGGCCAAGGAGCCGGCGAAGGAGCCGGCCAAGGACAAGGCTCAGGAAAAGAAGGCGTAGCGCCCGTCGTTCGGGTAGAACCCGCGCGCGTCGGCCGATAGGGCCCACCTCCCAATGCTCCACGATTTTCTCCAGTATGGTTTTGCCGGCGCCGCCGGTCTTTGTCTGCTCGCCGCATGGCTGAGCCGACCGCGCCGCGGCGTGTTCATCGCCTCGGCCATCCTCGCGGGCTCTGCCGCGGTCGCCGCGCACTACAGCGTCTTCTGGGCGCTCGCGATGCTCGGCCTCGCGGTACCGTGGGCACTGTTCTGCGCGCTGTCCACGATCGACATGGCCTGGCGCGTGAAGACGGGTTTCGTCCTGTTCCTCGCGCTCGGCGCGGGCCTCTGCATCTACCCGACGTACCACGACGAGCGGTACGGGCGGGTCGAGGATGGCCCGATGTCGAGCGAGGACAAGAGCGCCCTCGAGACCAAGGCGCGCCACGGCGACCTTGGCCTCCAGCGCTACGTCCTGTCGAACATTCCGTTCCGACTCGTCCGCGGCCTCGACCTAAAGGGCGGCCTCCGGCTCGTCTACACGGTCGACGTCGACGAGGCCATCAAGGACAAGCGGGATCGATACTACGACGAGCTCCGCGCGGCCCTCGCTACGGCGTTCGGCTTCCACCAGGGTGACAAGCCCGCGACGGTGGAGGAGATGCAGAAGCTCCAGCCGAAGCTCCGCATCGAGAAGTCCCGCGAACAGGCCGGCACGCTGAGCGTCACGTTCAACGACCCTGCCGACGCGGCGAAGATCGATGAGGCCTTCCTGAAGCGCTTCCTCGGCGAAATGTCGCTCCAGCGATCCGCCGACCGCAAGAAGGCCACGTTCCACATCAAGAGCGAGGTCGAGAGCTCGATCCGCGAGCGGGCCGTGACGCAGGCGAAGGAGACGGTCCTACGCCGCATCGACGGCCTCGGCCTCAAGGAGGCCGGTGTCACGGTGCGCGACGAGGACATCGTCATCGAGGTTCCCGGCGACGACGAGAAGGCGTTCGCGGAGATCCGCGACATCATCAGCCAGACGGCGCGCCTCGAATTCAAGATGGTCGACGACGACGTCGATTTCTTCGACGGGGTCGCGCGATCGGCCAAGGAAGACGACCTCCCCAAGGGGCTCACGTTCTCGATCGAGAACGCCCCGGTCGGCCCGAGCAAGACCAAGCCGAACCACTTTGCCCGCATGATCCGTGGCGAGCACGAGGACATGCGGGACGCGCTGAAGCGCCTCAAAGACTGGGTCGGTACGCTCCAGGTGCCGGACGACCGTGAGGTCGGCTACGGCAAGGTGTACGACTACAACGAGGAGAAGGACTCGATCGAGGAGATCGGCTGGCGGTCCTACTACCTCAAGAGCAAGGCCGAGGTGACCGGCGACATGGTCCGGGACGCGACGGCGCAGCCGGACCAGAGCGAGCGCGGCCTCGGCGGCTGGCACGTCGCGATGGAGCTGACGCCTCTCGGTGGCGACCGATTCGAGGAGATCACCGGCGCGAACGTGAAGCGCCGCTTCGCGATCATTCTCGACAGCAAGGTCGAGAGCGCGCCCGTGATTCAGACCAAGATCGGCGGCGGCCACGCCCAGATCTCGATGGGCTCGGCCAACGTCGAACAGCAGCTGCAGGACGCCAAGAAGCTCGAGCTGGTGCTGCGTTCGGGCGCTCTTCCCGCGCCGATTTCGCCCTCGAACGAGCAACGCATCGGTCCCTCGCTGGGCAAGGACGCCATCGCTCAGGGTGCGAAGGGCGCCATCTCCGGTGCGGTGCTCGTGCTCCTCTTCATGGTCACGTACTACTCCCGCGCCGGCATGATCGCGAACGTCGCCGTCATCTTCAACCTCATCCTTCAGGTCGCAGTCCTCGCGATGTTCGGCGCGTCAATGACGCTGCCCGGCATTGCCGGCCTGACCCTGACGATCGGCATCGCGGTCGACGCCAACGTGCTGATCAACGAGCGCATCCGCGAGGAGCTGCGGCAGGGCAAGAGCCCGCGCGCAGCGGTCGACGTCGGCTACGACAAGGCCTTCAGCGCCATCCTCGACGGGCACGTCACCACGCTCATTTCGGGCCTCATCCTCGCGCAGTACGGCTCGGGCCCCATCAAGGGCTTCGCCGTCACGCTCATCGTCGGCATCGCGGTGAGCCTCTTCACCGGCGTCGTGTGCACGCGACTGATGTTCGACTACGCGGTGCGCGCCCGGAAGGTCAAGAAGCTCTACCTCGGCTGAGGCTCATCCCATGGAATTCATCAAGCCTGGTCGTCAGTTCGACTTCATGGGGTACCGCTGGTACTTCATCGGCGTAAGCCTCATCGTGCTGCTCCTTTCGGTCGCCTCGTTCGTGTACCCCGGGCCCAAGCTCGGCACGGATTTCAAGGGTGGGACCGAGATCGAGGTTGCCTTTCGCGCGCCGGTCACCTCGGCCGATGTGCGCGCAGCCGTCGAGAAGGAGGGGTTCGCCTCTCCCGACGTGGTCTCGGTCGCCGACCCGGCGAACCCGAATCGCTTCCTCATCCGCGTTCAGGAGGTGACCGTTCTCTCCGACGCGCAGAAGGGGAAGATCCGCGAGCGCCTGTGCCTCACCGGCGAGGGCGAGAAGGTGGACGAGGCGCGCTGCCCGGTCACCGTGCGCGCGAGCGAGGTCAAGTTCAGCCCGGGCGGTGACAAGATCTCCGTCCGCTACGACGCTGCGCCCGAGCTTTCCGCGGTCCGACAGCAACTCGCCGGAGTCGAGGGCATTCAGCTCCGCGCTGGCGGGACGAATCCGGCCGTCGTCAGCGAGCGCGACCACAAGGTCGAGTTCTACCTCAAGTCCAAGGGCGACCAGCTCATGGACGGCCTCCGGGATGCGCTCGGCGCGGACAAGGTGCCCGAGCAGGCGCTACGGGTGGAGTGGATCGGCCCGAAGGCGGGCGCCCAGCTCCGGGACGCGGCCATCAAGAGCATCGCGATCGCGATCGTGTTCATCATGGCCTACATCGCGTTCCGCTTCGACATGCGGTTCGCGCCCGGCGGCATCGTCGCGCTCGTGCACGACGTGGGCATCGCGCTCGGCGCAATGATCATCACGCGCCGCGAAATCACCCTGTCGACGGTCGCTGCCATGCTGACCATCGTCGGCTACTCGATCACGGACACCGTCGTCGTGTACGACCGCATCCGCGAGAACCTCGGCAAGCACAGGAACCTCTCGTTCGCCGCCGTGATCAACCAGAGCATCTCCGAGATGCTCGGCCGGACGATCATCACCTCCGGGGTGACGGCGCTGTCTATGCTGATGTTCCTCTTCTGGGGCACCGGCGTCCTAAAGGACTTCGCGTTCGCGCTGCTCGTTGGCATCGTCGTGGGAACGTACTCGTCGATCTATGTCGCCGCCCCCCTGACGGAGTGGATCGACCGAAGGTTCTTCGGTGCGACCGTCGTGACGAAGAAGAAGATCTCCCGCACCCGCGCGACGAAGCGCGCTGACGCTGTGGTGTGACGTCTCGCCGAGGCCGCATGTGGCCTCACGCGCGGCTTCCCTTCGACGTTCGCGTTCCGCTCCCCGACGAGCCCGCCTGCCCATCCCGGCGCGCGGGCTCGCGGCGTCTCCGAGGTGCGCGTATGCTCGCGGCCCCATGGTCGAGCCGCTGATCCGCTTTCGCGACGTCCACAAGGCCTTCGGCCAGAAGGTCGTCTATCGCGCGCTCGACCTCGACGTCTACTCCGGCGAGACGCTCACCATCATGGGTGGGTCGGGCGTCGGCAAGAGCGTCCTCCTGAAGCTCCTCATCCGGCTCCTCGAGGCAGACAAGGGGTCGATCACCTTCCACGGGCAGGAGGTGACGACGATGTCCGAGAGCCAGATCGAGCTCGTGCGGCAGCGCATCGCGATGCTGTTCCAGGGCGCGGCGCTGTTCGACTCGGTTTCGGTCGGTGAGAACGTCGCGTACGGGCTGCGCGAGCACTACCTCCACAAGATGACCGAGAAGCAGATCGCGGAGCGCGTCGACTGGGCGCTTTCGCTCGTTGGTCTGCCTGGCATCGAGCTCATGCGGCCTGCGGACCTTTCGGGCGGAATGAAGAAGCGAGTCGGCCTCGCGCGCGCCATCGCGACGCAGCCCGAGGTGCTGCTCTACGACGAGCCGACGACGGGGCTCGACCCGGTCAACACGGAGCGCATCAATCACCTCATCAAGGGATTGAAGGCCGCGTTGAAGGTCACCAGCATCGTCGTGACGCACGACATGAAGAGCGCGTTCTCGATCTCGGACCGCCTCGCGATGGTCTTCCGGGGGGAGATCATCGCGACGGGTACGCCAGACGAGTTCCGCGCGTCGACGGATCCACGCGTGCACGACTTCATCGTGGGCGCCGCACCCGTGAACGAGGACGTCGAGACCCTCCTCCGCGCGTGACGACGGCCCCGGCAGCGCGCACAATGGCCGTCCGATGAATGTGGTCCGTGACCTCAAGGTGGGGATCTTCGTCTTGGCCGGGATTGTTTTCTCGGGCTTGGTGATATTCCTTATTGGCGACGAGCGCAGGCTTTTTAGCTCCTCGGTCGTGTTCAGGGCACGATTCCGCGACGTTCAGGGCTTGAAGACGGGCGCGCCGATCCGGATGGGCGGCATCGACATCGGCCACGTCGAGGGCGTCGGCTACGGCAAGGACCCTAGGGATGCGACGATCTTCGTCGGGCTCGACATCGTCCGTACGGAGGCTGGGCGCATCAAGGCGGACTCGGTCGCCCGGATCACGACCAAGGGGCTGCTCGGCGACAAGATGGTCGAGATCTCGATGGGCGGCAGCGGAGAGTCGGTCGCTCCCGGCGGCGAGGTCAAGGCGGAGGAGCCCAGCGACATGATGGGGCGCGTGGCGGGCATGGCCGACGACGCCGAGGCGGCCATGAAGAGCGTCAAGCACGTCTCGGAGCGCCTCGCGGACGACACGCTGCAGGACGACCTCCGCGAGGGGGTCGCTGCGCTGAACGCGGTGCTGGGCTATGTGGCGCACGGTGACGGCTACCCGCACCTCCTTCTGACCGACAAGGGGGAGTCGGAGCGCATCTCGCGCACGATCGCGAACCTCGAGCGCGCGAGCGGCGAGCTGGCTGCGACGCTCGCGGAGGTGCGCGGTGGCGTCGAGCGGGTCAAGCGTGGTCCGGGCTTCGCGCACGAGATGATTTACGGGCCGGGCCCCCAGAAGGAGGTCGAGGCGGTGGGCGCGGCGGCGGGCGAGGTCGCGGCGACGCTGAAGGGAATGCGCGAGGGGAACGGGCTCGCGCGCGATCTGCTCTACGGGGGCAAGGGCGATGGTTCGCTCGCCATCGCGAACGTGGCCGCGATCACCGGCGACGTGCGCGCGATCGTGCGAGATGTCCGCGCGGGGAAGGGGACGCTCGGCGCGCTGCTGGTGGACCCCTCGGTCTACGAGGACATGAAGGCGGTGCTCGGCAACGTGCAGCGCAACGATGTCCTGCGCGCCCTCGTGCGGTACTCGATCCGTCAGGACGAGAAGAAGGCCGTGCCGAAGCCTGCCGAAGCCCCCGGCGTTGTGGGGCCCTGAAAGGCGGATGCGGCCGCGCTCCTATGCGGGGCATAGCGACCGTCAATCTGCGGGCAATGTCGAGGCGTTACCCGGTCGACGACCCCCGGCGCGCTCCCGCTCGCCTCGCACCTTTGGACAACTCTGGAGCGCGACGGCGGCGCCGGATGAACTTCGTGCATCAACCTCTTGTCGGAACGGACGACCTGAGGTACTGAAAGCCTCCCTCGGCCGTTCAGCGGTCAGGACGGGCCCCCGGCCTCGCCGGTGTCCCGGGCGCATAACTCAGCGGTAGAGTGCGTCCTTCACACGGACGAAGTCGCAGGTTCGAATCCTGCTGCGCCCACCAGAACACTGACTCTCCGACGTCCGGCGGTTGCTCGCCGAGGGCGCGTCGGATCGAGGCCGGCCGGTCGCACGAGTAGCGCTCCGGCGCCTGTCCCATAGGGCTCAGAAGCGTCGCCGAGCGGGCGCTCCTCGCGTACTGCTCGAGGGGGGCGGCCGCCTCCGGCTGCGTGTCCGACGGAGCAGCGTCTCTCGCCGCGATGCGATGGAACGCCTCGGGGGAGCCGTGAGGGCCCCCCCGAGGTGGATGACGCGGCTCGCGCGCGGTCGCGCGTGCTGTTCAGTCGTAAGGGTCGCCGCCGCCCTTCTTGGGCGCCGGCGGAGGTGCCGGGGCGGGCTTGGGCGGTGCCGGCGCTGCGACGGCGGTCGCCGCGGGCTTCGGGGCAGGCGCGGGCTGCGGCTGCGCGGCCGTCGGCTTCGGGGTCGGCGGCGGAGCGATGATGGCCGCGGTGGCGGCTGCGGTCGGCTTCGGCGCCGGCTCCGGAGGCTTTGCCGCGGCGGCCGCCGTCGCCGAGGCGCTCGGCTTGGCCGATGGCGCCGCCGAGGCCGAGGCTAGGGCGGACGGCGTGCCGGAGGCCGCACCGGCGGCGCTGGCCGAGGTCGCCGCCGACGCGCTGACCGCGGCGGTGGGAGCCGCGCTCGGCGCCGCCGTGGTGGTGGGCATCGTGGTCGTCGTCGGCGCCTTCGCCGTGACTGCGGTCGGCTTCGGGCCCGTGTCGATTCCGCCGGAATCAGCGCCCTTCTGCGTCATGAGGAGGAGCACACCGCCGCCGATGACGGCGGCTGCGAGCAGGCCCATGAGGAGCTTGCTCGATCCGCTGCCCTCTTCGGGGGCGGTCGGGGTGGCAGCCGGGACCGCCTTGGCCGCGACGGGCGCTGCGGCAGCCGGTTTCTTTCCCGGCTCGGGTTTCTTGTCCGGCTCTGCCTTCGGGGCCGCCTTGAGCGCGGCGCCGGCGGCCGCTCGCTCGGGCTCGGCCTGCTTCTCGGGCGCCTTGTCTGCGGCCTTTTCGGCCTCGACCGGGATGTCCAGCGCGACGTGCTTCGTCTCCGCCTCGGGGGCCTTGCTCTCGGCCGCTATCGGGAGGTCGAGCGCGACGGGCTTCTTCTCGAGTTCCGGTTCGGCAGCTTTCTCGGCGGGCTTCGTTTCCGCCTTCACGCTCAGGCCCGCGCCGAGCTCTTCGAGCGAGCCTCCGGCCTCCGCGAGCGCCTGCTGCAGCAGCTCCGCGGCCTGCTTCATCATCGTGCGCTCTTCCGGAGGCGGCATCTCCTCTTCCGGGTTCGTCTTCGGGAAGAAGGAGGCCTCTTCGGCCTTCGCGGGCGCTGGCATCGGAGGCGACACCGGCTTCGCTTCGAGCGGTGGCGGGGCGCTGGAGCCGCCGATCCCACCGAGCCCGAGCATCGTGGCGCCGCGCCTCGGCGACGGGGACTCGACCTTCGGGGGAGCCGACTCCGCCTTCGCGGCAGCGGGCTGGGCGGGAGCATCCGGCGTCTCGAGGCCGGCCTCGAAGCTCGACGGCTTGCCGTCCTGGGCGTCGACGAGCTTGCCGATGATGCCCTTCGACTTGTCGTCGATCTTGATGAACTTGACGCCCATGCCCGACGGCAGCTCGTCGCCTGCTTGAGGCGCCTCGCGCTTCCACACGACGCGCCCGACGCCGGCGAGCACGGACTGTTCGTCCTGGATGCGGATCTCGAACTTGAGCAGCGTTCCCGGGGGGAACGGCGACGGGGTCTTGATGAAGATGCCGCCGCGGCTCACGTCATGCGAGTGGTGCTCGATGAACTCGTCGATCGTCGCGCTCTTGTAGCGGACGGTCATCGAGAGCACCTTCGCTCGCGGGTCTTTTCGTGTGTCCTGAGCCATCAGGGTCCTACTCCAGACGCGAGCCCGTCGGATGGGCACGCGCGACGATGAATGCGACCGGGCGATGCTTCGCTGCCCCCAACACCGGCAGTGGGGCGCAGTTTACCTTCGATCGAGATCGGAACCCAACAGCTTCTCCGAACCGGGCGCGAGGTGCCGAATGCCGTCGTGGACGGCGCCCTCCCACGGCGTTGGCCGAAGACTCGCGCGTCCGCGCGCATGCGGTTACGATGCGTGCAATCGTGCCTTACCCGGCTGGCCCGACGCACTTCCGAGCCCACGCACGACTCCGCGTCGAGCTCCTCGGCACGATCACCGCGCCCGGCCTCGGCGCGCGGGAGGTTCGGGTCCGTGACCTCGGCGTCGGTGGCGCGGGGCTCGAAATCGACGTGGTCGGAGCGACCGAGCCGCTCCTTGCCGCCGAGGCGTTGGTCACGCTGTCGCTGCGCGCGCCGACGCTCTGGGACCCTTTGGCGCTGTCGGGCCGCCTGGCGTGGGCGCGATCGATCGAGCCGGGGCATCCTCGCCGCGCGGGGATTTGCTTCGACCACGCCGACCCCGGGAAGCTCTTGGCGCTCTTTCACCTGCTCGGCGCCCACGCTGCAGACCACTGATTCGCGGCGGGCTGCGCCCCGGTGAGGGTGAACCGAGCGCGCGCGGTCCCCCCCCCCGCGCGTCGTCACGCTCGGTACAGCCGCTCGATTTCGCTCCGGTAGCGTTCCTCGACCGCGCGGCGGCGCATCTTCAACGTCGGCGTGAGCTCGCCGCGCTCGACCGACAGGTCGTCGGGTAGGATCGAAAACCGCCGGATCGCCTCGAACGTCGCCATGCGTCGGTTCACGTGATCGATCTCGACCTCGATGAGCCCGCGGACGTCGGCCTGGTGGGCCACGTCGGTGTCGGCCTCCGTGCCTCCCAGCCGCTGCTCGCGAGCCCACCGCCGGACGGCATCCACGTCGAGCCCGATCAACGCGACGAGATGCGGCCGCTTGTCGCCGACCACGAGCGCCTGGCTGATCCACGGAGACTCGCGCAGCATGCGCTCGATTCGTTGCGGCGCGATGTTGCGACCGCCTGCGGTGACGAGGATGTCCTTCTTGCGGTCGGTGATCTCGAGCAGCCCGTCGGCGCCGAGCACGCCGACATCGCCGGTGTGAAGCCATCCGTCCGCGTCGATCGCCTCAGCCGTCGAGGCGGGGTCGTTCCAGTATCCGCGCGTGACGTTTCCGCCGCGCACCAGGATTTCCCCGTCGGGCGCGATGCGGACCTCGACGCCGTCGAGCGGTGCGCCGACCGAGCCGAAGCGAAACCGCCCGATGCGGTTCGCCGTCGCGCCGGCCGTCGTCTCCGTGAGCCCGTACGCCTCGAGTAGAAGCACTCCCGCTGCGTGGAACCACTCCGCGAGCTCGGGCGCGAGCGGCGCCGCGCCGGAGATCGCGAGGCGCAGCCGGGAGCCGAACTGCCCCCGGATACGCGACAGCACCAGCTTGTCCGCGTAGCGGTGCTGCGCGAGCAGCGTGAGGTCCACCCGTCGACCGGCGCGCCGCGCGCGCGACACCTCGGCGCCGACGTGTGTCGCCCAGCGGAACAAGCGCTCCTTCACTGGGCCCTCGCGGCTCGCGCGGTCGACCGTGACCTGGTGGATCTTCTCGAAGAGCCGCGGAACCGAGGCGAAGAACGTCGGGTTGACCTCGAGCATGTCGTCGAGCGCGCGGAGCGGGCTCTCGGCGAAGCTCGACGTGAAGCCGATGCGGATCTGCGCGATGAGCAGCACCCGCCCGAAGACGTGCGCCAGCGGCAAGAAGAGCAGCTGTTCGTCCGACGGCCCGATGCCGAACGTCGGCCCGAGCGAGCGCACCTCGTGGTCGAACGCGGAATGGGTGAGCGTCACGCCCTTCGGCCGCCCGCTCGTGCCGGAGGTGTAGAGGATCGTGGCGAGGTCGTCGGTGGTGACGGCCGCCCCGCGCGCCTCGAGCTCCGCGTCGCTCGACGGGTCGGCGAGCCTGGCCCGGCCGCATCGCTCGAGCTCCGCGAGCGTCGTCGCGGTACCCTCCGCGCCGTCGGGGGCCGGATCGAACACGACGACGAGCGGGGGGCGAGCGTCCGACGCGGCGCCCGAGAAGAGCCGGTCAGCGGCAGCGCGGTCGTCCACGAAGACGGCCTTGGCGCCGCTGTCGCGGAGGATGTGCGCCACGTCCTCCGCGCCGAGCGTCGGATACATCGGCACGGTGACCGCGCCGGCGAGCAGGATGCCGACGTCGGCGATCGCCCACTCCTCGCGGGTGCTCGCCGCGATGACGACGCGGTCCCCCGGCGCGATGCTAGCGTCGAGCAGCCCTCGCGCGATCGCCCGGCTCCGCGCGGACCACTCGGTCCACGAGGTCGCGACCCAGCGCCCGGCGCGCTTCGACCGGAGCGCCGCGCGCCCGCCGCTCGCGCGGACCTGGCGCCGGAACATCGAGACGATGGTCTCGCTCATTCGCTGTCGATACGGGGGTGGGGCAGGGGAGCGGTCGACCCACGACCGCATCGGAGAGCGGCGAGCGCCGACCTTCGAGCGGCCCGGGCTGTCAGGCTCGCGAAGCGCTCGGCGCGTGGGGCAGCTCCGAGCACCCGCAGCACCTACGAGCTAGAACGCGAACACGGGGCTGATCGTCGGCGTCCAGGCGAAGCCCGTCGTCGGGAACATGATCATGAACTTCACCGGCTCGATGGCGATGCCGAAGTTGTTCGTGATGCCGTACTCGATGCCACCGCCGACGGCGACGAAGTTGAGGCCGGTGATCTGATACGCATCGAGCGTCTGGGCCTTGCTGGCCGCCGCGGCCTTGCCGCCCTTGATCGGCACGCTGGTCGTGGCGGGGCAGCCCTTCGACGACGTCGAGTTCGTGTAGAGGTTGCCATTCGCGTCCGCGGCGTTACAGACCTGAACCTGCACCGAGCCGTTGATCTGCCCGACCGCCCCGAAGCTCGCGAACACGTACGGACGGAGCTTCTTCGCCTCGTGCGGCGCGCCGCCGAACACGTACGCGAGGCGGGGGATCTCCAGGTGGAACGGCATGAACGCCTTCGCCTGCGGCGGCGTCTCGTAGTTCGCCTTTCCGGGCGCGGGCGCGTCGGAGCTCGGCGACCCGCCAAACGCGATACCGACGCGCAGGCCTGCGGTGAGGCCGAGCTTCTTGAAGATCTGACGGTCGAAGCCGGCGAGGATGCGCCCGCTGGCGGGCTTGAGGCCGCCTTGAATGCCGTTGGTCCCCGCGCGGGCGACCGGGTAACCATAGAACTGGTTGCCCGTGGTCGCGTCGAAGCACGCATACGAGCTCGAATTTGCGGCCGAGCAGACGCTGTCGCTCGAGCCGATCACGAGGAGGTCGAGCTGGCCGCCGAGTGAGATGAGGTTTCGCTTGCCGTCGCCCGCGGGCTTCGCGTCGCCGCCGGCGTCGCCGCCCTTGCCCTCCTCGCAGGCGCCGTTGACGCAGACGAGGCCTTCCTTGCACTCCGGGGTCGCGTCGCAGGTGGCGCCCCAGCCCTTGTCGCCGCGCTTCTCGCTGCCGCCCTCCGTCTTGCTGCCGCCGGCACCCGGGCAGCCGGGCAGACCGGGCGGGCAGTCCTCCTTCGGACGGCACTGCTCCGGCGGCTTCTTGCCGGGGAGGCTCGGAGCCTCACCCTCGATCTCGTTCTTGACCGGGACCTTGTACGGCTCCTTCAGCGAGCCCGCGGTCGCGACCTGTTCGCCCGCGTCGTCCTTCGCGATGACGTAGTACTTGATGTCACCCGTGGTGGTGACGTCCTCGCACGGGACCTCGACGCCAAAGCCCTTCGAGACCTTGCGCATCTCGAGCGACTTCCACTTGTTCGCGCCGAACGGCTTGTACCGGAGCGTCGCCTTGGTCGCGCCGACGTCCTCCGGAATCTCGATGTAGACCGGGATCGGCGTGTTCACCGTCTGCTCGGTCGCGGGCGTGTGCGAGAGGTCGCCGCCGCCGCCACCACCCGACTTCTTCGGCTTCGTCGGCTTCTCGTCGCCCTCGTCGCCCTCATCGCCGCCGGCGGCCGGCTTGCCGCTCGTGCCGGCCTCCTTTTGCGCCTCTTTGAAGGCCTTCTCGAGCTCCGGCGTCGTGAGGTCCTTGTTCAGCGTGGCGCCCGGATCGGCTTTCAGCGCGGCGACGAACGCTTCCTTCGCGAGGTCGAGCTTCTGGTTGCCGCCGTGGACGGTGCCCATCGCGACGTGGACCTTGCCGAGCACGGCCGGAGAGCAGCCGTCCTTACCGCACTTCTTGAGGCCCTCCTTGAGCTTCTTCTCCGCCTTGGCGAAGTCGACGGCGAGGTAGTCGTCCATCGCACCGTCGTGCAGCTTCATCACGTCCTTGTCCTTGTCACCGGCCGCGGCTGCGTCGGGAGCGAGACAGAAGAGCGTGAGGGAAGCGGCGGCGACGGGAAGGAAACGAAGCGGACGAAGATACACGGCGATCAATCCTCCAAGCAGGCGAGGCGAAGGGGGAGCGCGGCCACGAGCGCCGCGGGGGCGGCGCGTCGCGAGGCGTCGGACGTTGCGACGGGGCAGCGGAGCACGTTCAGCGCTTGCCGCCCTCGGTCCGGATGAACTGCACGCGGCGGTTGAGGGCTCGGTTCTGGTCGGACGAGTTCTGCACGAGGGGCTTCTCCATGCCGTAGCCGTGGGAAACCAGGCGCTTCGCGTCGATCTTGCCCTTGTCGACGAGGTACTTCTTCACCGATGCGGCGCGGCGATCGGAGAGCGACTTGTTGTAGGCGGGGGCGCCCTTGTTGTCGGTATGACCCTGGATCTCGAGCGAGATGTTCGGGTTCTCCTTCAGGGCGCCGACCACCGCGTCCAGGATCGGGAAGCTCTCGGACCGGATCTTGTCCTTGTCGAACTCGAAGTGAATCTGCTGCGTGATCTTGATCTCCTTGTCGGTCACGATCACGAGGCTCTTCTTCGGGCAGCCGGGCTTCTCTGCGTTGGCCGGGCCGGCTTCGTTCGGGCACTGGTCGTCGACGTCGAGGACGGTGTCCTTGTCGTTGTCGAGCTCGGGGCAGCCGTCCGTGTCCTCGAACCCGTCAGGGTCCTCGGGATCGTTCGGGCACTTGTCCTTCTCGTCGACGATCCCGTCGAGGTCGTTGTCGACGTCGGGGCAACCGTCGTCGTCGAGGTAGCCGTCCTTGTCCTCCGGGAGGAGGACGCAGCTGTCCTTCGTGTCGGGGATGCCGTCGCCGTCCGTGTCCGGGTCGTCGGGGCAGCCGTCGTCGTCCTGGAAGCCGTTGTACGTCTCCGCCTCGCACTTGCACTGGTCGGCGGAATCGGGGATGCCGTCCGCGTCGCAGTCGCCGTCCTTTTCCTCGACGAACCCGCGCTCGGCGCACTTGGCCGGCGGGGACAGGTCGTAGGCGGCGTGGGCGTTGGCCTCGGCGACGTCGAGGTGGTCGCGTGCGCGCAGCGCGAAGCCCTGGTCGAGCTCGACCGTCGCGAACTCGAGGTGGGACTTCGCCATGGCGAGCTCGCGCGGCGCGCAGCGGATCGCGCCGTTGCGCTCGGCTTGCTGAGCGATCTTCTGGAGTGCTTCGATGTCGCCGCGCATCTGCGGCACCTGCGAGCACGCCGTGAGCGCTATCGCCGCCAGCACGATGGCGCGACCGTGGAGGGAGCCTGGCTTGCGGGTGCTCATCGCCCTGCGCCCTCGTGCGCTTGCCGCGAGAGCTTGATGGCCTTGTCTGCGGCCTCGTCGGCCTCGTCGGCGAAGTCGATCGCATCGCCGTAGTCGGCGCTGCTCGCCTCTTCCATCGCCTTTGCGAGGTGCTCCTTCGCGAACCAGTACTCGTACGGAGCGTACTTCTCGGCGCCGAGCGATTCGGCGGTCTGAAGCTTCGACGCGGCCGAGGTCGCCGTGATGGCGTAGATGGTGCCGCCGCAGCCGCTCGAACCGGCGAGACCTGCGAGCGCGACCAGCGCGACCAGTACCAAGCTATGCTTCGCCATTCGCCGCCCGTGCGCCTCGTTCCGGGATATCAGGCGCCCGCGCGAGGTCGCCGCGGGGCCCTAAACACGTGTGGCTCGCGACGCTATCAAGCGCAATGATGGCGCGTCAATCTCGATGGGGCGTTCCGCGCTCGGCTGGTCGCGCAGCGCACGCCGAGCCACCGCCTCACATCTTGCGATAGACGCCGATCACGACCCCGAGCAGCATCGTCGGCCGGAAGTCGCTCGCCCGGACCAGGATCGGCGCCATCGCGGCGTTCGCGGGCTGGAAGCGGATGTAGTCCTTCTCGGGGAAGAAGTACTTCACCGTTGCTTCGTCACCGATGAGCGCCACGACGATCTCGCCCCGCTGCGCCGTCGCCTGCTTGCGGACGAAGATGTAGTCGCCGCTGAGGATGCCGGCCTCGATCATCGAGTCGCCCGTGACGCGGAGGCCGAAGACCTCGCGACCGCCGCGGACGAGGCCGCGCTCGATCTTCACCGTGTCGACCACGTGCTCCTCGGCGAGCAGCGGCATGCCGGCGGCGATGCGGCCGAGGATGGGGATCTCGACGACGAGCTCGCCGTCGTTGGCCGGGGCGGCCGGGTCGACGCCCGTGGCGGCCTGGCTCGGGGGGACGACCTCGAGGTCGCGCGGGCGGAGGGCGCGGGACTTCATGTCCTCGCGCGTCAGGTACCCCTTGCGCTCGAGCGCTCGCAGGTGGTCGTTGACGCCGTTCGTCGACCGAATCCCCATGTAGGCGCCGATCTCGCGGAGGGTCGGCGGGTAGCCGCGCTCCGTGATGGACTGGCGGATGTAATGGAGAACCTGCTGCTGACGGTCGGTAAGCCCCTGCATCGCGCCTGCACCGTACTGAACAGGCGCACCGATGTCAAAATCGCTGCAAGCGTATTCAGTGGCGCCTACCGCTTGCTTGGCTTGCCCTCGACCATCGAGCGTAGCTCGTCGACGTCGCCGCAGTTCGCGTAGGCCTCCTCGAGGGAGATCATTCGCCGCTTGTAGAGCTCGAGGAGGGCCTGGTTCATCGTCTGCATCCCGCTGCCCGCCTGCCCCATCTGCATCTGCGAGTAGATCTGGTGCAGCTTGTCCTCGCGGATCAGGTTCTTGATGGCGGCGTTCGGGATGAGCACCTCCATCGAGAGGCACCGGCCGCCGTTCTCGCGCGGAATGAGGAGCTGGGTCATGACGGCGACCAGCGAGAACGAGAGCTGCGCGCGGACCTGCGGCTGCTGGTGAGGCGGGAAGACGTCGATGATGCGGTTGATCGTCTGGATCGCCGAGTTCGTGTGCAGGGTGGCGAAGACGAGGTGACCCGTCTCGGCGATGGTGAGCGCGGCCTCGATGGTCTCGAGGTCGCGCATCTCGCCCACGAGCACGACGTCCGGGTCCTGTCGAAGGACGTACTTGAGCGCCGACTTGAACGACTCCGTGTCCGCCCCGACCTCGCGCTGGTTCACCACGCAGAGCTTGTGCGGGTGCAGGTACTCGATCGGATCCTCGATCGTCATGATGTGGAGCCGCTGCTCCGAGTTGATCTTGTCGATGATGCTGGCGAGCGTCGTGCTCTTGCCCGAGCCGGTGGGGCCGGTGACCAGCACGAGGCCGCGGGGCTTGTTCGTGATGTCGGTCACGATCTGCGGGAGGCCGAGGTCCTCGAACGACAGGATCTTGAACGGGATCTGACGGAACACGCCGGCGACCGCGCCGCGCTGGAGGAAGACGTTGGCGCGAAAGCGCGACAGGCCCTTCATGCTGAAGGACAGGTCGCATTCGCTTATCTTCTCGAACTTGATCTTCTGCTCCTCGCTGAGCACGGAGTAGCAGAGCTGCTTGGCCTCCTGGGCGTTCAGCGGGGCGAGCTTGAGCGGCACGACCGCGCCGTCGATCCGCAGCAGCGGCGGCGAGCCGGTCGTGATGTGCATGTCGCTCGCGCCCTTCTCGACCATCGCCTTGAGGAGCTGCTGGAGCGAATACTTGAGCCCCTCGGGCGCGGCAGTCGACATTCGTGGGCCTTTCTCGCGACCTTGGAGGACGTGATCCGGGTGCTGCGCCGGGCCTGTCCGCGGTGGGTCAGTCGCCGATCGTGACGCGGCCGATTTCCTCGATGGTCGTCATGCCGCTCATGACCTTGAGGATGCCGCTCATCCGAAGGGTGTTCATGCCGCCCTTGATGGCGGCGGCCTTGAGCTCGGCGGTGGAGGCGCCCTGGAGCACCATCTCCTTGAGCCCCTCGTTGAACCGCATGACCTCGTAGAGCGCGATGCGGCCCTTGTAGCCGGAGCCGTTGCAGGTCTTGCAGCCGACGCCCTTCATCATCTGCGTCGCCGAGACCTGCTCGGGCGTGAAGCCGAAGTCGAGCAGCGCCTCCCGGTCGGTCACCGGGTGGGGGACCTTGCAGTCGGCGCAGCACTTGCGGGCGAGACGCTGGGCGAGGATGAGGTTCAAGCTCGCGGTGATGAGGAAGGGCTCGACGCCCATGTTCAGCAGGCGCGAGATGGTGGCTGGCGCGTCGTTCGTGTGGAGCGTCGAGAGCACCATGTGGCCGGTCAGCGCGGCCTTGACGGCGATTTCGGCCGTTTCGAAGTCGCGGATCTCGCCGACCATGATGATGTCGGGGTCCTGCCGCAGGAACGATCGCAGCGAGGCGGCGAAGTTGAGGCCGATCTCGTCGTGCATCTGCACCTGGTTGATGCCGTGCAGGTTGAACTCGACCGGGTCTTCGGCCGTGCAGATGTTGTGGGCCGGCTGGTTCAGCTCCGAGAGCGCCGAGTAGAGCGTCGTCGTCTTGCCGGAGCCCGTCGGGCCCGTGACGAGGGTCATCCCCCACGGCTGGTGGATGGCCCACTTGAAGTCGTCGAGCGGGCGCACGTCGAAGCCGAGCTTCGTCATGTCGAGCTGCAGGTTCGACTTGTCGAGAAGACGCATGACGATCTTCTCGCCCCAGAGCGTCGGCAGGACGGAGACGCGGAAGTCCATCTCCTTGCCCTTGCCGAGCTTGAGCTTGATGCGACCGTCCTGCGGGAGGCGACGCTCGGCGATGTCGAGCGAGGCCATGATCTTCATGCGGCTCGAGATCGCGTTCTTGAGCTTCAGCGGGGGCTGCATCTCCTCGATGAGCACGCCGTCGATGCGGTAGCGGACGCGTAGCTTCTTCTCGTAGGGCTCGACGTGGATGTCGGACGCGCCCTTCTTGATGGCGTTCAGGAGGATCGCGTTCACGAGGCGGACGACGGGGGCGCCCTCGGCCTGCTTCTCGAGCTCGAGGACGTTGACGTCGTCGGCGTCGACGGAGAACTCGATGTCCTCGCTCGCGAACTCGCTCAGCACGTCGTCGTACGACGCGACCGGGGCGGCGTTGAACGCGCGCTCGATGGCGGCGTGGATGCCCGTCTCCGAGGCGACGACCGGCTCGACGTTGAAGCCCGTGAGGAACTTGATGTCGTCGATGGCGTGGAGGTTCGTTGGGTCCGCCATTGCGACGACGAGCGCCGAGCCGGACCGCGAGATCGGGATGATCTTGTGCTTCTCGCAGACGTCCTTCGAGACCAGCTTCACGACCTCGTTGTCGAGCTCGTATTCGTCGAGGTTGACGGCGGGGACGCGGTACTGGCTCGAGAGGAAGTTCGTGATCTCGCCGTCCGAGATGTACCCGAGCTTCGCGAGGGCGTACCCGAGGTTGCCCCCTGTCTTGCGCTGCTCCTCCTGAGCTTGGCGGAGCTGCTGCAGGCTGATGAGCTTTTCGCGAACGAGGAGCTCGCCGAGGCGGTTGGTGGTCGACATCGAAGTCGACATGTTTCAAGGCTTTGGTGACTTCGTCAACGGCCTTGCCGCGCGTAGCACGCGGAGTCCGCCTCGGAATCTCGCTCGCGGCAGGGCTGCGCTAAGGTTCGCCCGTGGGACTCTTCGACCGGCTCGGCGATCTCTGGTCCGGATCGCGCGCGAAGGAGGCGAGGAAGAGGGAGCTCGCCGGGGACCTCGAGGCCGCGGCGGCGCTCTACGTGGAAGCTGGGCGGCCGGACGACGCGGCGCGGCTTCTCCTTCTTCGGGCGGACGCCGAAGGGTCGCCGGCGCGCCGGATCGCGCTCTGCGCGCTGGCTGCGGCGACGGCGGTCGACGAGGCGCTGCGGCGCCGGGCGGCGGGTCGCAAGGCGCTGCTCGGGC
This sequence comes from uncultured delta proteobacterium, assembly GCA_903906315.1. Classification (GTDB taxonomy): domain Bacteria; phylum Myxococcota_A; class Polyangia; order Polyangiales; family Polyangiaceae; genus CAIVJW01. Next base: position 32,287 of record CAIVJW010000256.1, on the reverse strand, counting down.
TCGATGTCCTGCGCGGCGGAGGCGGAGCGCTGCTGCGGACGGACGTCGTCGAGGTCGCTCGGGACCTCGAGGCGGTGGGCGAGCACGAGCGCGCCGCGGAGGCGTACGCCCTGGTCGGCGACATCGAAGGGGAGGTGCGCGCGCTGACCGCGGCGGGGGCGATCGAGAAGCTCGAGGCGCGGCTGGTGCGCGACGAGGCCGCGGACCGAGGTCGGGTCGAGCGCGAGCACGCGCTGCTTCGCCTGGACGACCTCGACCGAGGCGGGGAGCGGCGCGCGGCCTTGGGGGTGGCGCGGAGCCTTGCCGGGGGGCCGGAATCCGAGCGCGCGGCGGATGCGGCGAGGGGCATCACGGCGCGGCTCGCGCGGGGGCCCGTCGTCGATCTCGAGATCGATGGCGAGCCGGTCCGGTGCGCGCTCGGCGACGAGGTGACCGTCGGCCGAGGCGAAGCGACCATCGTGGTGGCGTCTCGGGCGGTGAGCCGCGTGCACCTTCGGATTGGGCGCGTGACGGCGGGGGCGGTCGTCGAGGACCTCGGGACTCGGAACGGGACGCTGATCGCCGGCGCACGGCTCGAGGGCTCGATCCCCGTCGGGGAGGGCGTGCGAGTCGAGCTGGGCGGGGAGGTGCCGTGCGCGATCGCGCCGCGCGGCGTAGACGCGTCGGGAGCGTCGACCGAGGTGGTCGTCGAGGTCGCGGGCGAGCGGTACCTCGCGCCCCTCGGCGAGCTGCGCGTACGAGGGTGGCGGATCGGCCGCGAGGTCGAGGGCGATCAGGCCTTCGTGGTGCTTCGCACGCCGGACGGGGCTTCGCGCCCGATCCTGGGGGAGCTCGAGGTCGGCGCGGTGGCCGAGCTCTGCGTGGGCGATGAATTTCGTGCGGAGCGCGGCGGGCCCGTACGGCTGCGCGTGGTGGCTCCGCGCGGGGGCAGCGAATGAGCCTCTGGGGCAAGGTCCGCGCGCTGTTCGGCGGGGACGGGGCCTCGCCGCGGGCGGTCGATGCGGCCGCCGAGCCGGCTCCCGCGCCGGAGCCGCCGCGCGACAACGACCGGCTGATCGATCGGCTCGGTGAGCTCGGGCGGCCCGGCGGGCCCGGCGTCGAGGAGGCGATCGGGCTGCTACGCCGAGCCCGCGGGACGGCGCGCGAGGCGACCGCGGTCGGCGCTGCGATCGAGGCGGCGTCGGCGCGTCCGGTCGCCGAGGAGGTGCGCGTGGCGTGCGCCGAGATCCTCGCGGCCCGCGGCGAAGAGGCGTCGGCGCTGAGGGTGCTCGAGGGCGTTCGCTGCGTCGCGGGGCTCGTGCTCGCGGCCGACCTTCACGCGGCGACCGGGCAGCTCGCGCGGGCGGTCGGGACGATCGAGCGCGTGCTCGCGCGGGACATCGCGGCGCCCGGCGCGGTGGAGCGGCACCGGCGCTGGACCACCGAGCTGGGGGGGGCTTCGTCGCGGCCGCGCGCGAAGGACGAGGCGACAATTGTCGCCGCCACGCCCAAGGGCGGCCCGTTTCGCGTCCTTCGCGAGGCCGCGCGCGGTGGCGCCGGTGCGGTGTACGAGGCCGAGGACGAGGTGCTCGGTCGGCGAACGGCGTTCAAGATCTATCACCGGCGCGACGCGGACCGTGCCGCGCTCGAGCGCGAGGTCGCCGCGACCGTGGAGCTCGCGGGGCCGGGCGTCGTGCGCGTCTTCGACGCGAGCCCGTCGGAGGGCTGGATCGCGTTCGAGTGGGTCGCCCTCGGATCGGTGCGGGACGTCCTCCGATCGGGGGACCTCGAGGTCCTTCAGCCCGTCGGGCGCTGGGCCGTGCCCCTCGCGCGGGCGCTGGCGCGGGTGCATCGCCGTGGTTGGGTGCACGCGGACGTGAAGCCCGCGAACATCCTGCTCCGATCCGGTGACGAGCCCGTGCTCGGGGACCTGGGGCTCGCTCGACTCGCTGGGGCACCGGCCGAGGGGGGAAGCGCGGGGTACCTCTCGCCCGAGCGCCTCGCGGGACGGCCCTCGGACGCGAGGGACGACGTGTACGGCTATGGGCGCATCCTCGAGGACGTGATCGAGCGGCTCGACCCGGCCGTGGGATTCCCCGAGGCCCGTTCGGACCTGGCATCGTGGAGGGCGCTGGCTCTTTCGTGCATGGGGCCCGACGTCGCGCGGCCTGCGGACGGCGCCGCCGTGGTGCGCGCGCTGACCGGTGCGACCTGACCTGGCACCGGCCGCGTCGAACGGCTCCCGCAGCGGCGACGGCCCTGCTAGATTCGCTCGCCATCATGCGGTCCTACCCGCTGGGCGAAGAGGCATGAAGCGTCTCGCACTCATCGCTACGCCGACGCTCGAACCGAACCAGCGGCCCGCCCCCGGAGCGCTGGACGGCGACCTCGTCCGATCTCGGCTACCGCTCGACGACACGCGGTTTCGCGTCGTCGATCTCGACCCCGCCGTGGACCTGGCGGAGCAGATCGACGGGATCCTCGAGCAGGAGGCCCCCGGATCCGAGGACACGGTCGTCCTCTATGCCTCGGGCTCCGCCGCGCTGTCCGAGGCCGGCGAGTTCTTCCTGTGCCTCGATCCGGCGAACCCGGACACGGGGGACGCGATCGCGGACGTGGCCGCGGTGTTCCGCGATCGGGCGTCGGGTCCCGTGCTGTTCGTCCTCGAGTGCCGGCACATGCCCGACGCGGAGGACCCGTTCCGGTCGGCGACGGTGGTCGCCGCGGCCAAGGACGCGCTCAAGAGCGTCGCGCCCGGCATCGGGTTGCTCATCGGCGCCCGCCCGACGAGCGATCGCACCGAGGAGGTGCCCTCGCCGTTCACCCGCGCGGTCGTCGAGACGATCGACGACGTCGATCCCGCGGAAGGGATCACCGCCGAGGCGCTTTATGCGCGGGTGCGCGAGAGCGAGGCCCTGGTCGGTGTGGTGCCCGGCTTCGGCTTCGTGCGAGGCGCGCTCCCGCTCGCGATCGTGCCGCCGCAGCGCCGCGAGCCTCCTTCGACCCCCCAGCCCGCGCCCGGGCCTTCGAGCGCGAACGCACCGGGCACGCCCGCGCCGGCGGTCGCGCCATCCGTCGACGTCGAGGGCGACGCACCGCGGGAGTCGGCGGCCGGACCGGTGGAGGCTCCTGCGCTCGCCGTTGCCGAGCACGCGCCGGTCCTTCCTGCCGGATCGCCTCCCGATCCCGTGGTGGCCGACGCCCACGTCGACCCCGCGCCGCCGCCGGTCGCCGAGCCGCCGCCGGTCGTCATCGTCGCGGCGCCCGACCCGCGCGCATCGAGTGACGATATCCAGGTCGATATCGGGCCGCCCGAGCCACCGCCATCGACCGAGGTCGCAGCGCCGACCGATCGCGCGGTCGCGCCCCTCCCGCAGGCGCAGCTGCCGCGCGTGATCGTCGACGTGTCGAAGAGCGAGGCGTCGAGGGGCGACGTGTCCGCGCCGGCCGGGGCCGATCCATCCCCGGCCGACGTCGCGCCAGCCCCCGCGCCCGTCGCGACCGGGGCGGTCAAGGCGCCGGTCGCCTCGGCCGCCGGTGCGACGAGGGCCCCCGTCGAGGAGGCCTCGGTCGTCGCCCTGATCGCCTCCGCGGAGGCGCTGAACGAGGGGGGCGCGCACGACGAGGCCCTCGCCGAGCTCAAGCGGGCGCTGGCGCGCGGCCTGGCCACGCCACCCGAGCGCGCGACGATCTACCAGCGCATCGGCGACGCGAAGCGCGCGCAGGGCAAGGCGCGCGAGGCCATCTCGAGCTACGAGAAGGCGCTCTCCATCGTGCCGGGACATCGAGGCTCGCTCGAAGCCGTCCTCGAGCTGTGCCTCGCCGAGCGCGATTTTCGTGCGGTCGCCGCCACCGAGGACCGCCTGCTCGCCATGGAGAAGGACGCGGGCGCCCGCTTCGCGCTGCTCACGGCGTTCGCCAAGCGCTGGGAGGACGTCGCCGGCGACGTGCCTCGGGCGCGCGCTCGCCTCGAGGCGGCGCGCGATCTGCGGCCGGACGACGTCCGCGTCCTCGATGAGCTCCACCGTGTCTACGAGTCCCTAGGCGCGCGCGATCTCGCGCTCGCGATGAGGCGGCGAGCCGCCCAGGCGACCCAGGATCCGAAGGCCAAGGGCGCGCGCCTCGTCGCCCTCGGCAAGCACCTGCTGCGCGATCTCGATCGCGAGGACGAGGCGCTCGCGACGCTCGAGCTCGCGCTCGAGACCGACCCGGGCGCGCTCGAATCGCTCGAGATCCTCGCGCAAGTGCTCGCCGAGCGTCAGGAGTGGAGCGAGCTCGAGAAGGTGTACCGGCGCATGCTCGGCCGCACGGGGCGGCTACCGAAGGGCGCCATCCGCGCGGAGATCACCTGGGAGCTCTGCCGCCGGCTCGGCCTCCTCTTGCGCGATCACCTCGACGACGCCGAGCTCGCGCTCGACGCCTTCGCCGATTCGCTCGCCGAGAAGCCTGAGGATCTCGGTGGGCACCTCGTCGCCGCGGACCTCGCGCGGGAGACGGGGCAGCTCGAGCGCGCCATCGGCCACCTGCAGGAGGCCGCCGCGCTCGACCCGAGCCGGCTCGCGACCTTCCACTCGCTCTTCGAGCTCTACCAGCGCAGCAAGCGCCCCGACCAGGCGTACTGCGCCGCTGCCGTCACGTCGCACCTGCGGGCGCCCGAGCCGCGCGAGCGCTTCGTCTTCGACGAGCATCGGCCGAGCGGCCTGCCGAAGCTCGAGCGGCCCCTCCTCGACTCGTCCTGGGACCTCTTCAAGCCGGCCGACCGAGATCGAAACGTCGGCGCGATCTTCGCAGCCGTCGCCGCGCCGGCGATCGCGTTCCGCATCGCGCGCACGCAGGCCGACGGGCGCGTGCCGGTCCTCGACCCGGCGACGAAGCAGGACGCGCACCTCAGCACGCTGTCGATCGTGCGGTCGTTCGCGTGGGCGAGCCACCTGCTCGGCGTCGCGGCGCCTCCGCTCTACCTGCGCGAGGACGCGGCGCTCGCCCTCGCCGCGGTGACGACGGACCCGCTCGCCGTCGTCGCGGGCGGCACCGTGCTGCGTGGGCGCAGCCTCTCCGAGCTTGCGTTCCTCGCCGGGCGGCAGCTCGCGTACTTCGTCGGCGAGCACCGGCTGCTCCTCTACTATCCGTCGCTCGACGACCTCTCCGCGTGCTTCCTGGCCGCGATCGGCGTCGCGAAGTCGACCGCGCCCGTGCCCGGCAAGCTGCGCGGCGAGGTGGAGGCGCTCCAGCGACATCTCGAAGTGAGCCTGGCCGATCATCAGCACGACCGGTTGCTCCAGGCCGTGTCCGATCTCGAGCAGGCCGGCGGGCGCGTCGATCTGTCGCGCTGGGCGGGATCGGTCGAGCGCTGCGCGACGCGCGCGGGCTACACGCTCTCGGGCGATCTCGACGTCGTGGCCGGCGTGCTGCGCAACGAGGCGCGGGGCGTGCTCGGCGCCGAGGCGAAGCTCGACGATCTGCTCGGTTTCGTGGTGTCGGACGCGCACCACGCGCTGCGCGTCCAGCTCGGCGTCGCGGTCGAGCCGTAGTCCCGCCGGATCCGCGCGCTCCGGCGAGCGCCGAATCCCGCCGCTCAGTCCTTGCCGGTCAGGAACCCGAGGTACGCGGCGTGGTTCGGCTCGCGGCCGAGGAAGCGGCCGATCATGGCACGCTCGTCGTCGCCGCCGCCGCGCGAGAGCACCTCGGTGCGCCATGATGCCGCGGTGGCCGGGTTCTGCAGCCCCTCCTTCTTGAAGCGCGTCAGCACGTCGCGTGAGAGCGAGAGCGCCCACTGGTAGCCGTAGTAGCCGGCGTCGTAGCCGATGAGGTGCCCGAAGCTCGACTGGAAGTGCGTGCCGCGCACGAAGGGGAACGAGTCGGTCGCGTTCTGCACCTCCTCGACGACCTTGGTGGTGTCGAGGGGCACGTCGCGCGTGTGGTATTCGAGGTCGAGCGTCGCGAGGAAGAGCTGGCGCTGGGTCGCGAGCGCGCGTCCGAAGGTGCGCGCGCGCTGCATCGCCGCGAAGAGCTCGTCCGGCAGCTTCTCGCCCGTCGTGTGGTGCCGCGCGAACAGGTCGAGCACGTCGCGCGACCACGCCCACTCCTCGAACATCTGCGACGGGGCCTCGACGAAGTCGCGCGCCGTGCTCGTGCCCGAGTACGCGGCGAGCTCGGCGCGCGTGAGCAGGTGATGCAGCACGTGCCCGAACTCGTGGAAGAACGTCACGACGTCCTCGTGCGACATGAGCGCGGGCTCGGCGCCCGGCTTCGGGAAGTTGCAGACGAGCGACGCGACGGGCTTCTGGTACGAGCCGTCGCGCAGCGTCTTCGCCGTGCGGATCGTGAACATCGCGGCGTGCTTGTACTTGTTCGGCCGTGAGTACAGGTCGAAGTAGAACTTGCCGACGAGCTCGGCCCCGGACCACACCTCGTACGCGGTCACGTCGGCGTGCCACGCCTTCGCGGGAACCTCGCGGTACTCGAGGCCGTACATCTTCGCCGTGAGGTCCATGAGGCCCTTCTTCACGGCGCCGATCTCGAGGTACGCGCTGAGCTCCTGCGAGTCGAACTTGAACTTCGCCGCGCGGACCTTGTCCTCGAGGTAGTAGCGCTCCGACGGCGCGAGCTTGTCGGTCGCCTTGCCGCCGTGCACGACGTGCTCCTTCACGAGCTCGGCGAGCTCGACCTTCGCGGGCTCGCGCAGCGCGCCGCGCACCTGATCGAGGAACGCGCGCACGGCCTTCGGCGTCTTCGCCATGCGCGGCTCGATCGCGTAGTCGGCCCAGGACTCGTACCCGAGCAGCTTTGCCTTGTCGTGGCGCAGCTTGAGCAGCCGCTCGAGGAGCTTCACGTTCGCGTCGCCGCCGCGGTTCGTGAACTTCACGTAGAGGTCGAGCGCCGCCGCGCGATCCTTGGCGTAGGTCACGAACGGGAAGAAGTCCGGGTAGTCGGTGGTGATCTCGACCGTGCCCTTCGCGCCCGGCGTGTGCTTGGCGACGTACTCCTTCGGAAGGCCCTCGAGCTGCGCCGGCTTCACGTCGATCTTGCCGACCGACGCGCCGATGTTCGACATGAAGTCCTGGCCGATCGCGGTCAGCTCCTCGTTCAGGTCGCGGATGCGCTTCTGCTTGTCCGCGGGCAGCTCGAGGCCGTTGCGGCGGAAGTCGCGCAGCACGTCGCGCAGCAGGCGGGCGCGCTCGCCGGCGAGGGGCTCGGCCTTCGCCGCGTACGCCTTGACGACCGACGCGAGCCCGGCGTCGAGCCACATCGCGGTCGTGAGCTTGTCGGTCTTCGGCTCGCAGGTCTTGGCCGCGGCGCGCACGGCCTCGTCCGGGTGTGCGACGCCCATGAGGTACGGGAACTCGCTGGCCGCGTTGACCTCGAGCGTCGCGTCGTCGAAGCGGCCGAGCGTCGCCTCCCAGGTCAGCTTGCCCGCAGGGGCGCCGTCGAGCGCGCGGATCTCGCCGAGCAGCGCCGAGGCCTTCGCGAGGTGCTCGTCGCAGAGCTTCTTGATGCCGTCGACGCTCATGCCGGTCGTGACGGGATCGAACTCCACGATCGGCGCGGGCGCCGGCGGCGCGGCCGCCGACGCGGTGGGGGGCGGAGCCGGGGAGGGGGGAGGCGGCGGGAGGGGCGGCGGTGCGGCCGGCCCGCAGGCAGGCGCGAGGGCGAGGATCAGCGCGAGGGCGGGCGTGCGGAGCGAGGCCATCGCGGCCTCATACCAACGCGGCCGGCGGCAAGCCACGGGCGCCGGTCGCGGTGGGGCTACGACGGCGGAGGGGGGCCGCCGTCGCGCCGGGCGGAGGCTACTCGGCCTCCATGAACGGGTAGCCGACGCTCGTCGGCGGGATGAAGTTTTCCTTGATCGCGCGCGGCGACACCCAGCGATAGAGGTTGAGCAAGCTGCCCGCCTTGTCGTTGGTGCCCGACCCGCGCGCGCCGCCGAACGGCTGCTGCCCCACGACCGCGCCGGTCGGCTTGTCGTTGAAGTAGAGGTTGCCGGCCGTGTAGCGCAGCGTCGCCGCCGCGCGATCGAGGAAGCTGCGGTCCTGCGCGAAGAGCGCGCCCGTGAGCGCGTACTGCGAGGTCACGTCGCAGAGCTTCAGCGCCTCGGCCTCCTCCTCGTCCGGGTAAACCCAGAGCGTGAGCACCGGGCCGAAGATCTCCTCGGCCATGAGCTTGTGACGAGGCTCGCTCACCTCGACGAGCGTGGGCTCGATGAACCAGCCGTCCGTGTCGCGCATGCCGCCGCCGTGCAGGATCGTGCACGCCGGGTCGCTCTTCGCGAGGTTCACGTACTCGGCGATCGTCTTGTAGGCCTTGCCGTCGATCACCGCGCCGACGAAGTTTCGGAAGTCGGTGACGTCGCCCATCTTCAGCGCGCTCATGTGGCCGAGCACGAGCTCCTTCACCTTCGGCCAGATGGACCGCGGGATGTACGCGCGCGAGGCGGCCGAGCACTTTTGCCCCTGGTACTCGAAGGCGCCGCGCACCATCGCGACGGCGAGCGCTTCGACGTCGGCGCTCGCGTGCGCGAAGATGAAGTCCTTGCCGCCGGTCTCGCCGACCAGGCGCGGGTAGCCCTTGTACTGGCTGATGTTGTCGCCGATCGTCTTCCACATCGCGTTGAAGACGGGCGTCGACCCGGTGAAGTGGATGCCGGCGAGGTCGCGGTGCCCGAGGCACGCGCGCGAGATGTCGCTGGCCGCGCCCTGCACGAGGTTGATGACGCCGTCGGGCAGTCCGGCCTCGCGCCAGATGCGCATGATCCAGTGGGCGGAGAGGAGCGCGGAGCTCGCCGGCTTCCACACGACCGTGTTGCCGAGCATCGCGGGCGCCGAGGGCAGGTTGCCCGCGATGGCCGTGAAGTTGAACGGCGTGACGGCGAAGACGAACCCCTCGAGTGGGCGCGGTTCGAGGATGTTCCAGTTGCCGCGCGGGCTCTCGGGCTGCTCGGTCGCGATGCGGCGCGCGTAGCTCACGTTGAAGCGAAAGAAGTCGATGAGCTCGCAGGCGGAGTCGATCTCGGCCTGGTACGCGGTCTTGCTCTGCCCGAGCATGGTTGCGGCGTTGAGCACCGGGCGGTACTTCGTCGCGAGCAGGTCGGCGGCCTTGAGGAAGATCGCGGCGCGCGTCGTCCACGGCGTCGCGGCCCAGGCCGGGTGCGCGGCGTTCGCGGCGGCGATCGCTTGGGCGATCTCCTCCGGGCCGGCCGCGTGGGCGTGGCCGAGCACGAGGTCCTTCCGATGCGGCGCGCGGATGTCGACCTGCTTGGCGGTCCGGACCTCCTTGCCGCCGATGAAGAGCGGACAGTCGATCGGGGAGGCGGACTGCCGCGCGAGCTCGGCCTTGAGGATCGCGCGCTCGGGGCTCCCCGGCGCGTAGGCGAGCAGCGGCTCGTTGACGGGCAGTGGCGTGGAGACGATGGCGTCGAACATGGCGCCGGATGGTAGTCCCCCGAATGGCGGCGTCCATGGCGAGTGCGAGAGACTCCGCAGGTTCGTTGCGGTTATCCTGCGCAAGCCATGCGCATCCTCGCCGCGCCGCCTGCGTCCGTGCTGTCCACCTCGACCGGAGCGCTCGAGGAGGGCGCGTTTCGCGGGCCTTTGCCGCGGGTCGACCTCGGCCCCGGGGAGAGCCCTCTCTTCCGGCTCGCGCACCACAAGAAGTGGACGTACCTCGCGATCGCGACCGATGAGCTGCTGATCGGCGTCGCCATCGTTGACCTCGGCTACGTGGCCAACGCCTTCGCGTTCGCGTTCGAGAAGGGGCGCGGGATGGTCATCGACCGCAGCGCGCTCGGGCCGCCGTTCGCGGTGCGCGTCTCGGACGACGCCGAGGAGGGCGCGCTCGCGCGGTTCGCGCTCGGCGGGACGCGGCTCTGCGTCGAGCGGCCCGTGGGGTCGTCCGCGTACGACGTGGACCTGCGCGCGAAGGGGATCGAGGTGCGCGCGCGGCTCGACACGCTCGGCGCGCCGCCTCCGGTCGCGGTCATCGCGAAGCTGCCGGGGGGCTGCGTGAACACGACGCAGAAGCGGGCGCTCCTGCCCGTGACGGGCACCGCGATCCTCGATGGGCGCACGTTCCGGCTCGACGGCGGGCTCGCGGGCATCGACTACACGCACGGCTTCCTCGCGCGGCACACGGCGTGGAAGTGGGCCTTCCTCTTGGGGCGCGCGCGCTCGGGCGAGAAGGTCGCGATCAACCTGGTCGAGGGGTTCGTCGGCGAGGCCGAGTGCGCGGTGTGGGTCGATGACGATCTCGTGCCGGTCGGCGAGGGGCGCTTCGAGTTCGACGCCGCCCGGCCGATGGACCTGTGGCGCGTCCACACGCGCTGCGGCGCGGTGGACCTCGCGTTCGAGCCGGGCGGCGTGCACGCCGAGGAGAAGAACCTCGGCCTGGTGAGGTCGCGTTTCCTCCAGGTGGCGGGGACCTACCGCGGGACGATCACGCTGCCAGGGCGGGCGCCGCTCGTCCTCGATGCGGCGCTCGGGGTCACCGAGGAGCAGGACGTGCTGTGGTGAGCGCCGCCCGCTCGCGGCGTGCGCGCGCCCGAGCGACGTGCGGCCATTCCCGCGCGCACCGTGCGGTGCGGCCGGCGGCGTCTGCGAGCGGGATCCGTCAGCCGAGCACGCGCGCCAGCTCCTCCCACTCCTCCGCCTCGAGCCCCTTGCTGTTCCTCCTCAGCGCCTCCAGCGCGTCCTCGCCGCCCGCCGCCCCCTTCGCGCACCGCGCGTGCAGGTACCGCGCGCTGACGTTCGCGAGGCCGCCCGGGTCCGCCTCGCGCGGAGTCGCCACGCGCAGCTCGCCCTTCTCGATCGCGGCCTGGCACTCGCCGCAGCGGGACCGCGCCGTCGGCGCGCGCTCGGCGTAGGGGAAGCTCGTCGGCTTCTGCTTCGGCGCCTCGGAGGCGATCGTGCGCTCGATCTCGTCGCGGCCGGGGACCTCGCCGTCGAACGTCGCCAGCGCCTCGGCGAGCTGGGTCGGCTTCTTCTTCGCCGCGCAGGCGAGGTGATGCCAGAGGCGCATCGTCCCGCCCTTGTCATCGAACGCGTTCGCCGTCTCCTCGCCGAAGCGGAGGTCGCCCTTGGCGATTGCCTGGCGGCAGGTGCGACAGGTGGCTCGGCCGGACCTGGCGGTCTCGATCGTGTGCGCCATCCCGATCGGCTAGCCGAGCCGGGCCCGCACGAAAAGCCCCCGCGTCACTTGAACTTCGAGTGGCACTCCTTGCACACCGACTTCATCTCCCTGAGGGCCGTGACCGCGCCGATCGCGTCCTTCGACCCCGCGGCCGCGCCGAGCGCCTTGGCCTTCGCCTCGAGGCGGCCGGCGAGCGCGTCGAACTCGGCGCCCTTCGAGAAGTCCCTCGCCTTGACGGCGGCCGCCGCGACCCGTTCGGCCGTCGCCGCGAACGAGGCGAGCTCGGCGTCGGTGAACGCGGCCTGGCCGATCTTCTTGAACTGAGGGTCGGCGCTGGTCGCGGCGTTGTCCATCACGTCGGAGAGCGTCGGAAGCGTGGGGAACTCGGCGAGCGGCGTGTTTTTCACGGGAGCGCCGCACGCGGCGATCGGCACCGCGAACGACAGCGTCAGGGCGAGCGCGAGCGGGCGGGGGAGGGCGCGACGGGGCATGGTGCGGCGGTTTAGCAGAGGGCGCTGGGCCGCACCACGCACGAGGCGCGCGCGGTCAGGGACCGGGCGGGGCCGGCCGCGCGGGGGGCGGGGCGCCGCTCGCCATCGCGACGAGGTCGCCCTCGGTGATGAGCACCGTGCCGAGCTTGCGCGCCTTCGCGGCCTTGCTCGAGCTGCTCTCGACGTCGGCGATGACGAGGTACTTGAGCTCCTTCGTCACCGACGAGAGCACGCGGCCCCCGGCGCCTTCGACGAGGCGCACGAGCTCGGCGCGCGGGCGCTCCGCGGCGCCTGTGAAGCAGAACGTGACGCCGGCGAGCGGACCTGCCTGCTCGGGTGTGACGGGGAGGATGCCGCCCGCGAGGAGGCGCGCGACCTCCTCGCGGCGGGCGGCGAGGCCCTTCACGATGGTGCGCGCCTTGATGTCGCCGAGGCCCGGGACCGCGGCGATCTCGGGCTCCGTCGCGGCCTGGAGCTTTTCGAGCTCCGTGTAGCCGGCGGCGAAGAGCAGGCGCGCGGTCTGCGTCGAGAAGCCCTCGATGCCGAGCCCGGCGAGGAAGACGGGCAGGGTGACCGGCAGGCGCGCGCGCAGCTCTTCGAGGCACTTGGTCGCGATCTTCTCGCCGCGCCGCTCGAGCTTCGCGATGTCCGCGACCGTCAGGCGATAGAGGTCGACCGGCTCGCGCACGAGGCCCGCCCTGACGACCTGCGCGACGAGCTTGTCGCCCCATTCGAGCGCGCCTATCGCCCCGATCCAGTTGTGAATTCGGCCCTCGACGATCGCGGGGCACTCGGCGTTGCGGCAGAGCAGGTACTCGCCCTCGACGACGATCGGCTGCGCGCAGCGGGGGCACTCCGTCGGCGGCTTCGCCTCCGCGCCGCGCTTCTCGACGACCTCCTCGACGTACGGGATGACGTCGTTGCGGCGCGAGACGAGGACCTCGTCACCGACGCCGAGGCCGAGCGCTCGCACGTTGGCCGCGTTGTGCAGCGACGCGCGCTGCACCACCGCGCCGACGAGCTCGACCGGCTCGACCGTGGCGACCGGCGTGACGCGGCCGCTCGGTCCGGTGTCCCAGTCGATCGACACCACGCGCGTGACCTTGGCGGGCGAGGCGAACTTCAACGCCGTCGCGCCGCGAGGCCTCCGGTTGAGCTCGCCGAGGAGCGCCTGGGCGGCGAGTGAGTCGATCGAGATGACGAGCCCGTCGATCTCGTAGTCGAGCGAGCCGCGCGTCTCCTCCTGGTAGCGGCGGTAGAGCGCGATGACGTCGGCGAGCGAGCCCGAGGCCGTGCGCGGGGTCGCGAGACCGAGGCCGCGGAGCCACTCGAATTTGGCCTGTTCGGTGGCGAAATCGAGGTGATCGGCGACGTCGTAGAAGAGGACGGTCAGGTGCTCGGCGCCGCGCCCGTCGAAGCGCCGCGACACGCCGGCCGCGCCGTTGCGGGTCGTCGCGTACTCGGCGAAGAAGGGCTCGCTCTCCAGCGTCGACCGCCGCAGGATGATCTCGCCGCGCACGGAGATCGGTCGCCGCTCCTTGATGCGCCGCGGGACGCCCCGCATGCGGACGACGTTCGCCGTGATGCGCTCGCCGACGTCGCCGTCGCCGCGCGTGATCGCCTCGGCGAGCGCGCCGTCGCGGTAGATGATCTCCAGCGACAAGCCGTCGAGCTTCTCGGCCACGAAGAGCGCGTCGCGAACGGGCGCGTGCCCGTCCTTCGCGAGCAGCTCCTCGCAGCGATCGACCCATCCCTTGAGCTCCTCCTCGCTCACGACCTTGTTGAGCGAGCCCATCGGGATCTCGTGGCGCGCCTTCTCCCATTCGCTCACTGCGGGTGCCGACCCGACGCGGCTGAGCACGGGGTGCGTCGGGTCGACCGTGCGGAGCTCGTCCTCCAGCGCGTCGTAGGCCGCGTCGGAGATCTCCGGGGTGCCGGCGTAGTAGCTCGCGCGGTGTCGATCGAGGCGTGCGGCGAGGGCGTCGGCGCGCTCGCGCCCCGCGGGGTCCAGGTCGAGCCCGCCGAGGGGGGCGGCGCTCGCGTGCGGAGTCGGATCGTCGATCATGGTCGCGCTCACTCGAAGTGCGTCGGGGCTTCGGCGCGGGCCCGCGCCAGCATCTCGGTCGTGCCGTGGGAGAGCTCGGCGGGCAGCTCGTCGTCGCCGAAGAGCCGCGCCTCGAGGATCTCGAGCGGGTTCGAGGGTGGGCGCGTCGGGGGCGCGACGCGCGCCCGCACGACGATCGTCACGGCGTGAAAGCGCGGGTCGCGGTCCGGGTGGGAGTACACGCCGACCACGCGCTCGAACGTCGTCGAGGTCGTGCCCGCCTCCTCGAGGAGCTCGCGCTCGAGGCAGCTCGCGAGCGTCTCGCCCCACTCGAGCGTCCCACCCGGCATCGCCCAGGCTCCGGTGTCCGAGCGGCGGATGAGCAGCCAGCGGCCGTCGTCCGTGCGCGCGGCGGCGAGGATCCCGACGACCGGGCGCTTCAGGAGGTGGCGCGCCGCCTCCTTGAGGATCGTGAGGGCCGACCGCGGGAGCAGGGCGAGGGGGGCGAACTGCATGGGGCCGCCGAGGATACTCGCCGCGTCGGCGGGGAATACCCAAAGAGCTCCGGGGCCCGATCGCCGCCCGGAGCGCGTCCGCCGTGCGGGGCCGGCCGCGGCTCGCTCAGCGAAATTCGTCGGCGTCGATGCCGTAGCGCTTCATCCAGCGGTGCACCTGCATCCGCTCCTTGCCGAAGAGGCGCCCGACCGCGGCGACGTTGCCGTGGTGATCGGCGAGGAGCGCGCGCAGCTCCTCGGCCGTGGGGGGGGAGGCCCGGATGCCGGTCGGCGCGGCGTGCGAGGCAGGGCCGCTGGGCTGCGCTGCGGGGCGCGGCCGCTCTCCGTAGGTGGCCATCAGCGCGCGCACGTCGTCGGGCAGGTGCTGCGCCTCGAGGACGTCGCCGTCGGCGAGCGCGAGCCCTCGCTTGATGGCCGCCTCGAGCTCGCGCACGTTGAACGGGAAGTCGTAGCGCAGCAGGCCCGTCATGAACGGGAACGAAAGGCGCATGTCCGGTCGCCCGTGGCGTGCGAGGAGCGCGCGGCAGAGCGCGTAGACGTCCTCTTTGCGATCGCGGAGCGGCGGGATCGACATCGAGTACTCGTTCAGCCGCGCGTAGAGGTCCCCGCGGAACCGGCCGTCGGCTTGCAGCTTCGCGAGATCGCGGTGCGTCGCGCAGACGATGCGGACGTCGACGCGCTCGGGCGCCGTCGCGCCGACCGGGATGATCTCCTTGGACTGCAGCACGCGCAGCAGCTTGGTCTGCGCGTCGAGCGGCATGTCGCCGATCTCGTCGAGCAGCAGGGTCCCGCCCTCGGCGGCCTTCACGAGCCCGGGCTTGTCGCGATCGGCGCCCGAGAACGCGCCGCGCTTGTAGCCGAAGAGCTCGCTCTCGAGCAGCTGTGCCGGGATCGCCGCGCAGTTGACGGCCTGGAACGCGCCGCGCCGGCCGCTCCAGTCGTGCAGCTGCTGCGCGAAGACCTCCTTGCCGGTGCCGCTCTCGCCGAGCAGGATGACCGAGATGCCGCTCGGGGCGACGCGCGCGAGCGCGATCGCGAGGCGGTCGACCTGGTAGCCGCCCACGATGTGCCCGCGCCGCCGCTCGCGCGCGCTGACGTCCGCGGGCGCGGCGCCCACGAGCGCGCCGTCGATGCGGTAGCGCAGGTAGCTCTCGGCGCCCGCCTCGACGAACTTGAACATCGCGTCGCCCACGCGGATCTCGTGCAGCGGCTCGAGCGCGACCTCGTCGACGAACGCGCCGTCGACGAGCGTGCCGTTCCTGCCGCCGAGATCGGTCAGGTACCAGCGGCCGTCGCGGTGGTGGATGCGCGCGTGCTGGCGCGAGACGGCGGCCTCGGGCACGCAGATGCCGCACGAGGCCTCGCGCCCGATCACCAGGTCGCGCTCGTGCAGCAGGTACGCCGGCGCGAACTGCTCGAACGACGGCGCGTAGAGCAGCACGAGTCCGGCGCGCGTGGCCCGCGACTCCGGCCCGGCCGTCGAGCCGTAGACTTGCATGCCGGCCGTCGTCGGACCGTGCGAATTCGGGTCCCCCTCGCGCGTCAAGACGGCGAGGATAACCTCGATGGCGCGCGAGGGAACCCCTCCGCGCGCGTCGCGCCTGCGCGCTCGCCCGCCGCGCGAGCCTGCCTCGTCGCGTGGTCCTGGGCTAGGCTGCGCGCCATGTTCGAGCCGGTCGTCTTCGCAGCCGTCCAGATGAACAGCCAGGCGGACGAGGCCGCGAACCTCGCGCGCGCCTGCGCCCTCGTGGCCGAGGCCGCGAGCCGCGGCGCCCGCGCCGTCGTGCTCCCCGAGAACTTCGCGCTCATGGGCCACGACGAGGAGGACAAGCGCGCCATCGCCGAGGACCTCGACGATGGCAGCGGCCCCATCGCGACCATGCTCCGGACGACCGCGCGCCAGCACGGGGTGTGGATCGTCGCCGGCGGCCTGCCCGAGCGATCCGCCGATCGCGACCGCCCGTACAACACCTGCGCGGTCGTCGACCCGACCGGCGCGGTGGTCGCGCGCTACCGCAAGCTCCACCTCTTCGACGTCGTCCTCGCCGATGGCACCCGCTACCGCGAGTCGGGCTCGACGATGGCCGGCGACGCGCCCGTGGTCGCGGACGTCGCGGGCCTGCGGCTCGGCCTTTCCATCTGCTACGACCTACGCTTCCCGGAGCTCTACCGGGCGCTCTCGACCGCCGGCGCCGAGGCGCTCGTCGTGCCCGCCGCGTTCACGCTCGCGACCGGCAAGGACCACTGGCTCACCCTGCTGCGCGCGCGCGCGATCGAGTCGCAGACCTACGTCGTCGCGGCGGCCCAGTGGGGCAAGCACCCTCGGGGCCGCATGACGTTCGGCAAGTCGTGCATCATCGACCCGTGGGGCGAGGTCGTCGCGCAGGCGTCCGAGGGCGAGGGCGTCGTGCTGGCGACGCTCGATCCGGCGTATCTGCAGCGGGTTCGGGCCAATTTGCCCTCGTTGCAGCACCGCCGGCTGTAGACGAGGCGCACCGCGCACCGCGCACCGCGCGAGCGCTTCAGGCTGCGGCCGAGTCGCCGCGCTTGGACAGGAGCGCGCGCAGCTCCGCGGGCCTGCGGAAGCCGATGCGTCGCGCGACCTCGCCCGCGGCGAGCCCCGCGGCGAGGAGGGTGCGGGCGCGCGTCGCGCGGATCTCGTCGTAGAACACGTGCGGTGACCGGCCGAACGCGAGCCGAAACTGGCGCGCGAAATGGAACTCGGACAGGTCGAGGTCGAGCGCGACCTCGTACGAGCGCATGCGGCGACCTTCCTCGGCGAGGCCGCGGATGCGCTCGCGCGCGAGCCGGACGCGATCGTCGAGGTTGCGAGGCACGGAGGCCCCGGGGCGCGGGCCGATCGCAGCCGCGGAGCCGGGCGGCGTGACGGGTCGGAGCGGGCTGCAGGGCAGACGTGAAAGCGAGAGCGCGTCGCTCACGGGGACCTTTCCGAATCGCCACCGGGCTTGGCCGCGAGGTCGCGGTCGGGTGGCGGTCGACGACCCACCAAGCAACGAGCGGGCCGCCTCGCCGACCCGCCCCGAGATGCCAGGATTCGCCCCCGGATCGCGCCCCCGTCGTCGATCCGCGGCAGGCCCCGGAGCGCCCCGGCGACGGCGCGGTGTGACCGCCCGTTTACACGTCGATCTCGGCGTTCGGCGCGCGGTCCATGATGAAGCGAAAGCGCGCGCTCGCGTCCTTGCCCATCAGCTCGTTCAGGATGCGGTCCGTCTCGAGCTCGCCCTCGATGACGACGCGGAGCGCGCGGCGGCGGCGAGGATCGAGCGTCGTGCGCTTGAGGTCCTCGGCCGGCATCTCGCCGAGGCCCTTGAACCGGGAGATCTCGGGCTTCGCGTTCTTCGGCAGCGTCGCGAGGAGCTTGTCGCGCTCGCGCTCGTCGAGCGCCCAGTGCGTCTCCTTGGCGGCGTCGATGCGAAAGAGGGGCGGCTGCGCGAGGAACACGTGGCCGCCCCGCAGCAGCCCCGGCAGGTGCCGGTAGAAGAACGTGAGCAGCAGCGTTGCGATGTGCTGGCCGTCGCTGTCGGCGTCCATCAGCAGGAAGATCTTGCCGTAGCGCAGCTTCCTTGCGTCGAACTCGCTTCCGATGCCGCAGCCGAGCGCGCTCACGATGTCCTGCAGCTCCTTGTTCTGCAGCACCTTCGACGCGGACGCCTGCTCGGCGTTCAGCACCTTGCCGCGCAGCGGCAGGATGGCCTGCGTTCGACGATCTCGCCCCTGCTTCGCGGAGCCGCCTGCGCTGTCGCCCTCGACCAGGAACAGCTCGCTCTCGTTCGGGTCCGTCGACGAGCAGTCCGCGAGCTTGCCCGGCAGGTTGAGCCGGTGGCTGACGGCCGTCTTGCGAAGCACCTGCTGCGTGGCCTCGCGCCGCGCCTCGCGCGCGCGGGCGGCGAGGATGGCGCGCATCACGATCGACTCGCCGACCGTCCCGTTCTCGAGCAGCCACTGCTCGAGCGCCGGGCGCACGAGCGCCTCGACCGCGGGACCGGCCTCCGGGTTGTTGAGCTTGTCCTTCGTCTGCCCTTGAAACTGCGGGTCCTGGATGTAGAGCGACAGCACCGCGACGATGCCCTCGCGGATGTCGTCGGCCGTGAGCGTGACGCCCTTGGGCTGGATCTTCTTCGCCTCGATGAACGCGCGCACGGCCTTCACGATGGCCGTGTTGAGCCCGCCCTCGTGCGATCCGCCCGCGTGGGTCGGGATGCCGTTCACGTACGATCGAACGACGTCGTCGGTCGACTCCGTCCACTGCAGCGCGACCTCGATCCGCACGTCTCCGTCGCGGACGAAGTGGAAGATCGTCGCGTGCGTCGGCGGCTTGCCGCGCTGGGTGACGAGCTTCGGCAGGAAGTCCGCGATGCCGTTCGGGTGGCACAGCTCGATCGACTCGCCCGTCGAGGCGTCCTTGAACACGATGACGAGCCCGCCGTGCAGGTAGGCCTTCGCCTCGAGGCGCTCGCGCACCGTGCCCGGGTCGAGCTTCGCGGCCGCGCCGAAGATCTCGGGGTCGGGCCGGTAGTGCACCACCGTGCCGTGCTTGCGCGTCGGGTTGCCCTTCTTGAGCTTCGACGTCGGCACGCCGCGCGAAAACGTCTGCGTGTGCTCGAAGCCGTCGCGCAGGACCTTGACCTCGAGCAGCTCCGAGAGCGCGTTGACGACGCTCGATCCGACGCCGTGCAGGCCGCCCGCGACCTTGTAGCTGCCCGTGGCGAACTTGCCGCCCGCGTGCAGCGTGCAGAGGATGATCTCGAGCGCGGGGCGCTTGTGCTTCGGGTGGATGTCCACCGGGATGCCGCGGCCGTCGTCGGTCACCGTCGCGCCCTTGAGGTCCGCGTCGAGCGCCACCTCGATCCGGCGCGCGTGGCCGTTGATCGCCTCGTCGACCGCGTTGTCGACGATCTCCCACAGCAGGTGGTGGTAGCCGCGCGCGTCGGTGCCGCCGATGTACATCGCCGGCCGCTTGCGCACGGGCTCGAGGCCCTCGAGGACGTCGATGTCCTTTGCGGTGTAGTCCGCGCTGGCCGTCGGGCGCGTGGGCGGGATCGTGCCGACCATGTCAGTTACCCTTCTGGGATTCGGGGGCGTCGAGCGTGGGCAGGACGAGCTCGGGCGGGACGACGCGCGCGAAGCGGTCGCGCTTGACGATGGGGCTGCCGCGGTCGGCGCGGCTGCCGCCGATCTTCGCGAGCGAGAGGCTCATCGCCTTGCCCTTCTCGGTCTCGACGTCGATCACGTCGCGCGCTCCCCACAGGAGCGCGGCGCCGACGAGCCGCTCGCCCTCGGTCAGCTTCATGACCATCGATCCCTTGCCCGCGCCGCCGAGCAGCCCGATCTCGCTCACGGGAACCGCGAGCGCGTGCCCGTCGCTCGCCACGCACGCGACGCTCTCGCCGCCGAACGTGACCAGGACGGTCATGACCTCGTCGCCCTCGTTGAGGCGCGCGTACCGCCGTCCGGCGCGCGTCGAAGGCTCGCGGTGGGCCCGGAGCGAGAAGCGGAAGCCGAGGCCGCCCTTCGTGATAGCGAGCCCGTACGGCGGCTCGGGCTCGGGTGCGCCCTCGGTCGGCTCGGGCACGTCGAGCGCGCGCGGGTCGAACGACAGCATGCCGATCATCCGCTCGCCGTCCGCCAGCTTGAAGAGCTTCTGCACCGGGTCGCCGTAGCCGGTGGACGGAGCGACGTCGTGGATGCGACACACGTAGCAGCCCCCGAGGTTCGACAGGAACGCGACCGACGCGCGCGTCGAGCCGGCGATGGCCGTCAGCACGGAGTCGCCCTCGCGCAGCCGTGTGGCCCCGAGGTCCTTCACCTCGCGCACTCGCTTCACCCAGCCCTGCGCCGACAGGATCACGTTCGCGTCCTCGGCGATGATGAAGTCCTCGGCCGCGTACTCGGGCTCGTCGATGCTGCCCATGATCTTGGTGCGGCGCTTGTCGGCGTACTTCGCCTTGATCTCGACGAGCTCCTCGCGCACGAGGTTCCAGCGCTTTTCGTCGCTCTTCAGCAGCGTGTCGAGCTTCTTCGCCTCGGTGCGCTTCTCGGCTAGGTCCTTGCGAACGACCAGGATCTCGAGCTTGGCGAGGCGGTAGAGCTTGAGCTCGAGGATCGCCTCGGTCTGCTCCTCCGAGAGGCCGAAGCGCGCCATGAGCTTCTCGGCGGCGTCGGCCTTGCCCTCGCTCTTGCGGATGATCTTGATGACCTCGTCGAGCGCGTCGAAGACCTTCTCGAAGCCCTCGAGGAGGTGAATCCGCTTCGACAGCTCGCCGAGGTCGAAGCCGATGCGCCGCGTGACGGTCGAGTAGCGGAACGCGAGAAACTGCGTGAGCATCTCTCGCAGGCCGAGGCGTCGTGGCGCGGCGACCTCCGGGTTGTCGGTCGGCACCAGACACGTGAGGTTCACCTGCACGCTCACCGCGAGCGGCGTGTGCTTGTACAGGTAGGCCATCACCAGCTGCGGGTCGGTGCCGCGCTTGAGCTCGAGCACGACGCGGATGACGTCGGTGGACTCGTCGCGCACGTCGACGAGGCTCGGCAGCTTCTTCGAGATGATGACCTCGGCGACCTTCTCGACGATCGCCTTGCGCTCCACGCCGTACGGGATCGACGTCAGCACCACGATCGGGCCGGAACCGCGCCGGCTATCCTCCTCGCTCCGCCACTCGCCGCGCAGGCGAAGCGATCCCGACCCCGTTTCGTAGACCTGGAGCAGCTCCGCCTTGGTCGCGTGGAGCTGCCCTCCCGTCGGAAAATCGGGGCCTTTGACCAGGCTGAGCAGCTTGCTGGTCGAGAGCCCGGCGTCCCCGCCCTCGGCGTGCGGCGCCGGTCGCGACATCATCTCGGGGACGAGCGCGATGCACGCGTCGACGACCTCGCCGAGGTTGTGCGGCGGGATGCTCGTCGCCATGCCGACGGCGATGCCCTGCGACCCGTTGATGAGCAGGTTCGGCAGCCGGCTCGGCAGCACGATCGGCTCGAAGCGCGTGCCGTCGTAGTTTGGCCGCCACTCCACCGTCTTCTTGCCGAGCTCGGCGAGCAGCTCCATGGCCAGCGGGCGGAGGCGGGTCTCCGTGTAGCGCATGGCGGCGGGCGAATCGCCGTCGATCGAGCCGAAATTCCCCTGACCGGAGACGAGGGCCGCGCGCATGACCCAGTCCTGCGCCAGGCGCACCATCGCGTCGTAGATCGCGGTGTCGCCGTGCGGGTGGTACTTGCCCATCACGTCGCCGACGACCGCCGCGCTCTTTCGGAACCGCGCGTCCGGCCCCAGGTGCAGGTCGTTCGCCATCGCGTAGAGGATGCGACGCTGCACCGGCTTCAGCCCGTCTCGCACGTCGGGCAGGGCGCGCGACGTGATGACGCTGAGCGCGTAGTTCAGGTACTTGCGCTGCGCCTCTTCGGCGAGGGACGTGTCGGGGATGATCGGGGCAGGGGGGTCGGAGCCGTGGGGCGGGCCGCCCTTGCCGCGGCGAGGTCCGTCGCCGCTCAGGGGCAGGTCCAGCTGATCGATGCGGGGCACGTCGGTTCGTCTCCGGTCGCCGGTAGTAAACCGGCGTTCAGTGGCCTCGGGGCTGCATCGCATTACCCAGCCGGCCCGATCCGGTCAAGCGCGCCCGCGCCTCGACGAGCTGTCCGACCGCCACCAGGCCCGGCGTCGCAGCGCCGATCGTGCACGAAACCTCGTCGCGCGCGGTCGGACGCCGCGACTCTTCGCGTTCAAGCCTTGAGGCCATCGGCTCTATGGGCTACGGGGTGTCGCCTTGCACGCGCCCTCGACCCCCCACCGCGGTGCCAATCCTCGCCGCGCGAGCCGCGCGCCTGAGCGTCCGGACCGCGGCCGGTGGCGCGCGCTCGCCGCGTTAGTGGCCGTTATTGCGTGCCTTTTTGGCCCGACGTCGCGGGGGCTCGCGCTCGCCCAGCCCGCGCCCTCGAGGCCGGCGCCCGCGGCTCCGGTCGCCGCGCCGGCGCCCCCGTCGAGCGCCAGGCCGGCGGTGGGCGCCTCGCCGATCGCCGCGCCCGCCGCAGGTTCTGCGGCCCCGGTCGTCGGTCCCGCGGACGCACCCGCGCCTCCGCCCTCGCCGGCGAGCGAGGCCGAGCTCTCCCGCGGCCAGAACGTCGCGAAGGTCGTGGTCGCCGGCAACCGCCGCATCTCGACCGAGGACGTACTGACCTACCTGTCGCAGACCCGCGTCGGCAAGCCGTTCAGCCCCGAGGGCCTCTCGAAGGACATCCGCGAGCTCTGGGACTCGGGCTTCTTCGAGGACGTCGAGGCCGATCTCACGCGCCGCGACGACGGCGTCACGCTGCGCATCCTCGTGCGCGAGCGTCCGAGCATCAAGGCCGTCGAGTTCAAGGGCAACGAGAAGGTCGACAACGACGACCTGACCGAGGCCTTGGCGGTCGAGGTCAAGGCGGGCCAGATCCTGAGCTACGCGGCCATCCGGCGCGGGCTCCAGAAGCTCCGCGACAAGTACGCCGAGGAGGGCTACTTCCTCGCCGAGGTCACAAACGAGATCCTCCCGCAGCGCGACAACGAGGTCATCCTCCGCTTCAACGTCCGCGAGCACCAGAAGGTCACCGTCCGCCGCGTGACGTTCATCGGGAACAACCACGTCCCCGAGGACGAGCTCCGCGAGGTCATGCTCACCGGCCAGTCGAGCTTCTTCGACTTCGGCACGGGCGGCGGCTTCCGCCAGGACGCATTCGAGCGCGACATCCTCGTCCTGTCCGCCCTCTACTACGACCGCGGTTACCTCTCCGTTCAGATCGCGACGCCGCGGGTGATGCTCACGCCCGACCGTGCGGGCATCGAGGTCACGATCACCGTCAACGAGGGGCCGCGCTACAAGATCCGGCAGCTTCGCATCTACGAGCGCGACGAGGACGGCAAGGAAATCGAGCCCCTCGGCGGCCGACGCCACCTCCGCGACATGGTGCGCGCCAAGCCCGGCGATTGGTTCAACCGCGCCGAGCTCGCGAAGGACTTGGGCTCCGTCCAGACGCTCTACCGGGACGCCGGCTACGCGAACGTCGAGGCGCCGCCGGAGACCCAGCTCGACGGCGAGCGCCGCGAGGTCGACATCGTCGTGCCGATCCGCAGGCACAACCTCGTCTACTTCGGTCGCATCGAGGTCCGCGGCAACACCAAGACGCGCGACAAGGTCATCCGCCGCGAGCTCGAGATCAAGGAGCGCGAGCTCTTCAGCGAGACGAAGCTCGAGCGCTCGAAGCGCCGCGTGACCGCCCTCGGCTACTTCGAGCGCGTCGACCTCTCGACCGAGCAGGGCGACGACGCCGACCACGTGAACATCAACGTCGAGGTCGGCGAGAAGCCGACCGGCACGTTCCAGGTCGGCGCGGGCTTCTCCAGCATCGAGAACTTCATCGCCACCGCCCAGGTTCAGCAGGCGAACCTCTTCGGCAACGGGCAGTCCCTCGCCCTGCAGGCCCAGATCTCGGGCCTGCGGCAGCTCATCGACATCCGGTTCTACGAGCCGTACTTCCTCGACAGCCCGTTCGCGATGAGCGCGAACGTCTTCGACCAGCTGCGGATCTACAACCAGTTCTCGCAGACCTCGATCGGCGGCTCGCTGACGTTCAGCTACCCGCTGATCGACCCGGAGCTGCGCGCGTCGGTCGCGTACACCCTCTCGCGCGACAAGGTCTCGACCTCGACGACCTCGACGTTCTTCGGAACGTCGACCGCCGTCAGCGTCTTCCAGCGCCTCCCGCTCGCGAACCTCTTCAACGACGGCATCACCTCGAGCGTCCGCCCGGCGCTGACCTACGACACCCGCAACAACCGCCTCTTCCCGACCAAAGGCGTGTACCTGCAGGGATCGGTCGAGGCCGCGTCGTCGGCCTTCGGCAGCGACAACGAGTTCGTCCGCTGGCGCGGCACCGGCCGCTTCTACTACCCGATCGCCGAAGGCTTCGTCCTCAAGCTCAACATGGAGGGTGGCCTCGTCACGAGCCCCCGCGACAGGGGCGTGCCGATCTTCGCGCGCTTCTTCCTCGGCGGCATCCTCGACGTCCGCGGCTTCCCCCTCCGCAGCCTCGGCCCCCGCCTCCCGCTCAAGCAGTCGCTCGACGAGAACGCCGTGCCCATCCTGGACGGCGCCAACATCGGCGGCAACATGATGTACTACCAGAACCTGGAGTTCGAGTTCCCGATCGTCGACAAGGTCGGCATCCGCGGCGTCGTGTTCACCGACCTCGGCAACGCCTGGAACCTGGAGCCGCTCTACTGCAAGGCGGCGCCGGCTTCGCCGAACAACGTCACGAATCCGTGCTTCTCGGCCGCGAGCCTGCTCGACGTCCGAACGTCGTGGGGCTTCGGAATCCGCTGGTTCTCGCCGCTTGGTCCGCTGCGCTTCGAGTGGGGCTTCCCCTTCAAGCGCCTCGCGTACGAGCAGCCCAGCGTCTTCGAGTTCACGATCGGCAACTTCTTCTGACGGAGCACGGGGTCGCGAGCAGCCCCATCTTTCGGGCGCCGACCTCGTTCTGGACGCAGGCCCCATCGGTACGTCGCGCGGCGATCGGCCGAGCGATCTCGGTGATTCGCGCGCCGGCGGGCGTGCGCTCGCGCTCCCGCCAACCTATGCTTGGCTGATGCCGAACCAGCGATCGAGCCTCGGATTCCGTCCGCCGACCCCGGTCGTGCGGTGGACGCTCATCGTGCTCGGCGTGACGTTCGTCGCCTTCGCCGTGGCCGTCCGCGTCTCCCCGGCGATGGCCGACCTCTACCGCGCGCTGGTGCTCGACCCCACCATGGTCCTGCGCGGCGACCGCCCCTGGACGCTCCTCACGTACGCGCTGCTGCACTCGCTTACCGAGCCGCAGCACCTGCTGTTCAACGCGATCGGCCTGTACTTCTTCGCGCCCGACCTCGAGGAGCTGTGGGGTTGGCGGCGGTTTCTCCTCTTCACCCTCGCCGCCGCGCTCGCCGGCGGCTTGTTCGTGCTTGGCGCTGCTGCGGTCGGCCTTCGCGCGGCTCCCGTCGTTGGGGCCTCGGGCGTCGTGCTAGGCAGCGTGGTCGCGTGGGGGCTCACGTTCCGCGACCGCGAGATGATGTTCTTCTTCGTGCGTATGCGCGGCCTCACGCTCGTGTGGGTCACCCTCGGCTTCGAGGTGCTCAACGCGATCAGCCTCTCCGAGGGCGTCTCCGCTGCCGCGCACTTCGGTGGCATGGCGGTCGGCGCGGCCTACGTGCTCGGACGCGGCGGCGCCTTGCGGCGGGCATGGCTTCGACTGCGCTTGAGGCACCTGGAGTCGGACGGACGCCGTCCCACGCCGCCGACCGCGCGTCGCGGGGGCCCGCCCCTGCGCATCATCCACGGCGGCGGCGACGAACCGCCGAAGGACAAGCGGTACCTCAACTAGCGCCCTGCCGGTGCCACGCGCTGGGGGCCCCGCAGGGAAGCTTTGCGATTATCGCTCTGCGAACCTGACCAGGCCTGGGGCAGGTTGCGGCCTTGTCGAGGCTACAGCTCGGCGCATTTGTTGATCTGATCGATCGACTTCGCCGAGAGGAGGCAGTCGAGCTCGCGCGGGTCGACGCGGCGGTCGACGAGCTCTTTCCGGCACTCGGCTGACCAGTCGCCGACGAGCTTGTCGCCCTCGGACCGGATCACGGCCGCGGCCTTCTCCACACCTGGACCGGCTTCGGGCGCAGTCTTCTTCGCCTCCGTCTGCCAGACGTGGAGCATGTTGTCGGCGACCTTGCGGCAGTCCTCGTCGGTCATCGTCCGGCCACAGCCAGTGAGTGCGCTGAACGCTACGATGAGGATGGCGAGGCGGGGGAGACCGAAGCGGCGCAGCGTCATGGTCGTCCTGAGCGCGGTGGCCCGCGAGATTTGCAGGCCCGATCGAGGTCGAATCGTATCACGTCAGCGCGGGGCCACGGTCCCCTCGATTCGCCGACCGCCCCGCGATGGCGCGAGGATCCGGGAGCGAGGCCGCGTACGACCCGCTTTGGCCGAACCGCCCGACCGGCGCGCGGGGTTCGGAGCCGGCGAGCGGCCACCGGTGCGGCCGCTCGCAGGTCCTATTCGTGAATCAGTTGTCGATGAAGCTCTTGAGCTGCTTCGATCGGCTCGGGTGGCGAAGCTTGCGCAGCGCCTTCGCCTCGATCTGGCGGATGCGCTCGCGGGTGACCTCGAAGTCCTGACCGACCTCCTCGAGGGTGTGGTCGCTCTTCTCGCCGATGCCGAAGCGCATGCGCAGGACCTTCTCCTCGCGTGGCGTCAGCGTCTTGAGGACCTTTCGCGTCTGTTCGGCGAGGTTCATGTTGATCACCGCCTCGGCGGGCGAGATCACGCTCTTGTCCTCGATGAAGTCGCCCAGGTGGGAGTCTTCCTCCTCGCCGATCGGGGTCTCGAGGCTGATGGGCTCCTTCGCGATCTTCAGGACCTTTCGGACCTTGTCGAGCGGCAGCTCCATCTTCTCGGCGATCTCTTCCGGGGTCGGCTCGCGGCCGTACTCCTGAACGAGGTAGCGCGAGGTGCGGATGAGCTTGTTGATCGTCTCGATCATGTGGACCGGGATGCGGATGGTCCGCGCCTGGTCTGCGATCGCGCGCGTGATGGCCTGCCGGATCCACCACGTCGCGTAGGTCGAGAACTTGTAGCCGCGCTTGTACTCGAACTTGTCGACGGCCTTCATCAGGCCGATGTTGCCCTCCTGGATGAGATCCAGGAACTGCAGGCCGCGGTTCGTGTACTTCTTCGCGATCGAGACGACCAGCCGGAGGTTTGCCTCGACGAGCTCCGCCTTGGCCTTCTCGGCCATGCGCTCGCCTTCGCGGATGTTCTCGTACGTCTCGCGGATCGCCTCGACGTCGATGTTGAGCTCTTCTTCGACCTTCTTGAGCCCCTTTTGGGCGTTCTTGATGGTCGACTCGAACTCGACGAGGTCCTCGCGCGTGACGTTCAGCTTGCGCGACAGTCGGAGCTCCGCGTGGCGGTTGCCCTTGACCGAAGCGAGCTGCTTCTTGAGGTCGTGCGTGTCGAGGCCCGTGCGCTTCTCGAGCTCGGTCGCTCCGGCTTCGGCCTTCTCGACCTTGGAGATGAGCCCTTTGAGCTTCTGGACGATCTTGTCGATCGTCTTCTTGTTCAGGCGCATCTCCTCGAGCGTCGTGACGAGCTCGCTCGTGGTCTCGTCGATCTCGCCGTCCACCTGCTTCTTGCGGGTGTCCTTGGCGGCCTTGCGCTCCTCGAGCAGGTCGAGCTTCTTCTTATCGAGGCGCTTGACCTTCTCGATGAGGCGGATGATGCGGCGGTCGGCCTCCTCCTCGTCGAACTCCTGGTCGTCGCTCTCGGCGTCCTTGATCAGGTCCTTGACGCGGATCTTGTGCTTCTTGAGCTTCTCGCCAAGGTCGATGATCTCGCGGACCGCGATCGGAGAGTCGAGGATGGCCGAGTTGACTCGGACCTCGCCCTGCTCGATGCGCTTGGCGATTTCGACCTCGCCCTCGCGGGTGAGCAGCGACACGCTGCCCATCTTCCGGAGGTACATCCGGACCGGATCGTTCGACTTCGAGTAGTAGTCGACGTCCTCTTCTTCGCGCTCAGGCGCGACGACGAGCTTCTTCTCGCCGGATTCTTCGTCAGCGATGCGCTTGGGCGCGATCTTGACCTGGGTTGCGCCGTCGACAATCTCGATGTCCTCGTCACCGAGGGCGCCGACGACGTCGTCGAGCTGGTCCGGGGCGGCGTCCGCGGGCAGCGCGTCGTTGACCTCGTCGTAGGTCAGGAACCCCTTCGACTTGCCGGTCTCGACGAGCTTCTCCAGCGCGCGCTTCTCCTTGTCGCGGAGCTCGGCCGCGCGGCTTCCGCCCGGCGGCGGAGACGAGTCGGAGCCGGAGCCTGTGGACTGGCCGCTCTGGGAGCGAGACGAGGCGCCCGGCCGCGAAGCCGCCGCGCGAGGCGCAGCTCCCCGCTGCCCGCTGCCCGACGCCTTCGACGCCGCGCTGCCGCCCGCGCCCTTCGCGGGCGCCGCTGCGCCGTTCGTCCGTGCCGTCGGGCGCGAGGGCCCCCCACCGTGAGCGCCCGATTGCTTGGCCTTGGTCGCCATTACCTCATGCTCCACCCGCGGCGCCGATCCCCGCCGCGTCTACTCGAAGACGGTCCCGGCACCCGGCCGGAGTCGAGAAAAAAACAATCCGCCTGCGTGCGCTCGCATCACTCGAAGGCCGTGGCCCCCCGAGGTCGCGCACAGGCGGTCCCAATCGTCGCGTTTCCGGCGTGCTCGCACGGCCGGGTCGCGTCACGACAGCCCCAGCTTCCTTCGCGACCTCCGTTGAACCTCGCGGAGTAGCTCGTCCTCCGCAGCTGCGTCCCCCTGCGAACCGACCCGGTGGAGCTTATCCACCACGGCGGCGTTCTCGCGCTTCAAGCTCAACCGCTCCAACTTCCCTGCGTTTCTCAAGAGCGCGACCTTCGCGTCACCGAGCCCCTCGAAGGCGGGCGAAGCCAGTCGTCCAGCGGCGAATGCATGGATCGGCGGGGGCAAAAGCGCAAGGAAATCAGCCCCCACGAGCCCCTTTTCAGGGGAGAATGCCTGACGCAGTGCGGCGACCGCAAGCGCCGTCTCGCCGTCGAGGATGCCGAGCGCCTCGGCCACCTCGTCGTCGGAGAGCAGCTCGGGGAAGTCGATGAGCGCGCCGACGGTGTCGAAGCCAATCTGCGGGATCGACGATCGCGAGCGCGCCGTCTCGCCACGGGTCAAGGACGCATCGTGTTCCTCGGCGGCCGCCTCCGGCCGGTGCATCGCCTGGTCCATGATTTGCTCGAGCTGGCGCAGATCGGTGGGCGAACGGCCGTTGATGACAAGCTGCGCCGACAGCTGGTCGGCGTAGCTCTTGGCCATCATCCGAAGCGTAGGGTCGTCCTCGTCTCGGAGCAGGGTGGCGACGCTCCGAATTCGCGCGAGCTGCTCGGTCAGCGTGGCGCCTCCGAAGGCCGTGGAGGCGAGGGCCTCGTCGATCAGGTACTCGAGCATCCCGCGGGCGCCCTTCACGATCCGCTTCACGCCCTCCGGTCCTTCCGTGCGTGCCAGGTCGTCGGGGTCGACGCCCTGCGGCAGGATGGCGACCCGGGCGGTGAGGCCGCCCTCGCGGCACGACGTGCGGGAGGCGCGGGTCGCCTTACGGCCGGCGGCGTCGCCGTCGAACAGGATCACCGCGGTGGGGGCGAAGCGCTTGAGTAGCTTGGCCTGCGCCGAGGTGAAGGCGGTGCCGAGCGGCGCGACGACATTGGCGACCCCGCGCGCGTGCAGGGAGACGACGTCGAAGTTGCCCTCGACGAGGACCGCCTCGTTCTCCTGTCGGATCGCCTGGCGCGCCTGGTAGAGGCCGAACAGGTGATCGCCCTTCGTGTAGATGGGCGATTCCGGGCTGTTGACGTACTTGGCCGGAGGACCGTCCGCGTTCGCGGTCGACGGTCCGCTGATGCCGAGCGAAGAGATCTCCGCCGGAGGCGGGTCGGGCAGGGCGCGGCCGCTGAAGGCGAGGATGCGGCCCATCACGTCGCTGACCGCGAACATGAGCCTGTGTCGGAAGCGGTCGTAGTGGCCGCTGCCGCTCGAGCGCGGCACGAGCAGGCCGACCCGCTCGGCCGCGAGCGGCGAGACGCCCTGCTGGCGGAGGAAGCTCGCCAGGCCATCCCAGCCGAAGGGCGCGTAGCCGATGCGGAAGGCTTGCAGCGTCGCGGCGACCTGGTCGATCGGCTGCCCTTCGGCCGTGTCGAGAGGCTGGGCCCACGGAAGACCACGCTTCAGGAGCTCGGCGCGAGCGTAGCCGGAGAGCGGGTGGCCGCCGCTCTGCGGGTCGCGCAGGCAGCGCTCGTAGTACGTCGCCGCGAGCGCGTTGACCGCGTAGAGGTCGTCCTTCGCTCGCTTTGCAGCGTTGGCCTCGCGCCGCTCCACATCGGTGAGGGTCTCCTCGATCTCGATGCCGGCGCGCTCGGCGAGGCTCTTGACGGCCTCGGGGAACGTCTGGCCCTCGGCCTTCATCAGGAAGTCGACGGCCGTGCCGGACTCCTTGCAGCCGAAGCAGTGAAAGTAGCCGCGCTCCGGGCTCACGTGGAAGCTCGGGGACTTCTCCTTGTGGAACGGGCACAGGCCCACGAAGCTTCTCCCGCGGCGGGTCAGCTTCACGTTCTCGCCGATGAGGGCGACCAGATCGGTGCGCTCTTTGACGAGCGCGATGGTCTCGGGGGAGATCATGCGATGAAGGAGGGACCCCAGCCCGCGCAGGGAGGGCCCCTGCGCGTGGGGCGCGTTCGCCCCATCGTCGAGTGTTCGGCGAACGACGGCTCGGCGCAAGGCCGACTACACGTGAGCCCGACGGGGGGCTCACGTGTCGGTGGGGGGAAGCGCTGCAGGGCGGGCTACTTCGGGTCGGGGAAGGCCGAGCCGGGGCCGACGTGGTCGGTGAGATCCTCGTCCGGCTGCTGGCCCTCGATCTGCTCGGCGAGCGGCAGCGTCTCGGCGTGAGCGGCGAGGAAGCGGGTGTCCTCGCGCACCGTCGGGGGCGGCGGGTCGCCGATCAGCTCCAGCTGGACGGCGAGCCATTGCTCTTCCTCGATCAGGTCCTTGCGGCGCGGATCGGCGAGCTCGCCCTGCCAGGTGGTGATCTCTTCGCTCACCTCCTTGAGGCGCTCGCGCACCACGATGACGTTCACGTCGTCCTTGTGGGCGAAGCGGTCCGTCAGGAGGAGCGTGCGCTCGTGGGCGACCTCGGCGAAGCCCTGGGCCACGGCGAAGCGGTGCTCGGCGCCGTCCTGGTGGTAGGTGACGATGCCCGTGCGGAGACCGGCGAGCAGCGGCAGGTGACCGGGCAGGACGCCGAACTCCCCGGCGATGCTCGGGGCGGTGACGTCGGTGACGTGCTCGCTGAGCGCGACGCCGGTGGGCGTCACGATCTCGAGCAAGAGCGTGTCGGGCCCGGCCATGGCTACGCCTTCTTGCCGCCCGCGGCGCGCGCCTTCACCTCGTCGATGCCGCCGACCATGTAGAAGTCCTGCTCCGACACGTCGTCGAGCTTGCCCTCGAGGATCTCCTCGAAGCCGTCGATGGTGTCCTTGAGGCTGACCAGGCGGCCGTCCTTGCCCGTGAACTGCGCGGCGACGAAGAAGGGCTGCGACAGGAACTTCTGCATCTTGCGGGCACGCGCGACGACGAGCTTGTCGTCCTCGCTGAGCTCGTCCATGCCCAGGATGGCGATGATGTCCTGCAGATCCTTGTACTTCTGCAGCGTCTGCTGGACCTTGCGGGCGACCGCGTAGTGGCGATCGCCGACGATCTGCGGGTCGAGCATCGTCGAGGTCGAGTCGAGCGGATCCACGGCCGGGTAGATGCCGAGCTCCGAGATCGCGCGCGAGAGCACGGTGGTCGCGTCGAGGTGGGCGAAGGCCGTCGCCGGCGCCGGGTCGGTCAGGTCGTCGGCGGGCACGTAGATGGCCTGCACGCTGGTGACCGAGCCCTTCGTCGTCGAGGTGATGCGCTCCTGGAGCGCGCCCATCTCGGTCGAGAGCGTCGGCTGGTAGCCGACGGCGCTCGGGATGCGGCCGAGGAGGGCCGAAACCTCGGAGCCGGCCTGCGTGAAGCGGAAGATGTTGTCGACGAAGAGGAGCACGTCCTGGCCCTCCTCGTCGCGGAAGTACTCGGCGACGGTGAGCGCCGAGAGCGCGACGCGGGCGCGTGCGCCGGGGGGCTCGTTCATCTGGCCGTAGACCAGCGCCGTCTTGGAGAGGACGGTCGCGCCCGAGTCGAGCTTGGACTCGGCCATCTCGAGCATCAGGTCGTTGCCCTCGCGGGTGCGCTCGCCGACGCCGGCGAACACGGACACGCCGCCGTGCGCCTTCGCGACGTTGTTGATGAGCTCCATGATGAGCACGGTCTTGCCGACGCCCGCGCCGCCGAAGAGGCCGATCTTGCCGCCTTTTCGGTAAGGGGCGAGCAGGTCGATGACCTTGATGCCCGTCTCGAAGACCTCGTCCTTCGTCGACTGATCGCCGAACGCCGGCGGCTCCTTGTGGATCGGCGCGAACTTGGTCGCGTTGACCGGGCCGGCCTCGTCGACGGGCTCGCCGACGACGTTGAGGATGCGGCCGAGGCACTCG
>CAIVJW010000255.1 GCA_903906315.1 uncultured delta proteobacterium | reverse complement strand
GGCGGGCGCGGCGGCGCGGTCGCGATGGTGATCGCCGGCCTCGCGCTCGCCCGGCAGCGGCGGCGGGCGCGGCGGCGCGCTCTCGCGCGGTAGCGAGACCCTCGCCAAGAGGGTTTGCCTCGATATCGCGCGGGACGCGTGGGCCAGCCGGAGCAGAAAATCACCACGGAGGCACGGAGGCACGGAGGAGGATCGAGTCCGAGCTCTGTGTCTCCGTGTCTCCGTCGTGCAAATCACGGCTCTTGGACGGTCGCCGAGGAGGCAGCGCCCCTCGGCTGGGGTCTGGCGACGGGGCGGTGCGTTCGTGGCCTCGGGGCCGGCTTGACCGACGGCCCCGGTCTCGTGCTCTGCTGCGGTCATCCTGGGCCGTCGCTTCTCTCCTCGTTCGCGCCTGATCTCGAGGGCCACGAAGCCGCCGCCGCGCGGTGACGGTCGAGGGCGGGATCGAGGTCGCCTTCGTCGGGACCGGCCGCGTCGAGGCGTCGCGCGTCGCGAAGCACCGCGCCCCCGCGCACGGCGCGCGAAGCGATGCTGACGGGCGCGGGCGGCGTCGCGATCGGGGTCGACCTCGGCGGCACGAAGATCGAGGCGGCGGCGATCGAGGGCGGCGATCGCGTGATCGTGCGGCGCCGCGTGCCGACGCCGCAGGCCGAGGGCTACGAGGCGGTGATCGCGGCGGCGGTCGGGCTGGTGCGCGACGTCGCGCGCGAGGCGGGCGTCGACGTCGCGACCGTGCCCCTCGGCTTCGGCATGCCCGGCGGCGTGACCCGGCGCACGGGGCTCGTGAAGAACTCGAACGCGGTGTGCGTGAACGGCCGGCCGTTCCGCGCGGACTTCGCGGCCGCGATGGGGCGCCCCGTCGCGTTCGACAACGACGCCAACTGCTTCGCGATCGCGGAGGCTCGCCTCGGCGCGGCCGCGGCCCACCGCGACGGCGTCGTGTTCGGCGTCATCCTCGGCAGCGGCGTCGGCGGCGGGGTCGTCGTGCGCGGCGAGATCTGGCCGGGGGCGCAGGGGATCGCGGGCGAGTGGGGCCACCACGCGGTCTACGCCGGTCGCGGGGCGGTCTGCTACTGCGGCCAGCGCGGCTGCCTGGAGACGTTCGCGAGCGGCCCCGCGGTCGAGGCGGACTACGCGCGCCGGGCCGGGTCGGCGCTGCCGCTCGCGGAGATCGCCGCGCGGCGCGGCGCCGACCCCCACGCGGACGCGGCCCTCGAGGGCCTGATCGACGCGTTCGGTCGCGGGCTCGCCAACGTCGTCGACGTGCTGGATCCGAGCGCGATCGTGATCGGCGGAGGCGTCTCGAACCTGGACCTGATCTACGACGAGGGCGCCGCGCGCGTCGCCCGCTACGTGTTCAACGACGAGCTCACGACGCCCATCCTGCGCCACGCGCTCGGCGACTCCGCGGGGGTGTTCGGCGCCGCCCTGATCGCGCGCGGCGCCTGAGCGGCGAGCGGTCGCGAGGCCCTCCCGCGGGCGTGCTACGTTCGCGGCGCCATGAGCGGGATCCCGGTCGCGGAGCCCACGCGGGGGGACGTCCTCGATCGCCGCTACCGGCTGATCGACAGGCTCGGTCGCGGCGGCTTCGGCGACGTCTGGCGCGCCGAGGAGCTGCTCCCGGACGGCGTGCCGTTCCGGGAGGTCGCGCTGAAGCTCCTGACCGGCGGCTTCAACGACGTCGCGCACTGGGGCGAGGAGGCGAAGCTGCTCGCCTCGTTCCGGCACCCGTCGCTCGTGACCATCTACGCGGCGGGCGTCTTCGGCGAGGACGGCGCGACGCGGCCGCTTCCCTACGTCGCGATGGAGCTCCTCCTCGGCGAGACGCTCGCCGAGCGCATGCGCGAGGAGGGCCGCGTGCCGTGGCGGCGCGTCGTGGCGTGGGCCCGCGACGCCGCCGCCGCGCTCGACGTGATCCACGCGCGCGGGGTCGTGCATCTGGACCTGAAGCCGGCGAACCTGTTCGTCGAGCGCGACGGGTCGATCAAGGTGCTCGACTTCGGCATCGCGCGGCGCGCGGGCGTGCCGGCGTCGCTCCGCGAGCGCGCGATCGTCACGGTGCCGTCGGTCGACGCGCACGCCCAGACGGCGATCTTCCTGTCGACCGACGAGGCGCTCGCGGTCACGCACCGCAGCGACCGGTCGTCGCGCGCGGTCATCGGCACGCCGGGGTTCATCGCGCCCGAGGTGCTCGACCTGGAGGAGCCGACCGCGGCGACCGACGCCTGGTCGCTCGCGGTGTGCGTCGCGTACCTCGTGACCGGGCGGCTGCCGCAGTCCGTGGCCGACGAGCCGCAGATCCTCGATCCGGGCGTCGTCAGCGCGTGGTGGGAGGCGCTGCGCGCGGCGACCATGCACGGCACGATGCGCGATCTCGCGGCCGATCCGGCGCGGATGCCGCGCGGGCTCGTGCGCCTGCTCGAGCGGCTGCTCGCGGTCGATCCGTTCGCGCGGCGCGTGCAGGCGGGGGCGCTGCGCGCGCTCTTCGACGAGGTGTGGGAGCGGCCGTACGGCGCGCCGGCGCGGCCGTACCCCGGCCTCGCCGCGATCGGGCCCGAGGGCGAGGGCGCGATCTTCGGGCGCGACGAGGACCTCGAGCGCCTGGGGCGCGAGCTGTCGTACGAGCCGTGCCTGGTGCTCGGCGGCGGTCACGGCGTCGGCAAGACCTCGCTCGCGGTGGCGGGCGTCGTGCCGCGGCTCGCGCGGCGCTTCGCCGACGGCAAGGACGACTGGCGTGCGGTGCGCGTCGCGCCGGGCGACGACCCGGACGCGGCGCTGGAGGCGGCGCTCGCCCAGGCGAACCCGGTGCTCGCGGGCGTCTCGTGCGAGGCGCTGGAGGCGTGGGCCGCGCACGCGCGCGAGGGCCTGGTCCTCGTGGTCGATCCGCTCGAGGACCTCCTCACCGCGCCCGAGGGGCGCCGCGCGCGGACCTGGGAGCTCGTCGCCGCGCTGGCGGGCGCTCGCACGAAGCCGGGGCTGCGCCTGCTCGCCACGATCGGCGACGACGAGGGGCGCGCGCTCGCGTCGGCCGGCGCGGTCGGCGCGGCCCTGCGATCGTCGCTGCGGTTCGTCGGACCGCCGCCGAAGACCTCGGCGCGCGGCCTCGTCACGGGGCCCGCGCACCTCGTCCACGCCGAGATCGTCGGCGCGGACGACGTCGTGGCCGAGGTGGGCCGCGAGCTCGGCGGCGAGGGGACGCGCCTGCCGTTCGTCGCGCTGGCCCTCGCGGCGTGGTGGGACGCGCGCGAGCACGACGCGGCCGGCCGCGCGGTGCTGCGCGGGTCGACCTTCCGCCGGCTCGGCGGCGTCGCCGGGGCCGTCGCGGCGCACGCCGACGCGGAGCTCGCGCGCCTGCCGGCGCCCGATCGCGCGATCGCGGAGGCCGCGTTCCTGCGGCTCGGGACGACCGAGGGCGCGCCGCTCGGCTGGGTCGACGCGGATCTCGCGGTGGCGATCGGCGCCGATCCGGCGGCGCTCGACGCGGTGATCGGCACGCTCGCGGCCGCGCACCTCGTGCGTCGTCGCGAGGGATCGGTCGAGGTCGCACATGCGTCGCTCCTCGTCGCCTGGCCGCAGCTCACGTCGCTGCGCCTCGCCGACATGGACCGGCTCGCGTTCCTCGAGCGGCTGCGCGAGGCCGCGGGCGCGTGGGATCGATCGGGCGGCCACCCCGACCTCCTGTGGCACGGCGCGCCCCTGGCCGAGCTCGCCGACCGCGCGGCCTGGCTCGCGCGGGGCATCTCCGATCGCGAGGCCGACTTCGTGCGCGAGTGCCGGCGCCGGTCGCGGGGGCGCCGGATCGGGCGCGCCGCGGCCGCCGGCGTGGTCGTCGCCCTCGTCGCGGGCGCGTTCGCGGCGAGCGCCGTGATGGACGCGCGCGAGGGCCAGGCGCTCCGCGAGCGCGACGCGGCCCGCCGCCGGGCGCAGCTGGCGGAGCTCTCGACGGCGGCCCGCCGCAGCGAGGACCCGTTCCACCGCGTCGCGTTCGCCGCGGCGGCGATCGAGGCGCAGGCCGACGCCCTCGCGCCGGCGGACGGCACCCTCCCGCTCGAGCTCGCCCGCGCCGCGTCGCGCCTCCCGCGCGCGCGCTTCCTGACGCTCGATCCGGTGTCGGGCCCGGCGTTCCCATGGGGCGAACGCTGGCTCGTCGCTTCGTCGCTCGGCGGGCTCACGGTGGTCGACCTCGCGCCGCCCGACCCCGAGGTGTTCGACGGCGTCGACATCGACGCCGCCTACGACTCGGAGCCCGCGCCCCCGAAGGAGCCACGGACGATCCGCTTCTCGCCGCACGCCGCGCCGATCGTCGAGCGCGCGCCGTTCGCGTTCGACACGGCCCTCGCGACGCGGTCGGCTGCCGGCGAGGTGAAGGTCGTGCGGCTTCGCGAGGACGGCACCGTCGCGCTCGCGGCCACGGCGCCCTTCCGGTGCACGGGGGCGCTCCACGTCGCCGCCGCCGCCCCCGTGCTGGCCTGCCCGAGCGACGAGGGCGTCGTGCGCTGGGACCTCGCGCTCGCGCACGCGCCGTCCCCGGGGGCGCGCGCGGTCGAGCGCTTCGCGGGCGCGGGCGACGTGCTCGACGTGTCGCCCGACGGCGCGCGCGTGGCGATCGGGCGCGGGCGGCAGGTCGTCGTGTGGGCGCCGGCGACGGGTCGCACGACGACGTTCCACGCCGAGGAGCCGCCGCTCGTCGCGCGCTTCGCCCCGACCGAGAACGCGCTCGCGATCGTCGAGCCCGCGCGGGTCTCCGTCGTCGACCCGGATCGCGCGGGCGCGCTGCTCTTCCGGTTCGCGATCGACGCGGCGGCGGTCGACGCTCGCTGGGACGCGGGCGGCCTCGATCTCGCCGTGTGCGACGCGCACGGTCGCGGGCGCTTCACGTACCTCCGGCCCGGCGGTCGCGCGAAGGACGACCCGGCGCCCCGAGGCCCCGCGTGCGACCTCGGGCTGCACCGCGTCGAGGCGGGCGAGCGCGCTGCCAATGGCCGCGCGGGCGCGATCGCCGCCGGGCCGGGCGCGATCGAGGCGGTCGACGAAGCGCCCGGTCTCGCCGGCCGCGACGTCGGGCTGCGCGGCGGCGCGGGCGGCTTCCGCCTCGCGGACGGTCGCGTCGTCACGCACGACCTCGTGCTGATCGACGCCGCGGCCGCGCCCGCGGGCGGCCTGCTGCGCTTCGCGGGGCGCAGCGAGCTCGGCGGGCCGGATCCGCGCGGCGATCTGGAATCGGTCGCGGCCGTCGTGCGCGCCTCGCCCGACCTCGTCGCCTTCCAGGTCGGCGGCGAGGTGCGCGTCTACTCGGTGTCGACCGGCCGGCGAGCCCTCGCGCGCCCCGGCATGCTGCTGCGCCGCTGCGCCGACGGGCGCGTGCTGGGCTACCAGCGCGCAGGGGCGACGTGGGTCGTGTTCGACGCGCTGTCGCAGCGCGCGACCGTCTCGCTGCCGCGCGACGCCGCGCTGGTGATCGGCGCCGACGCCGCCTGTCGCGTGCTCTACACGCAGCGCCTCGACGGCACGCTTGCCGCGACCCCGCTGGCCGACGGCGGGACGCCTCGGCCGATCGCGCGCGCCGACGGCTTCGCCTACGAGTCGCGCCCGATCCCGGCTCGCGGCGCGGAGGGCACGGGCCTGCTCCTCGCGTTCTCGTCGGGCGCCGTCGCCCGCATCGACGACGAGACCGGCGCCGTGCAGCGCCTTGCGTACGCGACGCCGCGCGCGACCGCGATCGGCCCCGGCCCCGGCCCGGGCGAGGTGATCTTCGCCGACGAGACCGGCGTCACGCTCCTCGGCGCCGACGGGTCGTCGCAGCGGGTGGCGGACGCGACGCCCGCGCTGCCGTGGGACGACCTCGCCCTCGCGCCCGACGGCGCCTCGGTCCTGCTCGCGTCGGCCGAGCGCGCGGTGGTGCTCGACCTCGCCCGCAAGGAGCTCATGGGATCGATCCCGCTCGTCGGCCGCAGCCGCTTCGCGTCCTGGGACGACGAGGGATCCGTGCTCGCGTGGTCCTTCGACCGCGTCGGCGGCGCGGAGGGAGAGGTCGTCCCGCGCGGCCGCACGCTGGTCCGCCAGGTCGCCGAAGCCGTGTCCAACCTGCGCGTGAAGGACGGCAAGCTCGGGCTACGGTGACGCGCGCGCGGATCGGGTGGTCCAGATCACTTCAGTTTCGTCGGGAGCCGCCGTCTCGGCGAGCATGGATCTCGCCGCGGAACCTCTCTACGACACCGAGCCTGCAGACGCCGCGGCGCGCACGGGCGCCCAGCGCGCCGCCCGGAGCCTCGCGGCTCGGGTCGCCAAGCTGCACGGCGCCGTGCCGCTCCCGGTCGCCGCGCAGGAGCTGCTCGAGGCGACGGCCTCCGATGATTTCCAGGTTTCAAAGGTCGTCCGCATCATCGAGACGGACCCTGCGCTCACCGGTCGCCTCATCCGGCAGGTCAACACGGCGCTCGGCGGGCGCGCGCGCTGCGCCTCGGTCACGCAGGCCGTCACCATGCTCGGCGTGCGCATGCTGCGCGCCTCGGCGCTCGCCGCGTCCGCGATCGAGCTCTTCGGCCAGGACGAGGAGCCGCGCGCGAAGCGCGTCGTGGAGCACGCGGTCCGCACCGGCATCGCGGCGCGCTTCCTCGCGCCGCATTGTGGGCTCGCGCCCGACGAGATGTACACCGCGGGGCTCCTGCAGGACGTCGGCATGCTGATGCTGCTCCGCGGGAAGGACCCCGAGTACGGCGAGCTGCTCGGCGACCTCGCGCTCGCCGACGACGTGCACCTCGAGGAGCGCAAGCGCTACGGCTTCGACCACGCGCTGCTCGCCGGGCACGTCCTCTCGGCGTGGAAGCTGCCGCACCCGCTGCCG
The DNA here is from genome assembly GCA_903906315.1 of uncultured delta proteobacterium. Classification (GTDB taxonomy): domain Bacteria; phylum Myxococcota_A; class Polyangia; order Polyangiales; family Polyangiaceae; genus CAIVJW01. Next base: position 84,031 of record CAIVJW010000255.1, on the reverse strand, counting down.
CGCGTGGTCGCGTGGCACCACCAGCCGGCGCGGGCGTTCCGCGCCGCCGGCCAGGTGCCGCGCATGGTCGCCGCGATCCGCGTCGCCGACCGCCTCGCGCGCGTCGGCAAGTCGACGACGACCGAGGAGGCCGCCGCGGTCCTCGCGACCCTGCCCGAGGAGCTGCGCGTGCTCGGGTTCTCGGACGACGTGCTGCCGAGGCTTTGCGCCGGCGTGCTCCGTGAGCTGTTCCCGGAGGAGCCGCGCCCTGCCGCGTCGGACCCCGTGGCCGCCGAGGCGCCCGCCGCGATCGCCCCCGTCGCCGATCCGCCCGCGGCGCCGGATCCCGCGCCGGCGGCGGCGAAGCCTGCGGCGGAGGAGAAGCCCGCGGCGGCGGCGGTCGCGATCCCGACGACCGCGGCCGATCCCGCTCCTTCCGCGGCGCCGGCGCCCGCCTCGAAGGCCGCAGCGGTCGCGCCCGTCGCCGTGGCGCCCGGCCCGGCGCAACCGGAAGCAGCGCCTCCCGAGGCAGGCCCGAGCCTCGCCGTCGCCAGCATCCTGTGCGCGGGCGGGGCGCTCATCGGGCGCCTCTCGCCGGAGATCGTGCCCGACGACGGCTACTTCTGGGCGAGCCTGCTGTTCGTCCCGGTCGTCTTCTGGGTCTTCGGCGCCGCGCACGGCGCGATCCTGCGCGCCCGCGGCCGCGTGTGAAGCGGCCTTCCGCCTAGCCTTCGCCGCCGCCCGAGGTGGAGCCGGCGCGTCGCAGCGACCTCCGACGCGGCGTCCGCTGGAAGCGTCGCTGCGCGGGCGTCAGTTGCAGGGGCCGGCCTTCGGCTCGATCGGCGCCGCGACCGCTCCGAGGCCGACGCGCGCCATCGTGAACCCGAGCCCGATGGAGATGCCGTCGCAGGTCGAGGCCGGGTTCTGCGTGCCGTCCTTGAGGAGATCGCTGGCGCGGCGGATCTGCGTGAGGATGTTCTCGAGCGTGTTCGACCCGCACATCGTCGGATCGAAGATGCCGACGAGGCGCGTGACCTCGGTGATGAACTCCTCGGTGTCGAGCACGCCCCCGACCTGCCCGGCGATCGCGCTCTGGTGGTCCGTGACGAGGTTCATCGACATGCGCGCGTGGTGGAGGCGCAGGTGGATGGCGTCGGGGAACGACGGAACGGTGAGGTCGAGCGTGGCCTCGCCGCTCGAGGTCCAGGTGCTGTTCGCGATCGCGCTCTGCGAGAAGACGACGCGCGCCGACCCGGCGTCCTTCGGATCGGTGAGCGACTCGGCCGTGACGGGCCAGCAGTCGGTGCCGTCGAAGAGCGGCGGCACCTCGAGCGACGACCCGGAGTACACGCGCGCGACGATCGGCGCCTGATCGTTGCCGGGCTTCAGGCCCTCGAGCGCGACGAGGATCGAGAACATGCCCTGCTCGATCGAGGTGTTGACCTGGCTCGCGAACTGGCCGTTGAGCCCCAGCATGATCGGCAGCACCAGCTTGCCGAACGCGTTGTCGATGCCGTTGTCGCCGTCCGGGTACACCGACGCCTTGGACGCGCCGGCGACCGGGACGCAGAGGTCGGCCGAGTCCTTCGTCGAGACCTTGCCGTCGAGGTTCAGGCCGAACTGCTTCCACGCGATGCTGCTCGCCACGAGGTCGGTGTCGGTGTCGCCGACGAAGAGGTGATCGACCGCGAGCACGGCCTCGCTGGCCTTCTGGCAGCCGGGCATGCCGCCGGTGCCCGCGCCCCCGGTGCCCGCGCCGCCCTGTCCCCCGAGGCCGGAGACCCCGCCCGCGCCGCCCGTCCCGGTCGCCTGCGTGCTGGTCGTGCCGGTCGTCGTCGTGGGCCCATTGCCGCCATTCCCCGCGGCGCCCCCCACGGCGCTGGTCGCGCAGCCGACGGGCGCGAGGGCGAGGCAGGACGAAGCGATCGCGGCGAGCAGGGCAGGGCGGACGATCATGACCCGCGAGAATACCCGGCGGAGCGCGGGGCGCCACGGCGTCTTGGGGGGGCGGCGCGCGCCCGTGGCCGTTGATCAGTCGATCGAGGGGACCGTGGCCGCCACGCGCGTCACGGCTCCCCGCACCGACGCCGGGGCGTGGAACGGCAGCGCGGACAGCTCGCGGCGCATGCACTCGGCCGCCGCGTCCCACCGCGCGTCCGTGGCCGTGGCCTGGATCGAGCTCGACACGATGGCGCCGTCCGAGTCGATGAGGAAGTGGAGCGTCACCACCTCGGGCGGGAGGATCGCGCCGCGCGTGTCCCGGCACCGATCGACGAGCGGCCAGTAGACCTGCGCCCTGCACTCGCGCTCGATCGACGGCGTCGCCATCTCGGGGGCGGAAGGCTTCGAGCTCGCGGTCGCGGTTGCGGGCGGGGAGGCGTCGGCGGTCGCGGCCGCGCCGTGATCGGCGTCGGGCAGGTGGGTCGGCGTGCCGAGGCGCGTCGGGCCGGGAGCGGCGCTGGCGGCAGGCGGGCGCGGCACGTGGTCGAGGATCTCGGCGAGGGCAGCCGGCACCGCGGACCCGATCGGAGGCGCGCCCGGCTGGCCCGCGCCGGCGGGCGCACCGCGCGACCAGGGATCGAGGCCGCCCGACGGGACCGGCCTCGGGGCCGACGTCGAGGCCGCCGGCTCGGTCGGCGCGGCGCGGCCGCACCCGGCGACGAGGAGCGCGACGACGTACGAGGCGACGCGCACGGCCGGAGGCTCGCACTCCGCAGGTCACGACGCAACGCCGCCCCGGCGGCCTTCGCCATGGTGCCCGAGCTTGCCTCTCGGAGCGGCACCGCTAGGTTGTGCGCGGCCCACGCCATGCCCGCGCCCGAACCCTTCGACCTCCGCCTCGTCGCGTCGCGTCCCCTCGCGCCCTCCGTCCGGGCGCTCCGCTTCGACCGCGTCGACGGTCGGCCGATCGCGTTCGATCCGGGGCAGTGGCTGAACCTCGTCCTCCCGCTGCCGGCCGGCGAGCTGCGTCGCGCGTACTCGATCGCGTCGGCCCCGGACGGCACGTCGACGATCGAGATCGCGGTCACGCTCGTCGCCGGCGGTGCCGGGTCCGCGCACCTGCACGCGCTCCGCGAGGGCGAGGTGCTGCGCGCCATCGGCCCGCAAGGCTTCTTCACGCGAGCGGCCGACGACGTGGCCCCGGCGCTGCTCGTGGGCACCGGCACCGGGATAACGCCCCTGCGAAGCATGCTCGCCGCCGCGACGGGGGCCGCGTCGACGTCGCCGATCTGGGTCCTCTTCGGGGCGCGCCGCGAGGCCGACGTGATCTACCGCGGCGAGCTCGAAGCCCTCGCGCGCGAGCGCCCGAACGTGCGCTACGAGATCACGCTCTCGCAGCCCTCGGCCGCGTGGGCCGGGCGGCGCGGCTACGTGCAGGCGCACGTCCCCGAGCTCGTCGCCGGGCTGCGGGCCGCCGGCGCGCCGGCCGAGCCGCACGTCTACGTGTGCGGCCTCGAGCGCATGGTGAAGGCCGTGCGCGCGACCTGCCGCGGCGACCTCGGGCTCGACCGCCGCAACGTGCACGCCGAGCGGTACGACTGACGCGACCGCTCGGCCGGACCGGGCGGCGGAGCTCCCGCCTCGCGCGGGGAGGCGCGCGACGTTCGCTCCGCCTCGGAACGGTCATCCCGCGCTGAACGCCCCGTTCGCCCAGCGAAGCTCGACGGCCTTGCCGGTGGGCGGGACGTCGATGTCGGTCGACACCACGCGCGGCGGCTTGCCCGCGCCGTCGGGCACGAGCGCGTCGACGTGCACGCGGGTCGGTCGGGTCGGAGGCAGCTCCTCTCCGCCCCGGAGGCGCAGGACGATCTCGGAAGCGTCGCCCGCCTCGAGGCGCATCGCCGCGAGGCCGAGGCCGGGGGCGGACACGTCGGGCTGGCGCTCCTCGCGCGCCTCGCGCGGGCCGCGGACGAGCGTCGCCACGATCGGGCTCGCGCTCGCGGGCGCGCGCACCAGGAGGAGCGTCGCGCCGGCGGGGCGGGGGAGCTCGAGCGCCGCGCGGCCGAGGCGCTCGGCGTCCTCCTTCGAGGTGCCGGGGCGCGTGCGAGCCTCGGCGACGAGAACGCCCGCGAGGTGTCCCGCGAGCTCGCTCAGTGTCGCGTCGCCGGCGCGGCCGCCGGTCTGCGCCACGCGAGCGAGCGTGCGCTGCGCGATGTCGAGCCGGCCGCCGCCCGCGTGGGCGAGCGCCACCCGGAGCGCGGCCGCGGGCTCGTCGGGCACGAGCTCCGCGAGCACCGCGTAGGCCGCCGTCGCGTCGTCGAACCAGCCCTCGGCCCGGAGCCGATCGCCCAGGAACGCCCGCGCCCACGGATCGCGCGGCGCGCGCTCGGCGAGCTCCCCGAAGGCCCGCCTCGCCTCGGCCTCGGCGCCGATCCGCCGCAGCGCGGACGCGCCCTCCGCGAGGAGCGTCGCGTCCGCGAAGGGGTCGAGCCGCACGCGGCGCACCTCCTCGGCGACCTCCTGCGTGCGCCCGAGCGCCTCGAGCAGCGCGACCAGCCGCCGCCGGAGCACGCCGTCGTGCGGAGCGATCGCCAGGAACTTCCGCACGACCGCGAGCCGCTCCTTGTCGTCGCCCGCCGCGCGCAGGCGCTTCCTGAAGACGCCCGCCGGGTAGCGCTCCTCGCCGAGCAGGATGAGCTTGATGGCGCGCAGCTCCTCGGGCGTGCGCGCGCGCCGCACGGTCTCGCGGCGCAGCAAGCCCGCGGCGTCGGCCTCGCCCGCGCGGTCGAGGTCGCGTGCGGTGTCGAGCCTCGCCCGCGGCGCTTCGGCCTGCAGGAGCACGAGCTCGAGCAGCGCGCGCCGGTCGGTCCAGATCGGAAGCTCGCAGGATTGCTTCGCCTCGAGGTAGACCGTCGCGGCCGCCATGCGATCGAGGCGCTGCTTCCACACGCCGCGTCGAAGCGGCATCGGCAGGAGCGACGTCGGCGAGCACTTGCGCCCCCGGAGCGTGGCCCGCGGCGGCGGGAGCGGGATCGACCGCCGGACGTCGACGGTGACCGCCAGATCGCTGGCGGGGAACGTCAGGCCCTCGATCACGACCTTCACGCAGCGGTCGAGGGGCTCGTCGTCGGCGCCGCCGATGAACCGGACCTTCACGCCACCGGGCCGCCCGTCGCCGTCGACCGAGAGGGCGACGTCGAGCGCGCCCGCGAGCTCGGGTCGCAGCGCGGCCCGCGAGTCGCGGCAGGCGCGGACGGCGGGCCCCGCCTCGTCGATCACGCGCTGCGCGGCCGCCGCGATGGCGGCCTTCAGCCCGTCGTCGTCGTCCTCCTTGCCGTAGGGCGAAGGGATCGCGTCCGACAGCGTGCCGAAGGTGGTGCGCGGCGTCGCGAGCTCCGCCGAGAAGCCGACGTCCGCGCCCGACGCGAGGTCGAGCACGCGGACCGGGAACGCGGTCGGCACGTACGTCGGGCTCGAGTCGCCCACGAGCCAGCCCGTCCACGGCGTGAGCAGGCCCGCTCGGAGCGCGACGTCGGTCGCGGTCTCGCGCCCCTTGCCGCGCAGCGCGATCTCCTCGACGCGCGCCGCGGCCCAGCGCCGAGAGACGTCCGGCTCGCTCGGCGATCGCAGCACGGTGACCGCGCGCTTCTCCTCGTGGGCGCCCTTGGCGTCGCGCCAGGCGAGGGTGATCTCGCGAGGCACCTCGCCGCGCAGCCGCCCGACCGCGTACGCCGTCTCGCCGGCGACGAGCGCGCGCGCGCCGCGCGGGTAGACGCGCTCGACCTCGGGGCCGAGCTTCACCTCGACCCCGGCCACGGTCGGCTGGAGGGCCTCGGAGATCAGCTCGACCGCGACGCGCGCCGCGTCGCTCGAGTCCGCGACCTCGAGCAGCGGGCCGGACCCGCGCACGAGCGACGCGAGCGCGAAGCGGTTGACGAGCGGGCCCACGCCGACCGCGCCGATCCGCGGCGCGCCGCCGGGCCTCCGCGCGAGCCGCGCGAGGATCGCGTCGGCGCCGGGGTCGCCCACCGTGGGCCAGCCGTCGCCCACGTAGATCACCATCGCAGCGGGGGCGTCGGGCGGCAGCGCGTCGGCGCCGGCCTCGAGGGCGCGGCCGAGATCCGTCGCGCCGCCGGGCCCGATCTCCGCGAGCGCCGCGGTCACGGCCTTGCGGCGCGCGTCGTCCACCGGGCCGATCGCGGCCGGGCCCACCGGGCGAACCGTCTGATCGGCCGCGAGCACGATCGCGCGGTCGCGCGCGCCGAGGCCCGCGAGCACCGCGTCCACGACCGCGCGCTCGGCCTCGAGCAGCGACGGCTCGACGCTCGACGACACGTCGACGACGATCGCCAGCGTGACGCCGTCTTCCTTGGTGGCGGCCGGCGTCTCGGTGCGCACGAGCACCGTCGGGCCCGCGGCCTCGTCCTCGCCCGGCGGCGAAAGGTACAGCCGCGCGGGCGCCGTCCACGCGGGGATCTCGACGTCGACGACCAGGTCGGCCGTCGGCCGGAAATCGGGTCGCCGCACCTCGACCGCCTGCCCGTCGACGCGCGCGCCGAGCCCGGCCGCGATCGAGATCGGCTGCGACGGCGTCGCGTCGACGCGCGCCGAAAACTCGCCCACGAGCGGAGGCGCCGCGTCGGAGGCCATCGGGTAGCGGTACTGGACGACGGCGCTCTTTCCGTCGCCCTTGGGCTGCGGCGAGAGCCACTCCACGTAGCCGACGATGACGCTCACCGTGGCGCCGGGCGGGATCGACGGGAGCGTGCCGCGCAGCCACCCCTCGCCGGCCCACTCGAGCAGGAGGCTGGAGGCGACCGCGACGGTCTGCCGGCGCGCTGCGAGCGCGAGGTGGCCCTCTTGCACGGCGTCCCCGCGCGCGGAGGCGAACCGCGACACGATCGCGCCGGGCGGGATGGCCATGCGGAAGTCGCCGACCACGGTGTCGCTGCCCGCGTTGAAGAACGTCGTGCGCACCTCGGTCTCGGCAACCTCGCCCGTGATCGTGGCGCGCACGTCGTGGGCGCGCAGCGTCAGCGGCGAGGACGCATCGCCAGCGGGCGCGGACTGCGGCCGCCCCCAGAGCTCGCCGACCGCGCGGCGCGGCGGGCCCTTCGCGCCCCAGGGCGCGGCCATGCCGCCCGTCCAGTCGTCGAAGCCGCGCTCGGGCGCGACCTTGACCTCGGAGCCGTTCACGGAGGCGGTGTCGCCGGCGGCGACGGGGACGTCCTTGCCGGCCGCGCGCACGGTGACGTCGGCGTTGACCGCGTAGATTCTCGCCGTCGCCGCGGACGCCGCCGGCCGCTCCACGGCGACGTTCGCCGCCGAGATGATCGCGGTCGCGCCGCCGACGTCGACCTCCGATCGCGCGCCCGGAGCGCCCAGCACGAAGAGGCGCCCGCGCTCGAGCGTCACCCCGCCGGCCTTGAGCACGAGCCGCGTGCCGCGATCGATCACGAACGCCGTCCCGTCGTCGAGCCGCAAGCGCGCGCGCCCGTCGGCGTCGGTCTCGATGGAGTCGCCGAGCGCGAGCCGCCGCACGCGCCGCACCTCCGATCCGCCTCCGACGGGGCCTCCCACGGGCCCCACCACGACGCCTGCGTGCACGGCCTGGACGTCCGCGACCGTCGGCACGAGCGGCCTGCCGAGCTCGGGCTTCGCCTGCGACCTCACGATCAGCACCACCACGCCGATCACGAGCGCCGCGCCGAGGAGCATGATCCACCTCGACGACCCGCCATCCGGCGGCGGTGTCCAGCGCCTCACTCCGCCGCGGCCGTCGTCGGGCACCCACTCGGCCACGTCGTAGCGCTCGCCCCGCGTCACCTTCACTCGCATCCGATCGCTCACGGTGAAACCTCCCTCACCGCGCCGCCGCGCAGCTCGAACCGCCGCGTCGCCGGCCCGCCGGCCTCGAATCGCACCGTCGACCTCAGGATGCGCTCGCCCGCGCCCGTCTCGTCGAACACCACCGTCAGCGTCGCGGTCGCGCCGAGGCGCGCCGCGTGCGCGGCCTCGTCGGGCTCGAGCCGCACCTCCGCGAACGCGTCGTCGCGCGTCGGCACGGTCGCCTGCGCGATGCCGAGGGTCACGTCGCCCTCGGGCGCCGGCATCGGCGACCCGAGCGCGTTGGTCCACAGCGTCGGGTGCAGCTCGGGGTGGGCCCACGTGAGGGCGACCCGCGTCCCGCGCGGCCCCTTGCCGTTCGCCCGCCGGTCCGCTGAGAGCACGCGCACGAGCCGCGCCGCGAGGTGGTCGGCCTCGACCTTCTTGTCGGCGTCGAGCGCCGCCTTCCGGCCCCACGCGAGGTACGTGGCGGCGAACGCGCGCGCGGTCGCGGCCGGGCTCTGCGAGACGTCGGGCGCGCCCGAGGCGCCTCCCTTCTCGGTCCACTTCACGGCCTCCTCGAGGCGGCCTTGCCCCTCGGCCGCCGCCGCGAGCAGGAGCGCGACGGTCCCGTCGTCGGGCGCGAGCCGAGCGAGCGTCTCGTACTGTCGCGCCGCCTCGGCGTACCAGCCGTGGGCGCGCAGGAGGTCGCCGAGCCGTCGTCGCGCGACCGGATCGTCGGGGGAAAACTCCACGATCTCGCCGAACGCGCGCCGCGCCTCGGCCTCGTCCGCGGCGCGATCGGCCGGCTGCGCGGCGTGCGCCGCGAGGCGAAGGTACAGCTCGCCCACCGCGGTGCGCAGCCGCGCGTCCGCGTCGGGCCGCGCCCGGAGCGCCCGGCCGAGCTCGCGCGCGCCGGCGTCGTCCTTCGCGTCCTCGAGGGCGTCGAGCAGCGCCAGCGCCAGCGTGAAGTCGTCCGGCCACGCCGCGTAGAGCTCGCGAAGCTGCTTCGCGCGAGCCACCGGCGACGGCGCGTCCTTGAGCACCTTCGCGAGCAGCCCGGGGTCGACCGATCGCAGCCCGAGCGCCGCGTGCAGATCGCGCATCTCCTGGGGCGTCCGCACGCGCGCGAGGAGCCCGCGGTAGATCGCGTCGGCGGTGCCGAGGTCTCGCGCCATCACCCGCCACAGCGCGACGCGCCCCGGGACGGAGGGCATCGCGTCGAGGAGCAGGCCGAGCAGCGCGGCCCGTTCGCGCCACGTCGGCGCCTCGCACAGCGCGAGCGCGCGCCGGTACACGCCGGCGACCGCGCCCGCGTTGCCCGTCACGCGCGAGAGCCGCTCGCGCCAGAGCCCGAGGCGCTCCTCGAGCGGCGCGCCCGCGGCGTCGCCGCACCGCGACGCGAGGTGCGACACCTCTCCGACGCGCACGACGACCCGGACCTCGCTCGCCGCCGGCGCTTGCTTCGCGAGGCTCTTGTCGCCTTTCTTCTGCTCGTCCTTGCCGCGCGCGTCCTTGGTCGCCTCCGTCTTGTCGACGGCGGCCTTCGGCTTGGGCTCGGACGGCTTGCTCGGCGCCGCCGCGTGCGCGCCCCCGAGGCGGCCGCTTCCGCTGCCGAAGCCCTGGCCGAGCGTGCCGATGTCCGCGATCCCTCCGCCTCCCTCGCCGACGCCCGCGAGGCCGAGCCCGGCGGGCCCGTCGCCGTCGCCCCCGCGCGCAGCGAGCGAGTCGTCGCGCCCCCACGGCGCAGACGGGGCGTTCGGCTCGCCGCCCGCGCCCGCGCTGAGCAGCCCGATCATCCCGAACTCGGCCGCCTCGCGGAGCGCCTCCTGTCGCGCGACGTGGCCGTCGGCGGACGCGCCCGCGGCGGACGCCTTACCCGTGGCGGGCGGGGTCGTGGCCTGCGTCGGCGCTGCCGCGGGCGCGACAGCGGCGAGCCCGCCGCCAGCCGCTCCGGGCCTCACCGTGCGCTGCGGCGCGGGCGCCTCGGCCGCGGCGGCTGGCATCGGCGCAGGGGAGGCTGCGACCGCGACGGGCGAGGCGGGCGCGTCCGAGGGGCCCTGCACGCCGTAGCGGTTGCCACCGGCGCGCGCGTTCGGGTTGCCCATCGAGCCCTCTTCTCCCTTGGCACGCGTGCCGGTGCCGCCCTCCTTGTTGTCCGCGCTGGCGCCCGCCGCCTGCTCGGTGGCTTCGCCTTCGGCGTCGGCCTTGCCAAAGAAGAGCCCGCCCGACCGCGAGCCCTTCGGCTTTGGCGGCGGTGCCCGCCTGCGCGCCTGCTTGGCCACGTCGAGCTCCGCGCGCTCCTCGGAGGACATCTCCTTCGTCGTCGGCACGTAGAGCGACGTCACCGGCGTGATGATTCCGTGCCGCGATCCGAGGTCGACCATGGCGGCGCGCCCCGCGGCTTCGTCGAACATCTGCGCGAGCCGCGCCTCCGCCCAGCGTCGGCGCAGATCGCCCGAGTCCTCGAGCGGCACGGTCGTGAGCGGCAGCGTCGTCGCGCCGCTTGGGCCGGTGATCGTGAGCGTCGTCGGCAGCGGCCGCGCCGTCACGCGCCCGAGGACCAGCGCGCCCTCATCGGCCACGAGCGCGCCCAGCTCGCGCGGAAAGACGCGCTCGATCTGCGGGCCGAGGTCGACCTTCGCCCCGAGCCACGCGGGGCGCTCGGCGGTCTCGAGCAGTCGCAGCGCCGACCGCGCGGCGGCGTTCGCGTCGCCGATCCGCTCGGCGAAGGCGCCCCGCGCGATGCCCTTGAGCAGCGCCATGTCGGCGCCGTCGCCGATGCCGAGCCCGAAGATGCGCACCGGGCTCGGCAGCTTCGCGAGGCGGTCGCGCAGGTCGGGCAGGGCGAGCTCGCCGACCGTGGGCGATCCGTCGCCCACGTAGACGACCACGCCGCGGCGCTTCGGATCGAGCTTCGCTGCGGCCTGGCTGAGCATGGCGCCGAGGTCCGTCGCACCGCCGCGGCCCACGCCCGCGAGGCTCGTCAGCACCTCCCGGCGCCGCGCCTCGTCGACCGGCGCGAGCTCCGCGCGCCCGGGCACGACCGGCCGCAGCCCGTCGTCGCCCGCGAGCACGACCGCCCGGTCCGACGGCCCGAGGTGCGCGAGCAGCGCCGACGTGGCCGCGCGCGCGATCGCGAGCGAAGCGGCCTCGGTCGCCGCCGACGTGTCGATCACGATCGCGAGGTCGAGCCCGCCCGCCACCGCGGGCACGTCCGCGGCGCGGATCGGCACGATCACGTAGTCGGCCTCCTGCCTGCCGAGGCGCGTGGCCTCGCTCCGCTCCGACGGCGGGAGCGTGTCGAGGTCCACCACGTGCGGCGCGACGAACCCGCGCGGCGCGAGCAGTCCGCCGTCGAAGAGCTCGACCGCGAGATCGGCTCGAGGCGACAGATCGTGCTCGCGCACGACGATCGTCGTGCCCGTCTGAACCCCCGCCATGCCGGATCGGATCTCCGTCGCGCCGGCGCGCGCGAGGTCGATCGAGACCGTGAGCTCCTCGATGCTCGGCAGCGAGCCTTCGGCCCCCTCGGCCGCCATCGGGTAGACGTAGAGCCGGCGCTCACCGCGCGGCCCCGATCGTCCGAGCCACTCGCCGTAGCGCACGACGACCCGCCGCGCCTCGCCCGCGCCGATCGGGTAGAGGCGCGCGCGGTACACGCCCGGCGCGTCCCACTCGAGCAGCGCCGGGTCCTCGGTGGAGCCCTGGTAGACGTTGGCCTGGTATTGCGCGGCCGCGGCCTGCTTCTCCTTGACGCGGCCCCACACGACCGATCCCTCGCGGTCGACGCCGAAGCGGTGCAGCACGGCGCCGTCCGGCGTGCGGAAGCGGTACACGCCCTCCACGACGTCCGAGCTCGGGTTGAAGAACGTCTCGTCGACCTCCGTCACCGCGAAGTCGCCGTCGATCGTGACCTTCACGTCGAGCTTCTGGATCGCCAGCGGGAAGCGCGGCGTGCCCTGCTCGCCGGGGCGCCGGGCGCCGACCGTGCCGACGCCGTAGGGCGAGGGCTCCGCGGTGCGATCGGTCGTGGCGAGCCCGCCGGTCCAGTCGTCCCACGCGACGACGGCTGCCGCCGAAGCCTTCGCGCCCGATCCCCCGCCCAGCGTCAGCCGCTCGCCTGCGGCCGCGTGCGCTGCGCCGTCGGTGCGCACCTCGCCCGCGAGCACGTAGGCCTCGGTCGCGCCGTCCTTGCGCACGTCGATGCTCGCGCGCACGTGCGACAGGTGCAGGGGACCGCTCGGCGTGGTGAGCTCGGTCGTCGGGCCGACCGGGGTGTCGACGAACACGCGCCCCTCGGTCACCTCGACGACCTCGGACCGAACCGTGAGGCTCGCCGGCCCGCGCACGAGGAGCGTCGCCCCGCCGTCGCGCCGCAGCCAGGCGAGCCCCTCCGCGGCGACCTTCACGACCTCGCCGTCGACCAGGCGCTCGCGCGGGTAGGGGGTCCGGTCGGCCTCTCCCGGCGACGCGACGGTGACCGCGAGGCGCACGGTGCGCAGCTCGGCCCAGGTTTGAGCGCGTGGCAGGAGGGGCTTCTCGGGCTGCTTGCACGAGCCCACGGCAAGCCCGAGGGCCACGAGCACAAGCACGGTGGTCGCGCGAGATGCGCGGAACAGGCACGGCGACGGCATCGAGTGACCTCCGCGTCTTGGGACGGGGACGAGCCGCAATAGTTCTCGCGCCCCCGCGGCGCACTCTACCAGGACAGCGCGGCGGGGCGTCGGTTCCCGCGCGCGTGGCGATGGGCGCGCGAGCGGCGAGCGCGCCGGGACAAACGCGAACGCGCCCGCCTCGGTGAGAGGCGAGCGCGTTGACGTTGCGTGTCCCGCGGAGCGGCCGGGCGGCGTAGCCGCTCGCGGCCCCATCGTGACCCAGCTCAGAACTCGATCACGCCTTCCTTGTTGACCTTGCCGGGCTCGCCCTTCGCGGGGGCCGCCTTCGCAGGAGTCCCCTTCGCGGGGGCGGCCTTCGCAGGAGTCCCCTTCACCGGAGCGACGGGCTCGGCAGCGGCGGCGGGAGCGGGCGCGGCGCCAGGCGCAGCGCCGGTGCCCTTTGCGGTTTGCACGACGATGAACTCGACGCGCCGATTCTTCTGCTTGCCCATCACCGACTTGTTGTCCGCGACCGGCTTGTCCTGACCGTAGCCCTTGGCCGACAGACGCGCGCCGTTGACGCCCTTCTCGGTCAAGTACTTCACGACCGCCTCGGCGCGCTTCTGGCTGAGCTGCTTGTTCTGATCCGCGGCGCCCGCGTTGTCGGTGTGTCCACCGACCTCGAGCTGCATGATCTCCGAGTGGCCCTTCAGCGCGCCGGCCACCGCGTCGAGGACGAGGAAGCTCTTCGCGCCCGTGATCTTGTCGCTCGACGTGGCGAACTCGACCCGCTGCATGATCTTGAGCTCGCCCGCGCCGACCTGCACCAGCTGCGGTCCGGCCTCGGGGCAGCCGTCCTCGTCCTGGACGCCGTTGTAGTTCTCGGGCTGGTCCGGACACTTGTCGATCGCGTCGGGGATGCCGTCGTGGTCGCGATCCGCGGCCACGTCGGGGCAGCCGTCCTCGTCCTTGAAGCCGTTGATGGTCTCCGGCTGGTCGATGCACTCGTCCTGGTCGTCCGGGACGCCGTCGTGGTCGTTGTCCGGGTCCGGGCAGCCGTCGAGGTCCTCGAAGCCGTCGGTGTCCTCCGGCTGGTCGGGGCACTTGTCGGTCTTGTCCGGCACGCCGTCGCCGTCGCGGTCCGGGCAGCCGAAGTACGGGCCCTTCGAGCGGATGACGGACTTGCCGCCGTCGTCCGGGCACATGTCCTCGCCGTCGGCGATGCCGTCCTTGTCGCGGTCCGGGACGTCGTCGGGGCAGCCGTCCTCGTCCTGGAAGCTGTTGACGGTCTCCGCCTGGTTCGGACACTTGTCCTTCGCGTCGGGGATGCTGTCCTTGTCGTTGTCCTCGTCGGGGCAGCCGTCCTCGTCCTCGAAGCCGTCCTTGTCCTCGGCGATCGTCGGGCACTTGTCGTCGCGATCGCCGATGCCGTCGCCGTCCTTGTCGCCGATCTCGTGGTAGTAGGACACGCCCGCGATCGCGCGCGCCGCCGGGACGCCGGTGCCGGCGAGCACACCCGCGCCGCCGCCGAGCCGGAAGTTGAGGCCCGATCCGAGCGGCTGGATCTCGACGGCTCCGTCGATCTCGAGCGAGTTCGTGCCGTTCGCCGCGCTGAACTTCGTCGACCCGTAGCCCTCCGCGAGCACGCGGAAGATGGGGCTGATGCGGTAGCCCAGGCCAGCGCCGTAGCGGAACTCGTTACCGATCGTCGTGCTGCCGACCGTGCCCGACTCCCGAAAAAGAGCGCGCAAATTGAGCCCGAACTGCAACGGACCCGCGGCGCCGTCGAAGATGGCGCGGAGGCCGCCGGTCACCGGCGACTGGTTGCCGAGGTACGCGCCCGGGGCGCTCGCGTGACCGACGGGGAAGCTGAGGTCGCCGCCGACGCCGAGAGCGACCGGGCTCGTCGCTTTGCCGAACAGGCGTACCTTCGCCTCGATCATCGGGTCGCCGACGCCGAACTTCTTGATGGGCTCCTGGGTGCCGCCCGGGTTCGGCGTGCCTTCGCCGTTCGCGTATGCCAGCGGGACGCGCAGCCCGACCTGCAGGCGCGAGATCGGGCTGACCGAGGCCAGCAGGTCCCACGTGAACAGGTCCCGGACCACCGCCGTGTCGTTCTGCTGGACGGCGTTCGGCGAGCCGCAGTCGGACTGCGACTTGCAGCTCACCACCACGAACGGGGCCCGCGCGTAGTTGAACATGAGGCCGGCCGTCCAGCCCCAGTTCCCATCCATGCGGAGGCCCTGGACGCTCAGGAAGTTCTTCGACCCAGGCGCTGGCTCGAAGCGCTGGACGGAGAACTCGCCAGTCGCCGCGCTGGACTGCGCGTAGGACGTCCCCGTGTGGAGGAGCGCCGCGGCGCCCAAGGTGCACAGCACCAAATGCGGAAGTCGCGTACTCATCGATCCTCGTCTGGTCTCGGTCGGGTGCTCGAAGCGGCCACCGCAGCGCGACGCGGCGCCGGCGTGGGAGATGACGAATCGCGAAGCCGAGAAGCGGGGGTCACGTTACCGCAAGGCTTCGGCGAAATGTTGTCGAAAGTGTGACCTCGTCCGCGGGCACGCTTCGCCGCACCCCGCGCTCGCCCGGACGTCGCCGCCTCGCTCGCCGCCCGTCCCTCATCCACGGTCGGGGCGCGACCCCGTTGACCACATGTCACGGGCGTGAGACATGGGGCCCGTGCTGGGACCTATGCCGCTTGCACGTCGCTCACGCCTTCGGATCTGCGCCGGAGCGCTCGCCGCCAGCCTCGCGCTCGCGGCCCCGTGCGGCGCGTCGGCGCAGCCCGCGCCGGAGAAGGCGCCCGTCGACGCCAAGCCCACGGCGCCACCCGCGGCGCGTGCGGTGCCTGCGCCGGCGCCGCCACCTGCCGCAGCGGCGCCTTCACCGGCTTCGCCACCGGCCGCCTCCGCGCCTGCCGCGCCCGCGCCTGCCGCGCGTTCGGCCGAGCCGCTCATGCCGCCCGCGCCCGTCGCCGCGCCCCTGGCTCCTCCCGCAGCGGTCGCGGCCCCCGCCGCTCCGCCCGGCGTCGACAAGGACCCGCGCGCACCGCAGAAGCCCGGCGGCGGCCCTGGCCTGCTCGCCGGCGCCTTGACCGAGCGTCCGATGCCCGTCGGCGACGTCGGCGCGAAGCCGAGCGACGTGTACGCCGAGGACTGGTGGTCGCACACCCGCCCCATCTTCGAGATCCACGGCTACTACCGCGTGCGCGCGGAGCTCTTCCACAACTTCTCGCTCGGTCGCAAGGACGCTCCCGGGTCGCAGTTCTGGCCGCAGCCCGCGGACAACGATTACGTCGACGTCGCCGGCAACCCGCACCAGGTCAAGCTGTGCGGAAAGGACCCGTCGACGGCCGCGACGATGGAGCCCTGCGAGAACAAGACGCAGGCCAGCGCCAACATGCGCTTCCGGCTGAACCCGGAGCTCCATATCAGCGACAACCTGCGGATCATGTCGCAGATCGATCTGCTCGACAACGTCGTGCTCGGCTCGACGCCCGAGGGCTACAACAACGTGCCGAGCGCGGCCGGCTACAGCGTCGTCGGCCGGGGCGGCTACTCGGCTCTCGGCTCGTTCGCCAGCACGCAGTGGACGCCCACCACCGGGCAGAACACCCTCGGCAGCTCGATCGCCGTGAAGCGGGTGTGGGGCGAGTACCAGACGCCCGTCGGCGTGCTGCGCTTCGGCCGCATGCCCAGCCACTGGGGCCTCGGCATCCTCGCCAACGCGGGCGACGGTCACGACTCGGACTACCAGTCCACGTCGGACCGCATCATGTTCATCACCGGCATCAAGAAGTGGGACCTCTACTTCGGCGGTGCCTGGGACTTCGCGAACTCCGGCACGACGAGCGCGAACCTCTCGCAGCAGCAGGGGCAGCCCTACAACGTCTCGCAGCTCGACGCCGTCCACCAGTACGTGCTCGTCCTCGCGCGCCGCAGGAACCCCGACCTCCAGAAGCTCGAGCTCGCGAAGGGCGACCTGGTCATCAACGGCGGCGCGTACTTCGTCTTCCGCAACCAGGTCATCGCGAACGACGAGTCCTCGGACGGCTCGTCCGCGGCGCTGAACCAGAAGTCGTCCAACGTCGGGCAAGGCTTCGTCCGCCGCGGCGCCACGGCGTACATCCCGGACCTCTGGCTCCAGGTCCTCTACAAGAAGTTCCGCTTCGAGGCCGAGGGCGTGGCCGTGCTCGGCTCGATCGACTGCACGACGCGCGCGGCGAACGGCGCCTGCGACTACAAGAACCCGGCGGACGAGGCGAGCCCCGGCTGGAAGGTGCGGCAGTTCGGCGTCGCGACGCAGTCGGAGCTCAAGGTCCTCGAGGACCGGCTGCGCATCCAGCTCGGCGTCGGCTGGGCATCGGGCGATCCGGACGTCGAGTCGCTCGTGCCGCCCGCGCAGGGCCTCATGCCGCAGCGCACGGCGGACCGCACGTTCTCGACGTTCAACTTCCACCCCGATTACCGCATCGACCTCATCCTCTGGCGGCACATCCTCAACCGCGTCGCCGGCGCGTACTACTTCCGCCCGTCGGTCGAGTACGACTTCCTCCGCGACAAGGCGGGGCAGAAGCTCGGCGGCGGCGCCGCGATGATCTGGAGCCGCGCGAGCGAGTTCATCCAGACCCCCGGCCACGCGCGCGACCTCGGCATCGAGCTGAACTTCAACCTGTACTTCCAGTCGAAGGACGGCAGCCTCAACGACGACCCGAACAAGATGGGCGGGTTCTACACGATGCTGCAGTACGGCGTGCTCTTCCCCCTCGGCGGCCTCGGCTACATGCCGGGCGAGGTGTCGGCCTACGCGGCGAACACCGGCGGCGGCGAGCTGGCGACGGCGACGGCGCAGACGCTCCGCTGGTACATGGGCATCCTCTTCTAGGGGCCCTGAGGCCCCCCGTGCGCCGCTGGATCGCGCCTCTCGTCGCCTTCGCGATCACGTCCACGGCCGTCGGGGTGCGCGCCGACGCGGGGTCGACGGCGCTCGCCGATCTCGGAGCGGACGGCGGCGATTTTCGGGTTCGCGTCGCGGCGGCGCTCGCGCTCGGCAAGTCGAAGGCGCCGGCGGCGCGCGGAGCGCTCGAGCGATCGCTCGGCGATCCCCACGTCGCGGTGCGCGCGGCGGTCGTGGCCGCGCTGCGCACCCTCGGCGATCCGGCCTCGCTCCCGCCGCTTCGCGCGGCGCAGGACCGCGAGACGGAAGCGACGGTGAAGACCTCGCTCGCGGCCGCCGTCAAGCGCCTCGAGGCGCTGCGACCCAGGACGAAGTACCTCGTCGCGATCGGTCCGGTGCATGACCGCACGGGCGCGGGTGCGGTCGTCGAGGCGATCGTGCGGCAGAAGCTCCGCGATCGCCTCGTCGACGTACCGGGCGTGGAGGTCGTCGAAGACGGCGACGAGGCCGCCACGATCGAGGCCGCGAAGGGGCGCAAGCTGCCCGTGCTGGCCGTCGACGGCGCGCTCGCTCGCCTCTCGCGCGTCGAGGGCGCCAAGGCCGGGTTCACCGCACGCGTCGAGCTTTCGGTTCGCAAGCTACCCGACCAGGTCCTCAAGGCCTTCCTCGGTGGCGGTGGTGAGGCGATCGGCGGCTCGACCGCGAGCGAGGCGGTGCTCGCAGCGCTCCGCGCCGACGCGATCGGCGCCGCGGTGGAGAGCGCCGTCGGCGGTGCGCGCCAGGCGCTCGACGCGGCCGCGAAGAAGTAGCCCGCGCCGGGCCGACTTCCTTTTCGGGCTCGCGCGCGATACTCGTGGGGCGTGCGCGTCCTCTCGTGGAACCTGTGCAAGCGGGCCGACCGCGCCGAAGGCATCGGCGCCGCGCTGCTCGAGGCCCAGCCCGATCTCGTGCTCCTCCAGAGCGTGACGCTGCCGCTCTTCGAGGGCCTGCGGCGGTTCCTGTCGCAGCTCGGTTTCGCCGCGACGGCCTCGAGCATCGACGACGCGCGATCGGCGGGCAAGCACGCCGCCAACGTGATCGCCGGTCGCTGGCCGCTCCTTCGCATGCCCTCGGGTTGGGCGGGCGGCGGTGCGCCGCAGCGTGGGTGGGTGCAGCGGTACAACCGCCTCCGTCGCGAGCTGGTGCCGTGGACGGGCGTCGCGCCTCGGCCGTGGGAGCTGCTCCGCGCGCGGGCCGAGACGCCGTGGGGGCAGCTCGACGTCATCAACGCGCTCGTCGCCACCGGCATGCGCAACCCCTGGGACAAGGTCAAGACGTGCGACGCGCTGGCGACCACGCTCGCGTCCGCGCCGAGGCGGCCGCGCCTGGTGGCAGGCGACCTCGGCCTCCCGAAGCGCGAGGGCGCGGACGGCTTCTGCGGCTTCGGCGTCGGCAGCAAGGGTCGCGGCCCGCTCTGGGAGGAGGCGGAGCTCGCCCTCGTCGGGCCCGCCGCTCGCCACGGCCTCCTCGACGCGTTCCGCGCCGTGCACCCGTTCGTCGACGCGCCCGCCGAGCACTCGGTGCGTACGGACGGCGCGCCGCGCCGCTTCGACCACATGCTCGTCTCCGCCGAGCTCGTCCCCGAGGAGGCCGAGTATCGCCGGGACTGGTCCGAGGGTCGCGGCCTGAGCGACCACGCCCCGCTGCTCGTCTCGTTCCGTGTCCGCAGCGAATGGTCGTACGAGGCCGTCGCGCCGACCGGCCCGACCTTCTGAGTCGGCTCCCGAGCTGCGCGCGCCGCCCCCGCCGCCAGCTGCCCTGCGCGCCTCGCTTTTTCGGCGCGCCGCATCGTGCTAGAGCGCGGCAACCGCCATGTCCACCGCGCACACGTCCGCAGAGATCCGCCGGAGCTTCCTCGACTTCTTCGCCGCGCGCGGCCACGAGGTCGTGCCGAGCGCCCCCCTCGTCCCGCAAAACGACCCGACGCTCATGTTCGTCAACGCGGGCATGGTGCCGTTCAAGGACGTCTTCACGGGCAAGGACAAGCGCCCTTACACGCGCGCCGCCTCCAGCCAGAAGTGCATCCGCATCAGCGGTAAGCACAACGACCTCGAGAACGTCGGCGTCACCGCGCGCCACCAGACCTTCTTCGAGATGCTGGGCAATTTCAGCTTCGGCGACTACTTCAAGGCCGACGCCATCGCCCATGCGTGGGAGCTGCTCACGAAGGTGTGGGGCGTGCCGCGCGAGCGCCTCGTCGTCACGGTGTTCAAGGGCGAGCAGGGCTTCGCGGGCGACGACGAGGCCGCCGACCTCTGGCGCAAGGTCACCGGGCTCGGCGAAGACCGCATTCTGCGCCTCGGCATGGCCGACAATTTCTGGTCGATGGGCGACACCGGCCCGTGCGGCCCTTGCTCGGAGGTCCACTACTTCCACGGCGCGGAGCCCGACGTCGGCCGCTTCGGCGAAGAGCCGCGCATGGACGGCACCGGCTGGACGGAGATCTGGAACCTGGACTTCATGCAGTACGACCGCGCGACGAAGGCCGCGCCGGCGGTCGCGCTCCCCGCGCCGAGCATCGACACCGGCATGGGCCTCGAGCGCATCACGGCCGTGATGCAGGGCGTGACGTCGAACTACGACACCGACCTCCTGCGCCCGCTCGTCGACAAGGCCTCGGCCATCAGCGGCAAGCGGTACACGGGCGGCGCCGCGGACGACGACGTCTCGATGCGCGTCATCGCCGACCACGTGCGCGCGACGGCGTTCCTCATGGCCGAGGGCGTGATGCCCGAGAAGCAGCGCCGCGAGTACGTCCTGCGTCGCGTGATGCGCCGGGCGATCCGCCACGGTCACCGCCTCGGCATCGAGCGGCCCTTCCTGCACGAGGTCGCGCAGGAGCTCATCGACCTCATGGGGTCCACGTACCCGGAGCTCCAGGACCGCAAGGACCTGATCGTGCGCGTGGTCGAGGACGAGGAGGTCCGCTTCCGCGCGACGCTCAAGCGCGGCATGAAGATCCTCGACGAGCGCTTCGACGAGATGCGCGCGCGCGGCGATCGCACGCTCGCCGCCGCCGCAGCCGCCGACCTCTACACGACGTACGGTTTCCCGCTCGACCTCACGCAGGTCATCGCGTCCGAGGCGGCGTTCTCGGTCGACCTCGAGGGCGCCGAGGCGATCGTGAAGGGCGCCGACGAGGTCGACGGCCCGATCGATCCGAACGCCGCCATCGACACCGCGTACCGTGACGCGAAGGCGACGCTCGCGCAGCCGCCGCGGTTCACGGGCTACGAGCACGAGGTCGGCGACAGCGAGGTCGTGGCGCTGCTCGAGGTCACGAGGGCCGGCGAGGGCGACAAGGTCAAGA
Source organism: uncultured delta proteobacterium (assembly GCA_903906315.1). Classification (GTDB taxonomy): domain Bacteria; phylum Myxococcota_A; class Polyangia; order Polyangiales; family Polyangiaceae; genus CAIVJW01. Next base: position 63,442 of record CAIVJW010000255.1, on the reverse strand, counting down.
AGACGCGCAAGCTCGTCGACCGCGCGGAGGCCGGCGCAGAGGTCGAGGTCGTCGTCGCGTCGACCCCGTTCTACGCCGAGTCCGGCGGCCAGGTCGGCGACGCGGGCGTGATCACCGCCGACGGCCTGCGCGTAGCCGTGCGCGATACGCAGCGCCCGCTCGCGGGCCTCGTGGTCCACGAGGGCACGGTCGAGTCGGGCTCGATCGCGGTCGGCCAGAAGGTCGCGCTCGAGGTCGACCACGCCGGCCGCAGCGCCACGCGCCGCAACCACTCGGCGACGCACCTGCTGCACTGGGCGCTCAAGGTCGTGATCGGCCCGCACGCGCTGCAGAAGGGATCGCGCGTCGGGCCCGACATGCTCCGGTTCGATTTCGCGCACAATAGGCCGCTCTCGCGCGACGAGATCACGCGCATCGAGGACCTCGTGAACGGCAAGGTGCTCGAGAACGCCCCCGTGCTCACCGAGGTCCTGCCCATCGACGTGGCGAAGACCCGCGGCGCGATGATGATCTTCGAGGAGAAGTACGGCGACGTCGTCCGCATGCTGACAATGACGCAGGACTCGGTGGAGCTCTGCGGCGGCACCCACGCGCGGCGCCTGGGCGATCTCGGGCTCTTCAAGATCCTGAGCGAGGGTGGCATCGCGGCCGGCGTGCGCCGCATCCTGGCCGCGACGGGCCTGAACGCTCTCGGGTACGTCCGCGAGGCCGAGGGCGAGCTCGTGCGCGCGCGCGTCGCGGCCAAGGTCCAGGGCGGGGACCTCGTCGACAAGATCGGCAAGCTCGTCGTGCACGAGCGCGAGCTCGAGAAGCGGATCGCCGACCTCGAGCGCAAGCTCCTCGAGGGCGGCGGCGCCGCGGCCCCGGGCGCCGCGGGCGGCGGCGGCATCGACGCGATGCTCGCCGAGGCCCGCGAGCTCGGGGGTGTGAAGGTGCTCTCGCGCCGCGTGCCCGACGGCACGAACGTCGGCGCGATTCGCGAGCTTGCCGAGAAGCTCCGCGACAAGCTCGGCGAGCAGTCGGTGGTGCTGCTCGGCGCCGTCGTCGGCGACAAGGTGCAGCTCGCCGTCATGGTGTCGAAGGCCGCGACCGCCCGCGTGAAGGCGGGCGACCTCGTGAAGGTCGTCGCGAAGATCGTGGGGGGGGCCGGCGGCGGTCGCCCCGACATGGCGCAGGCCGGCGGCACCGAGATCGGCAAGATCGACGAGGCCGTCGAGGCCACGTATGCCGAGGTCGCGAGGGTGCTCGGCCTCGGCTGACCCCCGTCAGGGATCGTACGGCTTCGTGCGGCGGAGCGGGAGCGCGACGGTCCCCTCGGGGAGGCCGGTCGTCACGGGGCGGTAGGCCGAGATGGTCGCGCGCACGACGGGCGCCAGGTAGAGCGACTCGTGGTCGAGCGACGAGAGCGCGCCGGCCACGATGGCCACGCGGTCGGGCACGGGGGAGCGCGCGTCGACCAGGATGATGCGCGCGCCTCGCACGGTGCAGAGCCCGCTGCGAGGCCGGCGACCTTCGGCGAGGCCGGGGTCGAAGGGCTCGGTGCGCACCGGGACGCCCAGGCGCTCGGCCGCTCGCACGAGCTCGTCGAGCAGTCGCGAGAGCTCCATCCCCGCGGAGGCTAGCCGCTCGCGCGGGCCCGCGCTCGCGCCGGATCGACCTCGCGGGGAGGGGCCGCTGCGAAAGGTGGGCGCGTGGCTCGCGTGGTCCGTGGTTGACCTCCCCTGGACAGCATGCTAAGCCAACCATCGCTACTGGTGGTCCGCGGCCGAGTGGGAGCGAATGTGCGCTTCCCGGTCGTGGCGGGGACTCGAGGCTAGGGGGGCTCGCAAACGGGCTCGCCGCCTTGGGAATGGGCCCCGACCGGTCCCGCGCAGACGCTGAATCCGGCGTCGGCAGGGGCGCGAGAGGCCCGAGCCCCGGCAGCGCGCGGTGTGCGCGAGGCGTGAGCGCTGGTGGCCAAGGCGCGCTGGCCCGTCCCTGACGAGGGCGCGGCGCCCGAAGGACGACGAACATGACGTTCACCGACGCTGCGGTCGAGGTCTTGCGCCTCGAGGGTAGGCCGCTCCATTACAAGACGATTACCGACATCGCCATCGAGAAGAACCTCCTGAGTCACGTGGGCAAGAGCCCGGAGGTCACGATGGGCGCCCGGCTCGCCGCGACGCTCAAGAAGGACTCGCCCGAGAACCCGCTCGTGCGGGTGAAGCCGGGCGTCTTCGCGCTGCGCGAGTGGGACGAGAAGACGATCAAGGCGGGCCTCGACGGCAAGAAGGCCGGCAAGAAGCCGAGCCTGCGCCCCGACGCCCCGCGTGGCGAGGCCGGCGCCAGCGGCGCGGTGGAGATGGACCCCGAGCCGGAGGCCGACGACGTCGATCGCGTCGAGGACGGCGAGGAGGCCGTCTCGGCCGAGTCCGAGTCCGAGGCCGTCAGCGACGATGCTCCCACGCCGCGTGGCGCACGCGTTGGCCGCGGCCCGGGCCCGTTCCAGGACGAGGAGCGCGACGGCGCGGCCGGCCCCGAGGACGCGATGCGCGCCGAGGCCGCCGCGGGCGCCTCGGAGCTGTTCGACGAGGAGGAGGACGACGACCAGCCGATCCTCGGTGGCACCGACGACCGCGCCCCGGCGCAGGCCGGCGCGGCCGGGGTTGGTGAAGGCGACGGACGTCGTCGTCGTCGTCGTCGTCGTCGCGGACGCGGCGGCGCCGCCGACGCGCCCGTGGCCGGCACGAACGGGGCGAACGGCACGAACGGCACGAACGGCACGAACGGCACGAGCGTTCCTCAGGGCGGCGGGCTCCCGTCGTACACGGCGACGCCCGCGTTCGAGGCGCGCCGGCCCGAGGCCCCGCCCCGCGAGGGGCGCGAGGGCCGCGATCGCGACCGGGACCGTGACCGGGATCGCGACCGTGACCGTGAGGCACCGCGCGAGGTCGCGGAGCAGCCCTACCGTGGCCCGCAGGTGATCGACCTCGCTGCCGGCGACGGCACCGCGCTCGACGACCTCGCGGGGCGCGATCTCGCCGACGCGGTCACGGCCATCCTGACCACGTTCGACCGCAACGGCGGTCCGGTCTCGCTCCGCCAGATCGCCGAGACGGCGCAGCGCCGCGGGCGCCTCGCCGGCGACGTGCAGCTGGTGCAGTCGCAGATCGCCGCGTCGGTCCGGGCCGACAATGCCCGCCGCCTCGCCGGCGGTCAGCGCCCGCGCTTCCGGTTCGCCGGCGGGCGCGTCGGGCTCACCGACTGGGTGCTCTCGAGCGACCTCGCTCGCCTCGAGGCCGAGGCGCTGGCGGCGGTGGAGCGCTACCGCGACGCCGCCCGGCGCGCCTTCGCCCGCAAGCTCGCCGAGCTGCCGGGTCACGCGTTCGTCGAGCTCGTCATCCTCGCGCTCGAACGCATCGGCGTCGCGCAGATCCGCGCGACCCGCCGCGCCGGCGCGCCCGGCGGCGAGGCGCACTTTTCGGGCGAGCTGCGCACGGGAGGCGAGGCCATCAAGCTCGCGATCGTCATTCGGCGCGACGGGCGCGAGATCGGGCGCGAGCGCGTGACCGAGCTTCGCGGCTCGCTGCACCACTACGGCCCGGCGGCCGTCGGCTGGATCTTCACCGCGGGCCAGACGCTCTCCGGCGCGCGCGAGGAGGCCTCGGTCGCCGGCACGGCGCCGGTCGCCCTCTACGACGGCGCCGCGATCGCGCGGCTCTGCGAGGACAACGACGTGGCTGTCATCCGCGCGCGGATGCCGATCGCCATCCCCGACGTCGACCTGCTCGAGGCGCTCAGGGCCTCCTAGGTGCTCGACCCGGCTGCGCAGACCTCACCGCCCAGCCCCCCCTCCCTGAAGGGAGAGGGGGCCCGTGGGGCTCCGGGTTCGCTCTCGCCTCACGGCGACGGCGGGTCGGGGCGGGTGGGGTCCGCGACGGGCGGTCGGGCGCGGGCCGTCGCGCTGTGGGCCGCGTGCGGGCTGGTCGGTTGCGGCGTCGCACCGCCTCGATCGCAGTTCCCGACCGCGGACGCCGCGCTCGGCCGGATGAAGGCGTCGTACGCCTGCGTCAACGGCGTGCAGGGCGCCGCGAAGATCGACGTGTTCGCGGCTCAGGGTCGCGTGCGCGGGGATCTGTACCTCTTCGCGGTCAACCCCGATCGCGTGCGCTTCGAGGTCGTGAGCCCGTTCGGCCTCAGCCTGTACACGCTCACCTCCGATGGCCGCCGCTTCGCGCTTGCCGACGCGAAGGACAAGCAGTTTCTCCACGGCCCGGCGAAGGCATGCAACCTCGCGCGGCTGACGCGGGTGCCGGTGCCCGGGCACGCGCTCGTCTCGCTCCTGCGCGGCGAGGCGCCGGTCCTGATGCACGAGGCCGCGGACGCCTCGATCGCGTGGGATCGCGGCGGTTTCTATCGGGTGCTCGTGCGCGGCAAGCATGACGCCCTCCAGGAGGTGCGCCTCGAGGTGCGCCCCGACGACTGGGACCGCCCCTTCGCCGAGCAGCGGCTCCGCGTGGTCAACGTCGCCATCGAGCAGCGCGGCGTCTCGCTCTACGACGCGGCGCTCGCCCACCACGAGGTCGCGCACACCGCGCCTCCGCGCGTGGACGAGGACGGGGTCGACCCCGCGGTCCCTCCGAGCGGCGGCCCGTGCGACGCCGAGCTACCGCGATCGATCCGCGTGCGGGTGCCGAACACGGATCAGGACGTCCTCATTCAATACAAGGACGCGAAGTGGAACCCGCCGATCGTGCCGGGGACCTTCACGCAGCCCGTGCCGGGCGGCGTGCGCCAGGACTACGTCGACTGCGACTGACCCGGACCGGCGAGCGCTTCGATCACGACGCTCGGCGCGTCGGTGATCAGGACGCCGACATCGATCGCGCGCAGGTCGCGCGCCTCCTGTGGTGCGTTCACCGTCCAGGCGCAGACGACGACCCCTGCGGCCCGCAGGCGCCGCACGGTGCGCGGCGACGCGACCGTGCGCTCGAGGGCCACGGCGCGGGCGCCGAGCGGCAGCGCGAGCGCGGCGTGCAGCGGCGTGTGACGGCTGCGGTGCACGAGCTGCGCGCGCGGGACGCGCGGGACGAGCGCGCCGAAGCCGGCGAGCAGCCACGGGTCGAACGACGACACGAAGACCCGATGGGCCGGGTCCCACGCCGCGAGCATGCGCGCGGTGGCGGCGAGCAGCGCGCGGCGATCGGGCACGTCGTGCTTGAGCTCGACGTCGACCACGAGCGCGCGCTCGCGGGCGAACGCGAGCGCGTCGCGGAGCAGCGGCGGACGCTCGCCCGCGCCGACTTCGACGCGGCGGAGCTCGTCCCAGGCGAGCGAGTCGGCCGCGCGCGGGTCGTTGCCGCCGGTCGCGGCCGCGAGCGTCGGGTCGTGCAGGACCACCACCTCGCCCGTCGCGCAGAGGCGCACGTCGAGCTCGAAGCCGTCGGCGCCCTGGCGTGCGGCCTCCTCGAACGCCGCCATCGTGTTCTCGGGCGCGGGGCCCCGCACGCCGCGGTGGCCGAGCACGAGGGGCCTGGGGCGAGGCGCGGCGAGCCACCCCGACGCGGTCACGCGAGCTCCCGCGCCACCGCGTTCGCGGCCTCTTGCGCGCGGTCGAGCGCGGAGAGCGGGAACGTCGCCGCGCCGACGGTCGGGTGGCCCCCTCCGCCGTAGCGCTGGCAGATGGACGAGATGTCGCGATCGCGCTGCGACCCGCACCAGGGGTTGTAGCCAATCGACAGCTTGTAGTGCTGGCGGCCGCGCACCAGCATCACCGAGTAGACGGCCTCCGGGTAGAGCGCGTACGTCACGAACTTCACGCCCACGTCGGCCTGCGCGTCGCAGAGGTCGACGAGCACCGCGCGGCCCATGCGGACGGCCTTCTCGGCCACCCGCACGCGGAACGCGTCGTTGGCCGCTGCGATCGGCCGCCACAGCTTGCGCACGCGGGCGCCTCGCGCGAAATCGTGGAGGCCTTGCTCGAGGAGCGTCGGCATGATGTTCGCCAAGAACGCCGTGTCGCCGTGGTGCTCGATGACGCCCGCGAGCTGGAGCACCGGCTCGGTGCGGTCGACCGCCGCTTCGGCGGAGTCGAAGCGGGCGGCGTCGATGACGTCGGCCCACCGCGTGAGCTCGTCGAGCGAGGAGACGTCGACGCCGAAGGTCGTGCGCGCGACGTCGGCGATGAGCTTGGTGCACGACGAGTACGTCGGATCGAAGAACACGCGGCGCCCGTCGGCGGGGTCGTCTGCGGGCAGCGCGCCGGCGATCGCCGCGTCGCGCTCGGCGTCGGATCCGAAGGCGGTGACGTGGTGATCGAAGTACCAGTTCACTCGGTCGCTCGGCGTGTACCGAAAATCGAGGATCGCGTTCTCGTCGCCGTCGAGCCACGCCTCCGGGATCATGCGCAGCCCTGGCCCGTAGCCGAAGGACTTGTAGCGCAGCTCCGGGGCGCTCTTGCCGCGCAGGGCGCGCAGGAGGTGCACGAAGAGCGCGGCGCTCGCCATGCCGTCGAAGCAGTGTCCGTGGGTCGCGACGAGGAGCTTCCGGGGCATGTGGGCTCCCTTCGTAGCACGCACCGCCGGGCGGGGTAGGACGCCCGTGCGGCGAGGGCGGCGACCTCGGTCGCGATCCCGTAGCCTGCTCGGCGTGGTGCGACGCCGCGGTCCTGCTCGTGCTCCCGCTATCCCGGCGATCGCGGGCGGCGCGGCGGAGGCGGCGTGCTTCGGCGCGACCGACGAGCTACCGACAGCGGTGGGATCGACACGCGCGGCGGGGGCGGCCCGCACCGACCACGAACCCTGAAGGAAGGATCCGCGATGCGCTACCGACGACTCGGCCGTACCGGCCTCTACGTCTCCGAGCTTTGCCTCGGCACCATGACCTATGGCGGCAAGGGCTTCTGGGCCACCATCGGCGACCTCGGCCTCGACGCGGTCGCCGCGCAGCTCCGGGCCGCGATCGACGCCGGCGTCAACTTCGTCGACACCGCGAACGTCTACCACGAGGGCGAGAGCGAGAAGCTCGTCGCCGGGGCGATCGACAAGCTCGGCGTGGCGCGCGACTCGCTCGTGATCGCGACCAAGGTCCGCGGCCGCATGGGGCCTGGCCACAACGACGCGGGCCTCTCGCGCAAGCACATCCTCACGTCGATCGACGAGAGCCTGCGGCGCCTGCGCACGGACTACGTCGACCTCTACCAGATCCACGGCGTCGACCGCTCCACGCCGCTCGAGGAGACGCTCGTCACGCTCGATGGCCTCGTGCGCGCCGGCAAGGTCCGCTACGTCGGCTTTTGCAACCTGCCCGCCTGGCAGGCCATGAAGGCGCTCGCCATCGCCGATCGACTGGGCCTCTCGCGCTTCGTCTCGGCGCAAATGTACTACTCCATCGCGAGCCGCGACCTCGAGCGCGAGGTCGTGCCGCTCGCGGAGGAGGAGGGGCTCGGCATCCTGCCGTGGTCACCGCTCGCGGGCGGCCTGCTCAGCGGCAAGTTCGACTTCGAGGGCAAGGGCCCCGAGGGAGCGCGCCGCACGACCTTCGATTTTCCGATCGTCGACAAGGCGAGGGCGAAGGGCTGCGTCGACGCGATGCGTCCCGTCGCGGCCGCGCACGGCGTGAGCGTCGCGCAGATCGCGCTCGCGTACCTGCTCCAGAAGCCCTCCGTGACGAGCGTGATCCTCGGCGCGCGCACGCAGGCGCAGCTCGACGACAACCTCGCTTCCACGAAGGTCGAGCTCACGGGCGACGAGGTCGCGGCGCTCGACGCGGCGAGCGCGCTGCCCCCGGAATACCCGGGCTGGATGGTGGACTGGCAGAACGGCCGCGACCGCAACGGCGACGGCTCGGCGCGCGCGTAGCCTCGCTTCGCCCGCCCCCGGGCGACGTCGAGTGCCCTACACTCGGGGCATGCTCCGCCGTCGCCGCGCCGCGCTCGCCTTGGCCTCGCTCGTCACCCTCTCCGGGTGCGGCGACGACGCCGCCACCTCCACGTCGATCGCAGGCGTCGGCGGTGGCGGCGCGACCGCGACGTCGGGCGGGGCCGGCGGCGCCCCGGGGACCGGCGGCGCGACGGCCGCGGGCGGCTCGGGCGGGGCCTCCTCGAGCGCGGGCGGCGCGTCCGCGACGGGTGGCGGCGGGGCCGGCGGGGCGACGACGACCTCGACCGTCGTCGCCGAAGATCCCTTCGATCCTGCGCCGATCCCGCCCGATCTGGACGCGGCCGCGGTCACCGCGCTGAAGGCCGAGGTCGACGCCGCGCTCGACGGCGCGACCGGGGCGGTCTCCGGGCTCGTCGTTGGCCTCGAGACCGGGCAGGTGCTCTACGAGCGCAAGCCCGACACGCCGCGCACGCCCGCTTCCAACACGAAGCTGTTCACGACCGCGTCGGCGCTGATCTTCGAGGGCGAGGCGGGGCGGCCCAACGTGGGCCTCTACGGGCCGGCCCCGGTCGGCGGCGCGGTCCCGGGCGACGTCACGCTCGTCGCCGAGCACGACCCTGCCAGCACGCCGTGGTGCGGGGACGCCGCCCGCCAGGCCTTCGACGCGATCACCGGCGTGCTCGCGGCGTCGGGCGTGAAGAGCGTCGCGGGCGGCGTCGTCGTGAAGGGTGAGGTCGTCTACGAGGGCGACTCGCTCGGGACCATCGACTTCGCCGCCGAGCGTGCCCAGGCGGCGAGCGCGCTGCGCAAGGCCCTGGTCGACGCGGGCCTCGCGGTCGGAGGCGCGGCGACCACGGCCCAAGGCTTCGACGCGCCGGCCGGCACGGTGCTGCTCGTCGGCGCCCCGAGCGCGTCGATGGACGTCTTCGCACACGCGATCAACGTGCCGAGCCACAACGAGCTCGCGGACCTCCTGATGCACCACCTCGGCCGCGTGAACGGCGGCCAGAGCACCTTCGCGGACGGCTTCGTGACCGTGCAGGCGATGCTCGACGACCTCGGCGTGGCGCACGACGGGCTCGTGCTCGAGGACGGATCGGGCCTCTCGCACGCGAACCTCGTCAAGCCGCGGCAGATCGTGGAGCTCCTCCGGGCGATGTCGACGCGCGCCGAGTGGTCCGCCTACGTCCATTCGCTCGCGATCGCGGGCGTGCGCGGCACGATCGCGAGCCGCATGACCGGCAAGGACACGGCCGGCCGCTTCTGGGGCAAGACGGGCACGCTCACGGGCGTGGTCGCGCTGAGCGGCGTGCTGTTTCACCGCCACGACGGGCAGCGCTACCTCGCCTCGTTCCTCGCCAACGGCGTGCAGGACACCGCGAGCGCGCGCGGCGCCGTCGACGCCGCGGTGACCGCAATCGGCAAGGACCGGCGCGGATCGAGCGGGCTGCCCGAGACGCCTCGCCTCCTTCGCGTCACCGACGATCGCAACGGGCAGAGCGTGACCGTCGAGCTGGAAGAGGTCGCCGGCGCGACCGGCTACCTCGTGTGGCGCAGCCCCGACGGGCGGACGTGGCGTCGCGAGGACGCGCGGCTCGTGAAGAAGCCGGTGCACCGCACGCTGGCCATGAATGGCGGCCTGTTCGTCCGCGTGACCGCCGTGAACGACGCCGGCGAGGGCGCGCCCTCGAGCGTGCTCGCCGCGCGGCTGGGGGCGGGCGGAGCTCCGACGCTCTTCGTCGATGGAAACGATCGCTACGCCGCCGAGCCCGTGCCGGAGAACCCGATGCGCTGGGGCACCGACGCGGCCGTCGCGCACGCGGCCGCCATCGATGGGCCGTTCGACAGCGCCTCGCACGCGCTCGTCGAGGCTGGCGGGGTCGACCTCGCGGCGCGGCCGGCGGTCGTCTGGGCGCTCGGCCGCGAGTCGGCCGCCGGGCGCACGTTCTCGGTCGTCGAGCAGGAGACCGTGCGCGCGTTCGTGAAGGGCGCCGGCCGCCTGTTCGTGTCGGGCGCGGAGATCGGCTGGGACCTCGTTGCGAAAGGGTCGCCCGAGGACGCGGCCTTCGCGCGCGAGGTGCTCGGCATCGACTACGTGGCAGACGACGCGAAGACCACGTGGCTCGAGGCCGGCGACGTCGCGATCGACCTGTCGCTCGCGCGGTTCTCGAAGCTCGGGCGCCACGAGGTCGCCTACCCCGACGTGATCGCCCCAGCGGCCGGCGGCGCCGTTTGCCTGCGGTACGCCGCCGGCGTCGCGGGCGCGGCGTGCGTGCGCACGGCGACGCCCGGCGGCGGGCGGGTCGTGGCGCTCGGGTTCCCGCTCGAGTCGCTCGACGACCCCAAGGTCGGCGCCAAGCTCGCCAAGCTGCCGTAGCGGGGAGGCGAGGACGGTGGCTGCGCGGCGCGATCGCGGCGCGAGGCCCGACGAAGGGCGAAAGGCGCCCGCTCGCCTGGCGCGCGGTCAGGGCAGGGGCAGCGATCGCCTGGACGGTCCGGACGGTACGGAGGGCCAACCACCCTCCCAGAAGACGCGGTCGACGAGCACCTCCCGGCCGGGCGGGCCGCCGACGTGGCCGCTCTCCCAGGCATGGTAAACGAGGTAGGTGTCCCCCGCGGCCGTGTCGACGACGGATCCGTGGCCCGGGCCGGCCCACGCGCCCTTCGAGGCGACGATGGGCCCCGGCGCCTTCGTGTACGGCCCGAGCGGTGACGCGGCGCGCGCGACCCCCAGGGCATAGGCGGGGCTCGCGTAGAAATTGGCGCTGTAGAAGAGGTAGTACTGGCCGCCTCTCGCGACGACCCACGGCCCTTCGACGAGCACGCCCTCCCAGCCGAGGTCGTTGGTGACGAGCTGCTGCGCGCCTCCGACGAGCGAGAGCCCGTCGGCCGCCAGCTCCTGCCCGTAAATGGGCGTCTTCTTGTCGACCGCGTTGCCGTCGGCCTTCCAGACGAGGTACCGCGCGCCGCCGGGAGCCTCGAACTGGGTCGCGTCGATCATGCCCATGGCGGGGTCGTGCACGAGGGGGTGGCCGAGGTCCGTGAACGGGCCTGTCGCGCTCGGCGAAGTCGCGGCGCCGATCGAGAGCGCGCCGTCCTGGTGACGCGCGGTGTAGTAGGCGACGTACTGCGGCCCGACGCGGTGGACCTCGGGAGCCCAGTAGTCGCCGGTGGCCCACGCCGGCTTCTTCCCTGCGGGGAAGATGTGTCCGGCGTCCGTCCAGTGGACCAGATCGGCGGAGGTGCGGAGGGGAAAGGCGTCCGGCGCGCCGCCCGAGGTGCAGGCCATCACGTACCCTGAGCCGTCGCGCAGGATGCCCGGATCGGGGCAGTCGACGGGGACCACCGGATTGGCATAGAGGCCCCGGCACTGGGCGTATCGGAAGGAGAGTGAGCATGTGCCGTGCCCGGCAAAGTGCGGATTCCAGCCATTGGATAGCGAAGCATAGGAGTCGGCGCCGTCGGCCGGGCAGAGGCCGTCCCAGAGCACCGGCGCCGCGACGTCGTCGTACGGATCGGGGTGGTTCGGGGCGGGGATCCAGGCCACGCCGTAGCCGATCCGCGTCGAGCACGGGGCGCCGGCGCCGGGGCAGCTCGGGCCGCGATCGAACGCGAGGACGCAGGCGCCCTGGCCGGAGAAGTAGGGCTTCCAACCATTGGATAGGATGGCGTACGAATTGGGCCACTCGTCGGCGCACGAGCCGTCCCAGTCGACCACGCCGGCGACGTCGTCGAACGAGTCCGCGTGCCCGTCGGGTCGGATCCACGCCGATCCGTAGGTGATCCGCGTCACGCACGCGGGGGCGACGCCGCCGGCGCCCCCGGTGCCGCTCGTGGTGGAGGCGCCGCCCGCGCCGCCTGCGGCCGTCGTGGTGGAGGCGCCGCCCGCGCCGCCTGCGGCCGTCGTGGTGGAGGCGCCGCCTGCGCCGCCTGCGGCCGTCGTGGTGAAGGCGCCGCCTGCGCCGACCGTGGCCGTCGTCGCGTGCGCGCCGCCCGCGCCGCTGCCGGAGATTTCGCCGGTCCCGCACGCGGCGCCGATCAACGCCACCACGGCCGTCACCCGAGATCGCCTCGCTTCGCGGTCCATCACCCCTCCTTGCGCGCCGTGGAGCCCGGGCCCGCGGACTGGCCGCGTGGTCCTCGGCCGTCGCCGCCTCGAACCCCGGCAGCCTCGAGCAGCGCGCGGGCGTCGGTGCGGCCGAGCCGCGCGCACACGCGGTCGCCGCCGCGCAGGCCGAGCTCGGCGACCCCGGTGCGCGGGCTCCACGAACCCTCCTCGATGCGATCGAGGGGGATGCGGGACACCGTGCTGCCGGCGCGCACGACGAGGAGGTCGGTGCCGTCGACGGCGAGGGCGCCCGGCCCACGCCGCCCCGCGAGGCGGACGACGATCGCGAGGACCGCGATCGCCGGCTGGGCGAGCGCGTACAGGCCGATCAGCTGCGTCGAGATCGCCTGGTTGTGGAGGGCCGCGCCGAGGCCGATGAGCAGGCCGGAGGCGGGCAGGATGGTCAGGAGGACGAAGAGTGCGGCCCACGCGAGGCGGCGCGCGAGGCCGGCGCGGACCTCGCGCACGGCTTCGCTCTCGAACCGCTCGCCCACCGTCGCGAGCATACGCGCGGTTCGCGTCGCCGGTCTCGGGGGCCTGGAGCCCGGTTTCGAGCCTTGGCACCCGCGGCAGGTGCGGGTAGCTCTGGACCATGCGCACCGCCACGCTCGCCGTCGTCCTCGCAGCGCTCGTGATCCCCGCCACGTCCCGCGCGGGCGACGTCGTGACGACCCCGGCTCCCGGGGTCGAGATCCTGCACCGCACGACCCCGGAGCCGCAGGACCTCTGGGCGGCGCGCGTCGACCTGTCGTCGCCGAACCTCGCCCTGCACAGCTCGTCGGGCGAGCTGAACGTCGAGCGCCACGTGACGACCCCGACGTTCGCCAAGAACGCGGGCGCGTTCGTCGCGATCAACGGCGACTGGTCCGACGCGACGACCCCCGTCGGGCTCGCGATCTCCGAGGGCGCGATGTGGCACTCGCACCTGACCGACCCGGCGCTCGCCAGCCAGTGGGGCTTCATCGGCTGCACGATCGGCAAGAAGTGCACGCTCGGAATCGAGCAGATCCTGTCGACGGCCTGGTGGTTCGCGGACCCGACGCGGAGGCCGTACCGCTTCTTCCAGGCGATCGGCGCGAACGGCGTCCCGCTCGTGCAGGGCGGCGTCGCGACCGGCGGTTGCTACGACGCCAAGCGCAACCCGCGCAGCGCCGCGTGCCTCGAGCCCGACGGCGTGCACCTCCGGCTCGTGGTCGTCGACGGCCGCACCGACGTCGCGCTCGGCATGACGTGCGACGAGACGCGCGCCCTCCTGGTCGGCTTCGGCTGCCAGGACGCGGTGATGCTCGACGGCGGCGGCAGCTCGACGCTCGTCGTCGACGGCAAGGTGAAGAACAACCCGTCCGACGGCACGCCTCGCGTCGTCGCGAACCACCTCGGCGTGATCTACAACCCGGACCTCGACCCGACGTGCAAGGTCGCGAACGGCCGCTTCTGCGAGGGCAACGTCCTCCACACGTGCGAGGCCGGCCTGCACAAGGCGCCGGGCGACTGCTCCAAGTTCGGCGCGACGTGCCAGGAGGACGGCGACTACGCCTTCTGCGTCGACATGAAGTGCCCGAACGCCGACGGCAACGGCGCGCGTTGCACGGACGCGACGCACGTCGAGAGCTGCAACGACGGCGTGTTTGGCGGGGGCGATTGCGGTTTCTTCGGCTACCTCTGCGGCACGGACGCGCTCGGCGCGGGGTGCATGGACCCGCGCTGCACCGCGGGCCCGCACGCGAGCCTCTGCACCGCGAACGGCGCGCTGGGCACGTGCAAGGACGGAGCCTACACCGAGGCGGCATGCCCGGCCGGCGCGCACTGCGCGGAGGCGCTCTGCCTCGACGACCGCTGCGCGTCACCGGACTCGGCCACCTGCGAGGGCGCCTTGTGGAGGACGTGCGCGAAGGGCGTGTACGCCGAGGTCGACTGCGCGGCGAAGGGCGAGGCGTGCGTCGACGGCGCAGGCTGCGGCGGCGGCACCGGAGGCGGCGGCACCGGCGGCCACGGTGCGGGCGGCGCGGGCGGCGCGGTGGGGCAGGGCGGGGCGTCGTCGGGCACCGGTGGCGCTTCGAGCGCGGGGGGCTGGCCTGCTGGCGTGACGGCGGCGCCGGCTGCGAGCGGCGAGGACTCGGGCTGCTCGGTCGCCGCGCAGGGCGCGTCGAGCGATGACGCTGCGCGGAGCGCGATCGCGCTGCTGGTGATCGGGATCGCGGCGTCGCGGGGCGCGCGCCGGCGTCGCGCGGTCGCGTGACGCGCGGCCGCTAGCCAGCCGCGGCAGGTCGATCCGCGCGACCGGACGCCACGGGGCGGGGCCGCGCGCAGGTTCGACGGGGCGCGGCCGCCGTGATCGCGCAGCGTCTGCGCCGCGGACCCGCGACGCTGACGATTTCGCATCGCGCGCGCAACTCGCGGGCGGCTCGCGTCGACATACCGGCGTGCGAAGCACCTTGTTCGAGCCCCATGCCCCGGGCTGGCCCGTCGCGCTCGCCGCGCTCGACGGTCCGCCTCCCCTCTACCTCTGCGGCGCGCTCCCCGCGGCGCGCGGCGTGGCCGTCGTCGGCACGCGCGAGCCTTCCGAAGCCGCGCTCGCCTTCACCCGCGCGCTCGCCCTCGGCCTCTCCGACGCAGGCTTCTCGGTCTGGTCGGGTGGCGCGCGCGGCGTGGACGCGGCCGCGCACGAGGCCGCGCTCGAGGCTGGCGCCCCCACCGTCGTCGTCGTGGGCGGCGGCCTCGCGCGCCCGTACCCGCGCGAGCATGCGCCGCTCTACGCGCGCGTCGTCGCCGCAGGCGGCGCGATCGTCGCTCGGCTGCCGGACGACACGCCGCCGATGCCGGCGACGTTCCTGCTTCGCAACCAGGTCCTCGCTGCGCTCACGGTCGCCACGGTCCTCGTCGAGGCCGGCCTCGTCAGCGGGGCGCGATCCACGGCGGCGGCGGCGCGTCGGCTCGGGCGCCCCCTGTTCGTGGTGCCGCACGCGCCCTGGGATCCGCGCGGCCGCGGGTGCGCCGAGGAGCTCGCGCGCGGCGGGGCGATCGCGATCCGCGACGCGGAGGACGTCGTGCGCGCGCTCTCGGACCCGGCGCAGCTCGCGCTGCTCGCGCTGCCGCCCGCGCCGGTGCGTTCGCGCGGTCGCGCCAGCCGCGCCCCCTCGCCCGCACGCGGCGCGCGCCCGACGAGCACCGCTCCGGCCGGCCCGTCGGGCGCCCGGCCCCTCGACGAGCGCTTGCAGAACGCCCCTCTTTCCCCCGCGGAGCGAGCGATCCTCGCCGCGATCGAGCGTGAGCCGACGCACCTCGACGGCGTCTGCGAGGCGACCGGGCTGGGGCTCCCGGCGGTCACGGAGGCGCTCTTGACGTTGACTCTCGCCGCCGTAGTAGTAGAGGGGCCCGCCGGGTTCTTTCGGCGGGTCAGTCGTTCATGAGCACCAAATCCAGCACGGCGCACGCACCTTTCGGTTCGCGGGAGGCCGCTCGCGCGCGCTCGCCGCGCCGCCCGGACGGATCGCTGCGCGCCGCTCGCTCGCTCTCGAAGAGGTCGGAAGGTTTCTGAATGGCCAAGACGCTCGTCATCGTGGAGTCGCCGGCCAAGGCGAAGACCATCAAGAAGTACCTCGGCGCGGGGTACGAGGTGGTCGCCTCGAAGGGCCACGTGAAGGACCTGCCGAAGAGCCAGGGCGCCGTCGACGTCGCCAACGACTTCACCGAGAAGTACGAGGTCATCGAGGGCAAGGAGAAGGTCCTCGCCGAGCTCAAGGCCGCCGCGAAGAAGGTCGACGAAGTCCTGCTCGCGACCGACCCCGATCGCGAGGGCGAGGCCATCGCCTTCCACATCGCCGACGAGATCCGCGACGCGAAGCTCAAGGTCACGCGCGTCGAGTTCAACGAGATCACGAAGAAGGGCGTCGACTTCGGCGTCAGCCACCCGCGTGATCTCGACGTCGCGCTCTACGACGCGCAGCGCGCTCGCCGCGTGCTCGACCGCATCGTCGGCTACGACGTCTCGGCGCTCGTGTGGAACAAGCTCGCGTTCGGCCTCTCCGCCGGCCGCGTGCAGTCGGTCGCCCTCCGCCTCATCGTCGACCGCGAGCGCGAGGTCGAGGCCTTCATCGCCGAGGAGTACTGGAACGTCGGCGCGGGGCTCTCCCCGCTCGGGCGCGCCGGCTTCCTCGCGCGCCTCGCCTCCGCCTCCGGGCAGAAGATCGAGGTCACGAACGGCGATCAGGCCGCCGCGATCCGCGCCGACCTCGAGACGGCGGGCTACCGGGTCGCGAAGGTCACGCGCCGCGAGCAGAAGCGCAACCCGCCCGCGCCGTACACGACGTCCAAGCTCCAGCAGGACGCGACGAGCTACCTGCACTTCGGCGCCAAGCGCACGATGCAGATCGCGCAGGCGCTCTACGAGGGCATCGACCTCAAGCGCGACGGCGGCCCGGTCGGCCTCATCACCTACATGCGTACGGACTCGACGCGCATCTCGGACGACGCGCTCGCGGACGCGCGCGGCTTCATCGAGAAACACTGGGGTGCGCCGCACCTGCCGGAGAAGCCGAACGTCTACAAGTCGAAGAAGTCGGCGCAGGACGCCCACGAGGCCATCCGTCCGACGAGCGTGGACCTGCACCCCGAGTCGGTCCGCAAGTACCTGCGCGACGACCAGTACAAGCTCTACAAGATCATCTGGAACCGCTTCGTCGCCTCGCAGATGACGCCCGCGGTCTACGACCGCACGACGGCCGACATCGAGGCGACGCCGACGCGCAGCGGCCCCGCGCACGCCGCCTACGGCCTGCGCGCCACGGGCCGCATCCTCAAGTGGAGCGGCTGGCTCGAGGTCACCGAGGGCCAGCGCGAGTTCGCCGGCGAGGACGAGGGCGAGGGCGCGGCCCCCGGCGGCGACGGCGCGGCCGAGGCGGCGCCGGCCATCGCGGCCAAGGGAGCCGTCGCACCGGTCCCGCTCGAGGAGGACGAGTCCGCGATGCTGCCGGACCTGAACGAGGGCGAGGCGCTTTCGCTGTCCGCCCCGCCGGGCGTGGTGACCGAGCAGAAGTTCACGCAGCCGCCGGCGCGCTTCAACGAGGGATCGCTCGTGCGCGAGCTCGAGAAGCGCGGCATCGGCCGCCCGTCGACGTACGCCGAGATCATCTCCAAGGTGCAGCAGCGCGCCTACGTCGAGAAGCTGTCGGGCGGCGGTCTGCAGCCCACGATGCTCGGCAAGCTCATCGTCGACGGCCTCGTGAAGAGCGACCTCGACTTCATGGATCCGGGCTTCACCGCCCAGATGGAGGAGGACCTCGACGAGGTCGGCGCGGGCAAGCTCGAGCGCGTCGCGCTGCTCAAGCGCTTCTACAAGCGCTTCCGCGAGCAGCTCGAGCGCTCGAAGAAGCTCGCCGCGTGGCGGCCGGCGTCCGAGGAGACCGACGTCGTCTGCGACGAGTGCGGCTCGCCCATGCTCAAGAAGTGGGGCAAAAAGGGCTGGTTCCTGAGCTGCACGCAGTACCCGAAGTGCAAGGGCACGAAGAACCTCTCGCTCGACGGCCAGTCCGCGGCCGAGGCGCGCCCGACCGACATCGCGTGCGACAAGTGCGGCAAGCCGATGGTCATCAAGACGGGCCGCTACGGCGAGTTCCTGTCGTGCACCGGCTACCCGGCCTGCAAGAACGCGCGCCCCGTTCCGCTCGGCGTCGCCTGCCCGCAGTGCGGCGGCGACATGATCGAAGTGCGATCGCGCAAGAAGGGCGGCAAGACCTTCTACGGCTGCTCCAACTACGCCGCCGAGCAGAAGTGCGAGTTCAAGCTCTGGGCGCGCCCGGTCGCCGAGCCGTGCCCGGACTGCGGGGCGCTCTTCCTGACGCGGACGGGGGGCAAGAAGCCGATGCTCCTCTGCGCGAAGAAGGAGTGCGGCTACAAGCGCGAGGCGCCCGATCTCGAGGGGCAGGTCGTCGGCGAGGGAGCCGACGGCGGCGACGAGTCGGCCGAGGCCTCGACCGAGGTCGCGCCCCCGCCGCGGCTGCCCGTGCCGCGGTTGCCCGCGCCGCCCGAGCCGAAGGTCGCCGCGAAGGTGGCTTCGACGAAGAAGGCCGCGGCACCCGCCAAGAAGGCCCCCGCGGAGAAGCCGGCGCGCGTGAGCCGCGCCCGGCCGGCCACCTGACGGGTGGCGGACGTCCTGATCGTCGGCGGCGGCCTCGCGGGGTGCGAGGCCGCGTGGCAACTGGCCGAGCGCGGAGTCTCGGTCCGCCTGGTCGAGATGAAGCCGGGCAAGCGGACGCCGGCGCAGCACGGTGACGGGCTCGCGGAGCTCGTGTGCTCCAACTCGCTGCGCGGCGCCTCGCTGACGAACGCGGTCGGGCTGCTCAAGGAGGAGCTGCGCAGGTCGGGTTCGCTCGTGATGCGCGTGGCCGACCGCACGGCCGTGCCCGCGGGCGGCGCGCTCGCGGTCGATCGCGAGCGGTTCAGCGAGGAGATGACCGCGGCGGTGCGCGCGCACGCGCTCATCGAGGTGCAGCACGGCGAGGTCACGGAGATCCCCTCCGACCGGCCCGTGGTGATCGCGACGGGCCCGCTCACGAGCGACGCGCTCGCGGCCGACCTCGCGCGCGCCGTCGGCGCGGAGAACCTCGCGTACTACGACGCGATCGCGCCCATCGTCGCGGCCGACTCGATCGACCGGTCGAAGGTCTGGAAGCAGTCGCGCTGGGGCAAGGGCGCCGCGCCGTCGGCGGCGGGGGAGGCCACCGAGTCGTCGGCGGACGCGACCGATCTCGGCGACGAGGCCTACGTCAACTGCCCGTTCGAGAAGGACGGCTACCTCGCATTCGTGGGCGCGCTCGTCGACGCCGAGAAGGTGGCGCCACGCGAGTTCGAGAAGGCGCGCTACTTCGAGGGCTGCCTGCCCTGCGAGGTCATGGCCGAGCGCGGCCCCCGCACGCTCGCCTTCGGCCCGATGAAGCCGGTCGGCCTGGTCGACCCGCGCACGGGTCGGCGGCCGTACGCCGTCATCCAGCTGCGCCAGGAGGACGCGGCGGCGACCGCGTACAACCTCGTCGGCTTCCAGACGCGGATGAAGATCCCCGACCAGCTGCGCGTGTTCCGCACGATTCCGGGCCTCGAGCAGGCCGAGTTCCTGCGCTTCGGATCCGTGCACCGCAACACGTTCGTCGACGCGCCGGCGCTGCTCGACGAGTCGATGCAGCTCCGCGCGCTGCCTGGCGTGTTCCTCGCGGGGCAGGTGGCCGGCGTCGAGGGCTACGTCGAGAGCGCGGCCGCGGGCTTCCTCTGCGGGCTCCTGCTCGCCGACCGCCTGCGGGGCGCCGCGCCGTGCCCGCCGCCGCCGACGACGGCGCTCGGGGGCGTCCTGACGCACCTCGGCCGCGCGCCCCTCGGAAAGGCGAAGTACCAGCCGTCGAACGTCACCTGGGCGCACCTGCCGCCTCTCGACGACGCGCCGAAGAAGCTCGACAAGCGCCTTCGCTACGAGCAGATGGCCACCCGCGCGCTCGCCGACCTCGAGCGCTGGTCGGGCGCCCGAGCGTCCGCCTCGTCGCTCGCCTGACGGGGACGGACGGGCGGTCGGCGGCCGGTCCGACGCCTTGCGACCCGTCGACCGGGTCCGTACCTTGCTCCCCATGCGCACCGGGACTCTGCTGCTGCGGCTCGGGACAAGCTCGCTGATCTGCATCGAGGGCTGTGCGGGGGGAGCGCTCGGCGGCAGCGGCGTCGTCGGCGGCGCCGGCCACGCCGCGACGACGGCGTCCGGCGGCGCTTCGACGTCGAGCACGACCACCGGTCCCGGCGGCGCGGGGGGCGCAGCGTCGACGGGCGGCGCGGGGGGCGCAGCGTCGACGGGCGGCGCAGGGGGCGCAGCGTCGACGGGCGGCGCAGGGGGCGCAGCGTCGACCGGCGGCGCGGGGGGCGCAGCGTCGACCGGCGGTGGCGCCGTGGGCGCGCTGTTCGAGGCGCCGAACCCCTGGACGAAGAAGGTCGACGCGCTCGCGAAGGACGCGACCTCGGACGCGGTCATGGGCTGGCTCGAGCAGGCGGGCGGCTGGGGCACCGGCCAGATGCGCATCGACTTCAGTCTCGAGCTGCTCTTCGCGGACGCGAACACGCCCTTCAAGAGCTTCACGCCGACCGGCGACTACTACGCTCCCGACGGCGACGCCGTGCCGTTCCCGGTCCCCGCAGGCGGCGCGCTCGAGGGCGAGCCGGGCTACGAGTGCACGATGAACGGCGACTGCCACCTGCTCGTCGTGCACGGTCCCACGAAGAAGCTCTACGAGATGTGGCGCGCGAACCTCGTGGGCAACGCGTTCGAGGGCGGAGCGACGGCCGTGTGGGACCTGACGAAGGCGTACGGCCCGACCCTGCGCGGCGAGGGCTGCACCTCGGCCGACGCCGGCGGGTTCCCGGTGGCGGCGCTGATCTTCTCGGCGGACGAGGTCGCGTCGGGCCACCTCGACCACGCCATCCGCTTCATCCTGCCGAACAGCCGGATTCGCAAGCTCACGTACGTCCACCCGGGGACGCACTCCACGTTCGCGACCTCCGGCGGTGCGAACGCTCCGCCGTACGGCGTGCGCCTCCGGCTGCGCGCCGGCTATCCGGTGCAGATCCTCGCTCCTGGCGCGCGCGTGATCGCCAAGGCGATGCAGACGTATGGCATGCTCCTGGCCGACGGCGGCAACATCGCGCTCACGGCGCAGAGCGACCGCGCGACCAAGAACAAGTGGGCCGCGCTCGGCGTCGACTCGTACTCGCTCGCGGCGATCGAGCCGAAGGACATGGAGGTCGTCGACCTGGGCCAGCCCAT
This sequence comes from uncultured delta proteobacterium, assembly GCA_903906315.1. Classification (GTDB taxonomy): domain Bacteria; phylum Myxococcota_A; class Polyangia; order Polyangiales; family Polyangiaceae; genus CAIVJW01. The sequence continues at coordinate 42,681 of CAIVJW010000255.1, read as the reverse complement.
CGTCTGGGACGGCAACTGCGTGCGCAACTGACCCTCTCCTCCGCAGGCGACCTGGCGGCGCACGCGGCCCGCGTGGCGAACGTGCCAGGGGGCGCGGATCCTGGGCGGCGCTCGCGCGAGGTCGCGGCGGCCAGGAGCCGATAGTGGTAAATGCTCCGCATGGAAGACCCGCTCCGCGGTCGCGACATGCTGTGCTTCAGCCACGACTTCACGGGTGATCCGCTCTCCAAGACGCACGTGATGCGCATCCTCGCGCGCGACAACCGCGTCCTCTGGGTCAACTCGATCGGCTACCGCGCGCCGCGCGCGTCGGCGCACGACCTCCGCCGGGTCGTCGACAAGCTGCGCGCCGCCGCGACGCCCGTGCGCGAGGTCGAGAAGAACCTCTTCGTGCTCAGTCCGCTCGCGATCCCGGCCTATGGCGTGCCGTCGATGCAGGCGCTCAATCGCGTCCTCTTGCGCCTGCAGGTCGGGCGAGCGATGCGCGCGCTCCGCTTTTCGCGGCCCATCAACTGGGTGTTCAACCCCGCGGCGGCGCTCGTCGCGGGCACGCTCGGCGAGGACCTCGTGATCTACTACTGCGTCGATGAGTACACCGCGTTCGAGGGCGTGCCGAAGGCCGCGCTGGTCGACCTCGAGCGTCGCCTGCTGCGCAGGGCCGATCTCGTCATCGTCTCCGCGAGCCGGCTCTTCGACGCGAAGGCGCGCGAGAACCCGCGCACCGTGCTCGTGCGTCACGGAGTCGACTTCGCGCGCTTCCGGACGGCGCTCGACCCGGAGACCGCCATCCCCGCCGACGTCGCGCGTCTGCCGCGGCCGATCCTCGGCTACTTCGGGCTGATGGGCACGGACTGGTTCGACGTGCCGCTGCTGGAGCACGTCGCGCGCGCGTTCCCCGGCGGGTCCGTCGTGCTGATCGGCAAGGTCGCGACCGATCTGGGCGCCCTCGCTCGCATGCCGAACGTGCACGTCCTCGGCCGCAGGCCCTTCGCGGAGCTGCCCGGGTACTGCAAGGCCTTCGACGTCGGCCTGCTCCCGTTCCCCATCAACGAGGTGACGCTCGCCGCGAACCCGCTCAAGGTGCGCGAGTACCTCGCCGCCGGCCTGCCCGTCGTGTCGACGGCGATCCCGGAGGTCGAGGTGCTCGGGGACGCCTGTCGCATCGGCCGCGATCCGGCGGGGTTCGTGCGAGAGATCGAGGCCGCCCTTGCGTCGCCGGGTTCGCGCGTCGATCGCAGCGAGTCGATGCGCGGCGAGAGCTGGGAGGCGCGGGTGGACGAGATCCGGCGACACGTCGGCGCGATCCGGCCGCGGGGCGCCGCCGTCGCGACGTAGCCGGCGAGGTCCGTGGTTCGGACCGCGGGGCGAGAGCGGACTACAATGGCCCGATGGTGCCCAGCGACGCGAGCTTCCTCGACGCCTTCAAGTCCAACCCGGGCTTCATGTGGGCCGCGATCCTCGCCGGTGGTCTCGCGATCGTGATCGGCCTCTCGGCGCTGATCGCGGCGCTCCGGCTCGCGCGGATTGGCGTCGTGCTCGGCGTCGTGGCCGTGGTCGTCGGGCTCGTCCCGGTCGGCGTGGGCCAGGCCGGGATGAAGTCGTACCTCGAGCGGGCGCAGGCGGCCTTCGCCCGACCTGGCGTGAGCGCGACCGACCGCACCCGCGGTCTGGCGCACGCCGAGGTCGTCGCGGGCCAGTCGCTCAAGCTCGGATTCGGCGTCGGCATCGTCCCGATCGTCCTCGGCCTCGCGGCGATCGTCGCCGCGAAGGGCCGCAAGTAGCCCTACGGGGCGTCGCCGGGGGTGGCGGCGTCCTCTGCGCGTCGCCTGCGTCGCCCGCGGACGACCACCACGACCAGCACCAGCGTCGTCACGATCAGCGCCGCGAGCGCGGCCTCGTGCAGGGATCTCTGCCGGGCCGAGCGCGTCGTGCGGCGAGCCTCGGCGCCCGCGCGGAGCACGTCCGCCATCGCCACCCGCGTCAGGGTCGTCTGCGGCCGGATGATCGCGCGCAGCGCCTCGCGGGCGCGCGCGAAGGCCACTCCATCGTTCGGGAACGCCGCCCGTCCCCGCGCGGCGACCTCGGCGAACGCGGCGCCGATGAGCGTGCTCGCGATCGCGTCGGCCTTCGCCGGATCGGCGGTGCGCGCGAGCGCCAGGTAGCCCGCGTCCTCGATGCCGCGGCGCAGGTTCTTCAGGCGGATCGAGGGCAGCACCTCGCTTCGTCCCAGCGACCGCGCCGGAAACCCCTTCTGCGCGCCCGGGTAGACGAGGATCCCGTCGAGCAGCATCCGGTCGCCGTCGGCGTTGTGGAACGACTCGGCCGTGGTGAACGGGTCGATGGGACCGTGGCCGCCGGCGTTGCCGTCGTTCCAGAACGTGGCCTCCCAGAGAAACCAGCGCCCGACGTCGCGCGTCGCCGCGATCCACGCCGTCGCGCGCGGGTCCACCGGATCGGCGTCGAGCACGAGCACGCCCGTCTGCGGTCGGTGGCCGTTGTAGACCCAGACCGCCTTGCCGAGGCCGCGCGCGCGCGCGGCGAGCTCGCCGTCGTACGCCTGCGCCGCCATCATCACGAGGTCGACGTCCTGCCCGCTCGGATCCTCGGAGCACGTGTGGGCGACGCGGACGCGGGCGAGATCCGGGGCGCCGCGCAGCAGGGCGCGCCAGCCCGGCCCGCGTGGGCTCCGGCACTGCTCGTCCACCGCGTAGAGCAGGAGATCGTCGATCGCCTTCGGCACGAGCGGCGTGACGGCCCGCACGGCTCGGAGCGCCTCGGGGCGCGGATCGCCGAGCCTTCCGTAGGTGCCGATCGCGGCGACGGCCGGGGGCGCGCCCTCGCCGGGCCCGGAGTAGCCGTGCGCCTGCGTGAAGAGCGACCCGTCGAGCGCGGGCGCGAGACGCGCGACGTCCGCCGGCGACGTGAGGTCCGCGAGCGCGTCGACGTGGTGCCGATGGAGGAGCTGCCACAGGCTGCGCTCCGTCTCGAAGCCGCCGCCGATGCGCGCCTCGAGCTCCTCCTCGGGCCCGTAGTGCGCGAAGAAGCTGACCGCGCGGTAGGGCAGCTCGACGTCGTCGACCGTCAAAGTGACCGGCAGCCGCGCGAACGGCGCGCCGTGCGCGGCCACCGTCACCTCGCCTTCGTACGTGCCCGGCGCGGCGGTGACCGGGACCGAGACGTCGATCCACAGCGCGTGCGCCGTGCGAGGCGCGATCGCGAGCGGGTAGGGGCACCACGCGGGCGCGTGACCGACCGGGATGAGCGCGTCCGGCACGAGGCCGAGGACGCGATCGTCCTTCGGGCGCGCGCCTTTCGACCACGCCAGCGCCTCGCCGGGCCGGCGGTCGTTGCGCGATCGCCCCGTCACCTCGACCGCGTGCTCGACGAAGCGCTCCACCGTCGGCCGCGCTCCGGCGCCGGTCCGCGCCGACGGCGCGAGCGCGAGGTCGACCGTGACGCCGTCCGCGGGGGCGTCGCCCGCCTCGACGACCACCTGGAACGCGACCACCTCGCCGCGCAGCGCAGCCAGCCGCACCGAGCCGTCCGGCCGCGCGACCGGGTCCTCGGGCCGCGGGGCGATCCCGAGGTCGCCCCGCCGCACCCGCACGCCGTCGTCGATCGCGACCACGCGGGGCCCGCCCGCACTCGCCCAGGACGTGGCCGCGGAGGCCGCGAGGGCGAGGGAGGCTCCGATCGCGCGAACCCCCCGCCCTGCGCGGCGCCTCATGGCACGAACACCGTGTCGCCCGCGACGAGGACGAGGTCCTTCTCCGGGTGATCGCCGGACCGCACGTCCTCGTAAGGGACCGGGATCCGGCGGGTCTTGCCGCTTTCCTGCCGGACGATCACCATCTGGCTCGGCGAGGCGAAGCGGGTCGGGCCGCCCGCCATCGCGATCGCCTCCGCGACGCTCACGTAGGACTGCGACGTGAACACGCCCGCGCGCTCGACGTTCCCCGCGACCGTGAAGCGGTAGCTGTTCACGCTGGTGACCGCGACGGTCACGACCGCGCTCTCGTCCTTCACGTACGCGGCGAGGCGCAGCTTGACCTCCTCGCGGATCCGCGACGGCGTCTGACGGGCCGCGCGCAGGTCGCCGAGCAGCGGCATCGTGATCGTCCCGTCCGGCCGCACGGTCGCGTCCGTCGACAGGTCCGGGTTCTTCCACACCGTGATGCGCAGCTGATCCGAGATGCCGACGATGTACTCGTGCTTGCTCGGGTCGAGCTCCTTCGCGTAGTCGTGGATGGGCGGCGCCGCGCTGCAGCCCGCGAGGGCGGCGGCGAACGCGATCGGGGCGAGTCGGGGGCTCAAGGCTTCCTCGTGTCGGTTGCGGCGCGGTCGCGGCGGGTCGATCGCCGCGAGCATAGAGCCCGGGCAGAACCAAGAGAAGCCATCCCATGAGGCCGGGGAGCCAGGACGGCGGATCCGACCTCCCCGCCTCCCCGCCTCCTCGCCTCCATGTTTCAGGCCTTCTCGCGCGCGCCGATTCGGTCCGCGCGCACGCGCGCCGCGCCTCGTGCGCCCGGGGAAGCGCCGAGCGGGATCATGGCGCGCGCAGGCGCGTGTACGCGAACATGCCGACCGTCAGCGCGACGTTCGCCGCGATGAGCAAGCCTGCGTCGCGCCAGCCGAAGCGCACCTCGAAGGCGGGGTCGTGGCGTCGCGTCGCGCCGTGGAAGGCGCCGGTGAGCCCGATGTAGATCCAGAGCACGTGCTTGTAGGCGAACGACAGGAAGAAGATGCCGAGCAGCACGCCGAACCAGGCTGCGAGCAGCGCAATCGCCCACGTGAGCGCGACCTCCGCGCCCGGGACGCCGGAGTACCTGCGTACCGCCGTGACGGGCACCTTCACCGTCGTCCACAGCACGGCGGTCCAAAGGAAGAAGCCGACCGACCCGAGCTCGGCGAGCGTGAGGACGTACGAGTTGTGAGCGGTGAGGTAGTGGTGCGCGGTGAACTGCCCGCCGCCGACCCCGAAGATCGGGCTCGACCGCCACATAGTCATCCCCTCGTACCAGCACTCGATCCGCTCGCGCGTCGAGTCGTCGGCCTCCGCGCCGCTGCGCCCGCCGAGCAGCAACACCGGAACGGCGGTCAGCCCGGCGAGCGCGACGCCCTTCCAGCCGTAGCGGCGCACGAAGTACGCGCCGAGGACGGCGAGGAACACGATCTGCCCGCCCCGTGACTGGGTGTAGAGCGTGCAGAGGCCCACGAGCACGACCGTGCCGACGACGAGCAGCGTGCGGGGCAGCGTTCGCGACCGCGCGCGGAACGCGAAGGCGAACGGCACGCCGGCGCTGGTGACGAGGGCGAGCTCGTTCGGGTCGTTGAGGATGCCGCGGTAGCGCACGCGCCCGTGGCCGATGGACGTCGTGCCCGCGAGGCCGACGTGCTCGCACTGGTACGAGGCGCCGGGCTCGGCGTCATTCTGCTCGCAGTCGCGCACCGTCTCGCAGTCGCGCCCGTCGGGGCGCCCGCGGCCCTCGGGGTTGGCCTGATCGAGCTGAATGCACTGCACGGGTTGGAAGTGCTGGTGGACGCCGACGAACGCCACCCAGAGGACCATCGTCAGGACGGTCGACGCGAGGGTCTGGAAGGCGCGGAACGTCTCGACTCCGTGCGCGACGACCGCGTACATGGCAATCGCGATCAGGAGGCTGACGGCCTCGGTGGCGAGCGTGCCCGGCGCGCGCAGCGCGACCGTGATCACGTACCAACCGTAGAAGGCGAGCGCGAGGGTGAGCTGCGGCGCGGCGGCGAGCCGGCGGTGCGCGAGGCGGACGTCGACGACGAGGCCGAACACCGCGAGCGCGAAGCTCACGTACAGGCCGGGGAACGACCTGGCCTGCTCGGAGAACTCCTGCGGACGCAGGTAGACGAACACGAGGAGCGCGAGCACGCCGGGCAGGGCGAACATGGAAGATGCCGCGAGCTTATCCCGGATGGCGAGCCGCGCGCCGCGGTGTGGTGGGAGTCGCCTTCAGGTTCCCGCCGGCGGGCCGATTCGCTCGGAGGGCCGCGATCGAGGAGAGGCGACGACTCGGTCGCAACGTGCTCATCTACTTCGCGCCGGCCGACAAGGCTCGTGTCCTCGCCGTCCTGATCGATCGGCTCGCGCCGGGCGGCGCGCTCGTGGTGGGATCCGCAGAGTGCCTCCTCGGCGCGACGCCGTGCCTGCGGCGCGTCGAGCGAAGGGGCGCGACCTGTTGCACGCGGGGCCCCTGACCGCTGCGCGGCCGAGGCGGCCTGCTCCCGGGCCGTCCGGGCCACGGCGTCGAGCCGGTGTAGTATGACCGGTTGTGATGCGAAGACTCGTGCGCTACCTCGAGGGCAAGCACCTCGACCGATGGCTCGCCGGCTACGTCCGGCACGCCTGGGAGGCCCGCCGCGACGATCGCGCCGTGGGCTTGCGGCACCTCCTCTTCGCGTTCTGCGATCACCACGAGCCCCTGTGGAACGGCGTCTCCGACGAGGTCGGCGACGCCCGCGTCCGCGCCTGGACGGAGGGCTACCCGGCGCTCGCCGGCCGCTTCCGCGACTCGCATGGTCGCCACCCCCGCCACACCTTCTTCTTCCCCGGCGAGCAGTACCGCGCCCGGTGGCTCGACGCCTTCGCCGGCCTCGCGCAGCGCGGGCTCGGCGAGGTGGAGCTGCACCTGCACCACGACGGCGACACCGCCGAGGGGCTGCGCGCCGACCTCGCGCGCTATCTCGGGGAGCTCGCCTCGCACGGCCACCTCGCGCGCGACCCGGGGGGCCGCCTGCGCTACGCCTTCATCCACGGCAACTGGTGCCTCGCCAACGCGCGCGCCGACGGCCGATGGTGCGGCGTCGACGAGGAGCTGCCGCTGCTCTTCGACACCGGCTGCTACGCGGACTTCACGTTCCCGGCCGCGCCCGACGAGAGCCAGCCGGGCCGGGTGAACGAGATCTACTGGCCGACGGGGGACCTCGCGCGCCGTCGATCCTACGAGGGCGGCGAGCGCGCCCGCGTCGGCGTGCGGAGAGACGACCGCGTGCTCTTCGTCGAGGGGCCGATCGCTCCCGCGATCCGGCGGCACCGCGTGCCCTTGTACGTCGAGAGCTCCGGCGTGACCGCGACGAACCCGGGATCGGCCGCGCGCGTGCGCACCTGGGTCGCCCAGGACATCCACGTCGCCGGGCGGCCCGAGTGGGTCTTCGTCAAGGTGTACACGCATGGCGCGCCCGAGGCGCAGGCGGCGTCGTTGCTCGGCGAGCCGGGGCGCCGCCTCCACGAGGCGCTCGCGCGCTACGACGACGGGCGCGCGTGGGCTTTGCACTACGTGACCGCGCGCGAGATGTACAACGTCGCGATGGCCGCGATGGACGGCAAATCGGGCGATCCGTCGGCCTATTTCGACCATGTGCTCGCGCCGCCCCCGGCGGCCGCGGGGCGGACGAGCTAGCCGGTGCTGGCCGCCGCGGTCGTCGCCTCCCTCGCCCTCGTCGTCTACACGTACGTCGGCTACCCCGTGATCGTCGGCCTGCTCGCGCGGCTCGCGCCCGGGCGCGTGCGCGAGGACGGCGCGTACGAGCCGACGGTGACGGCGTGCGTGCCTGCGTACGACGCGGCCTCCTACCTCCAGGCGAAGATCGACAGCCTGAAGGCCCTCGATTATCCCCCGGAGAAGCTCGAGATCCTCGTCTACTCCGACGGCGCCACCGACGGCACCGACGACCTCGTCCGCGCCATGAACGCCGCCGACCCGCGCGTCCACCTCGTCGGCGACGGCGTGCGCCGCGGCAAGCCGTACGCGGTCAACCGCATGCGCGAGGTCGCGACGGGCGAGGTGCTGCTCATGACCGACGCGCGCCAGCCGCTCGCGCCCGGCGCCCTGCGCGCGCTCGTCCGCCTGCTCGCGGACCCGACCGTCGCGTGCGCCTCGGGCAACCTCGTGCTGAAGGGCGGCGCGGGCGCGGGCGCGTACTGGCGCTACGAGAACTGGATCCGCCGGCAGGAGGGCCGCTTCCGGGGCGTGGTCGGGGTGACCGGGCCGATCTACGCGATCCGTCGGGCGGACCTGGCCGAGCTCCCCGAGGGCGTGATCCTCGACGACCTCTGGGTGCCGATGCGCCTGCGCCTCGAGGGGCGCGTCATCCGCTTCGCCGAGGCCGCCGAGGCCTACGACGACGCGTTCGCCGACGATCGCGAGTACGGCCGCAAGGTGCGCACGCTCGCGGGCAACTACCAGCTGTTCGCGATGCTGCCCGCGCTGCTCGTGCCGTTCGTGAACCCGTCGTGGTTCGAGACCGCGTCGCACAAGCTCGCGCGCCTCGCGTGCCCGTGGGCTCTCGTCGTCCTCGCCGTCGCGTCGGCCGTCGCGCTCCGCGAGCCTCCCGAGGCGCCGGTGATCGCGGCCGCGCTCCGCGTCCTCTGCGCGGGCCAGGCGGTCTTCTACGGGCTCGCGCTCCTCGGCGCGCGCGCGGGGCGGATCGGCGCGATCGCGCGCACGTTCGTGGTGCTCAACACGGCCGCCGTCGTCGGCCTCTACCGCTTCGTCCGGGGCGCGCAGCGGGTGACCTGGTGAAGGGCCCCGTGGCGCTCGCGCAGAGGGCCGTCCTCGGGGCGCTCTGGAACATCACGACCGGCGTCGGCGCGCGCGCGCTCACGCTGATCGGGACGCTCCTGCTCACGCGGTATCTCGCGCCGAGCGAGTACGGCGAGGTGATGATCGCCTCGGTCGTCGTGCTGTCGGCGCACATGCTGGCGTCGGCGGGCCTGGGCCAGTACGTCGTGTCGAAGCCCGCGGCCGGGCGCGAGGTGACCTTCCACGCGACCGTCCTCTTTACCGGCCTCGGCCTCGTCGCGCTCGGCCTCGTGATCGCGCTCGGCCGCCCGATCTGCGCCTTCTTCGGCGCACCGAGCGCGGCCCGCTACCTGCCCGGCCTCGCGCTCGGCACGCTGATCGACCGCCTCGTCTTCCTCCCCGACCGCATCCTCATCCGGGACATGCGCTTCCGCGCGTCGGCGCTCACGCGGTCGCTCGGCGAGGTCGTCTTCGCCACCAGCGCGGTCGCGCTCGCGGCGCTCGGCCGGGGAGGCGAGGCGCTGGTCACCGCCACCATCGCGCGCGCCGCGGTGAAGGCTTTGGTCCTGGTCGTCCTCGTCGATCGGCGCGAGTGGCTCACGCCGTGCCGGCTGCGCCGCGACCGGACGCGCGATCTCCTCGCGTTCGGCATCCCCATCGCGGTCGCGCAGATCGCGGACTTCGGATCGCGCCGCTGGGACAACCTCATCATCGCGAACCTGTACGGCCCGGCCGTCGCCGGCATGTACAACCTCGCGTACAACCTGGCCGACATCCCGGCCACGCAGATCGGTGAGACGATCGGGGACGTGCTCGTCCCGTCGTTCGCGCACATGGCGCCCGAGAAGCGGCGCCCCTCGCTCCAGCGCGCGCTCACGCTGATCACGGTCGTCGTCGCGCCGCTCGCGATCGGCCTCGGGGCGGTCGCGCCGACGGTCGTGCACACGTTCTTCGACCCTCGCTGGGACGCGGTCTGGCCGATGCTCGCCGTGCTCTCGGCGCTCTCCGTGGCGCGCCCGGTCGCCTGGATCGTGACTCCGTTCCTCCAGGTGCTCGACCGGCCGCGTGCGCAGATGATCCTCGAGGTGACGAAGGCCGCGGGCTTGCTCGTCGCGATCGCGCTGCTCGGCCAGCTCGGCCCGCTGTGGGCGTGCGTGGCGGTCGGCGTCGCGTTCGGGGCCAACGCCGTGGCGAACGTCTGGGTCGTGGCGCAGATGGAGTGCGTCCCGATGGCGAGCTTCCTCGTGCCGCTCGTGCGCCCCGTGATCGCGTGCGCGCCGATGGTCGGCGCCGTGATCGGCGCGCGGCACCTGATCGCGATCGCGGCGCCGTTGCCGCGCGGGGTCGGGCTCGCGATCGAGACGCTGGTCGGAGCGATCGTCTTCGTGCCGTCGGCGCTCCTCCTCGCGCCGGACGTGGCGCGCGACCTGCTCTCGGTGCTGCGCCGGCACCTGGCGCGCCGTCGCGGTGGACCCGTCGAGGACGCGCCGCCCGACCCCGACGCGTCGAAGCCGGCCGCGGGCGACGGCGCGTAGCCGGCCGCTGCCTGCCTCGGTGCGGCGATCCGTGCCACCATGACCGGATGCTCAAGACGCTGCGCATCCTGGCCGTCGATCTCCGCGAGAAGGCGCGGTGGTGCTACGAGCGCGACGACCTCGCCTCGGTGGCGAAGGTGCTGGCGAGCGACGGCACGCTCGCGATGGTGCTCTACCGCCTCATGCAGGGGTCGCGGCGCCGCGGCCTCGTGCCGCTCGAGCTGATCTTCAACAAGCTCAACTCGGTGGTAGGCGGCGCGGTGATCGGGCGCGGCGCCGAGTTCGGCCCGGGCTTCGTCCTCATCCACTCGGACGGCGTCGTGATCAACGGCCGCGTCCGCGGCGGATCCAACGTGTTCATCGAGCACCAGGTGACGATCGGGGCCGAGCGCCGGCAGAGCCCGGAGATCGGCAGCGACGTGTTCATCGGCGCCGGCGCGAAGATCCTCGGGTCCGTGCGCATCGGCGACGGAGCGCGGGTCGGCGCCAACGCCGTCGTCGTGCACGACGTGGCGCCGCACACGACTGTGGTGGGCGTGCCCGCGCGCCCGGTGCCGCGTCGCGACGAGCCGAGGAGCGGCCCGCGGCGCGAGTCGAACTGACGGCGTCAGGCCAGGGGGGGGATCGCGAGCAGCGCCCGGAAGCGCACGTCCTCGAGCGGGCGGTCCATCGGAACCCGCCGTATCGCCAGCGGATCGAAGCCGAAGGGCGTCGGGCTCACGCCCCCTTGGTTGGTGAAGCCGAGGTCGTAGCCGGCATCGCGCACGGCCGCGCGCAGGTGCGGCGGGAGCGGCTTGCCGACCGGGTAGGCGATCGCGCGCGCGGGCCCCTCGAGCTCGCGTTCGAGGTCCGCGCGCGACCCGGAGAGCTCGCCTGAGAGCTCGAGGTCCGGAATCGTCTGGAGCACGCGGTGCGATCGCGTGTGGCTCTGCACGTCCTGTCCGCCGCGCCGCAGCGACCGCAGGCCGTCCCAGTCGAGGACGACCTCGTCGGCGAGGCGCCGCTCGACCTCCCCCGACCACGGCACGTCCGCCGCGTCCGACAAGGCGAGCAGGAAGCGCTCCACGTCGAGGCCGAAGTGGCCCTTGACGAGGCGGAGCAGCTCGCGCAGCGGGGCCTCGCGGTCGCCCTCGAGCGTGAGCGTGCGCGGCGACGGGTAGTCGAGGGTGACCGTCCGGCGCGGCGAGGTGCGCAGGACGTAGCTCAGCCGGTCCCACCAGAAGAGCCGCCGCTCGTGCACGTAGGTCGTCGGCACGAAGAACGTCGCCGGGACGCGGTGGCGCGCGAGCACCGGCAGCGCGACGTCGAGGCACTCCCGGTAGCCGTCGTCGAACGTCACGAGGACGGGGTTCTTCGGCAGCTTGCGCGTTCGCAGGTAGTCGCGGAGCTCGTCGAGGCCGATGAAGGTGAAGTACCGACCGACGACGGCGAGCTGCGCGTCGAGCTCGTCGGGCGTCGCGTCGATGACCCCTCGGTCGAACGGGTGGTCGGAGTCGTCCCTGACGCGGTGGTAGGTCAGCGCGGTCAACCACGGGGTGCCGGCGCGGGCGCGGAGCTCGAGGATGGCACGCAGCGCGCCGATCGTCTCGAGCGCCCTCGAGAGGCGCGCGCGGAGCGCCAGCCTGGGGCGATGCATATCCAGGAAAGATAACCATTCCTCCCCACCAGCACGAGCGTTCTCGTGGGGGGCATCGCGCGCGACTGGCGTCCTTCGCCGCGGGCGGCGCGGCGCTGGAACGCAGCTCGCTGCCGTTGCCTTGTGCGGTGACAGGTCGCAAGCTGGCCCACATGCTCTCGACGCCGACCGGGACGCACGCCTCGGCGGGCGGGCGTGTCGCCGCGCTCGACGGCCTGCGCGCGCTCTCGATCCTGATGGTCCTGTGGAGCCACGCGCCCCGCACGGCCGGCTTTCCGCGCGGCGGATTCTTCACGCTCGCGCCGCTCGGGGACCTCGGAAACCTCGGCGTGCGCATCTTCTTCGTGATCTCCGGCTACCTGATCACGTCGCTCATGGTCGACGAGATCGCGCGTACGGGGAGGGTCGACCTGAGGGCCTTCTACCTTCGGCGCGTGCTTCGGATCTTCCCGGCATTCTACGTGTACCTCGCGGTGATCGGGGTCGTGGCAATGTTCGGGGTCGTGCCGCTCGCGCTCGGCGACCTGCTCCTCGCGGCCACGTACACCGTGAACTTCCAGCCGCTCCGCGCCTGGCACGTCGGCCACATCTGGTCGCTCTCCGTCGAGGAGCAGTTCTACCTCCTCTGGCCCGCCGTCCTCTCCGCCGTGGGGCTCGTGAAGGGGATGCGCGTGGCCGTCGCGGTGCTCCTCGCGGCCCCATTGTGCCGGCTCGGCATCTGGTTCTTCCTGCCGAGCGATCGGGCCATGATCGGCGAGGCGTTCCCGACCATCGCCGACGCGCTCGCGGTCGGCTGCTTGCTGGCTGCCGCTCGCGGCGTGCTCGACCGCGCGCCGCGCTACCAGGCCGCGCTCCGCTCGCCCGCGTTCGTGATCGTCCCCGTGGTCGCCCTCGCCATCAACGCCGAGGCCGCGCACGCCCGCGCCTTCCTGTCGGTCGGCGAGTCCGTCCTCGACGTGTGCATCGCGATCGCGGTCGACCGCGTCGTCCGCTGCCCCGACGCGATCTCGACGCGCCTGCTCGCCTCGGCCCCGGCCGTGTTCATCGGCAAGCGCAGCTACTCGCTCTACCTCTGGCAGCAGCCCTTCTTCGATCACGCCGCGCCGAGCTTCTTCACGACCTTCCCGCAGAACGTCGGGCTCTGCGCGATCGCGGCGATGGCGTCCTACCACCTCGTGGAGCTGCCCTTCCTCGGGCTGCGTCACCGCTTCGGCCTCGGGGCGCAGCGACGATCCGAGGGCGCACGTGTGCCCGCGCCGGCCCCGCCGACCGGCTGATCGTCGAGACCGACGAGGTCGGGGCGCAGCCTCCTGCCCCGCGCGCGCGGGGCGGATCGAAGGCCGTCGCTTCAGCCGCCCGCGCGTGCGTCGAGGCGGGCGCGGAAGTCGGCGATCGTCCGCCCGAGGCCCGTCGCCAGGTCGACCTTCGGGTCGAAGCCGAGCAGGGCCCGGGCGCGCGTGATGTCGGGCTTGCGCTGCCGCGGATCGTCGGCGGGCAGCGGCGCGCGCACGAGGTCGGACCCGTCGCCGGTCAGCGAGATGACCTGCTGCGCGAGCTCGGCGATCGTGAACTCCGTCGGGTTTCCCAGGTTGACCGGGCCGTCGATCTCGGCCGGGCGGATCATCGCGACGAGGCCGTCGATGAGGTCGTCGACGTAGCAGAACGATCGGCTCTGCTTGCCGTCGCCGAAGATCGTCAGCGACTGCTTGCGCAGCGCCTGGACGACGAAGTTCGAGATCACGCGCCCGTCGTCGAATGCCATGCGCGGGCCGTACGTGTTGAAGATGCGCACGATGCGCGCGTCGACGCCCCAGCGCCTCCGGGCGTCGGTGAGGAGCGTCTCGGCGCAGCGCTTGCCCTCGTCGTAGCAGCTGCGCTCGCCGATCGGGTTCACGTGGCCCCAGTACGACTCGGGCTGCGGGTGCACCGACGGGTCGCCGTACACCTCCGACGTCGACGCATGCACGATCGTGCACTTTCTCCCGCGCGCCAGCTCGACGAGGCGCAGCGCGCCGAGCACGCTGCTCGTCAGCGTCGCGTACGGATCGCTCTGGTAGTGGATGGGCGACGCCGGGCAGGCCAGGTTGAAGACGACCTCGGCGTAGACGTGAATCGGCTCGCGGACGTCGCCGAGCTGAAAGTGGAAGTGCGGGTCGCGGCCTGCGCGCTCCAGGTTCGTCAGGTCGCCGGTCATCAGGCTGTCGATACCGACGACCTCGAACCCCTCGGCCAGCAGCCGATCGGTGAGGTGCGAGCCCAGAAAGCCGGCGGCGCCGGTTACGAGCGCCGTGCGGCGGGATGCTCCGAGGCCCATTCGTTCGTCCGTTCGATGCGGTGTTGGGCGAATGATCGCCGTGGGGGGCGATGCTCGCGGCGCGCGGCATCGCGAGGGTCACCGGCCGGGTGGCCGGTGCTTCGAGGCGGGCCGATCAGCGGCGGTCGGGGACGCCGATGCCCTGATAGCGGAGGCCGGCGCGGTGCACGTCGGCCGGGCGCCACACGTTGCGGGCGTCGATGACGAGCGGCTCGCCGGCGGCGGGCGCGCGCAGGCGGCGCTTGATCTCCCCGAAATTCGGTGCGCGGTAGCTGCGCCACTCGGTGAGCAGCACGAGGGCGTCCGCGCCGTCGAGCGCGTCGTAGTCGCGCTCCGTGACGCGGACCTTGCCCGCGCCCGGCGTGCCGGCCAGCAGCTTGAGGAAGTTCGGCCCGCCTTCCGGGTCGTGGCCGACGATGCTCGCGCCGCGCGCGAGCAGGGCCGCGGCGAGCTTCAGCGCCGGGGACTCGCGCACGTCGTCGGTCTCCGGCTTGAACGCGAGGCCCCAGAACGCGACCGTCTTGCCCTCGAGGCCGCCGAGGGCGTCCTCGACGACCTTCGCCAGGAAGTGCGCTTGCTGCTCGTTGGCCGCGTGGGCCGCCTCGGCCATGCGCATCTCGACGTTGTGCTTCTTGCCGAGCGCGATGAGGGCCTGCACATCCTTCGGGAAGCAGGATCCGCCGTAGCCGGGGCCGGCGTAGAGGAATTTCTTGCCGATGCGGGTGTCGGAGCCGACGCCGAGGCGCACGGCGTGGATGTCCGCCCCCGTCGTGTGGCACAGGCGCGAGAGCTCGTTCATGAACGAGATGCGCATCGCGAGCATCGTGTTCGCCGCGTACTTGATGAGCTCGCTCGACCGCGGGTCGGTGATGACGACGCGCTCGCCCGAGAGCTGCAGGGGCGCGTACAGGTCGCGGAGCTTCTGCTTCGCGTCGTCGCTGTGCGCGCCGAGCACCACCCGGTCGGGCTTGAAGAAGTCGTTGAGCGCGTCGCCCTCCTTGAGAAACTCCGGGTTCGACACGACCTCGAGGTGGACGCCCGCCTTGGCGACTCGGGCCTGCACGGCGTCGCACGTGCCGACGGGCACCGTGCTCTTCACGCACACGAGGGCGGCCTTCTTCGCGGTGGCGGCAATGCGCTCGGCGACCGCGAGCACCGCGCTGACGTCGGCCGATCCGTCCGCGCCGGGCGGCGTGCCGACGGCGATGAAGTAGACGTCGGCCTCGTCGAAGGGCGCCGTGACCTCGGTCGAGAAGCGCAGGCGGCCGCTGCGCTCGTTGCGCCGCACGAGGTCGGTGAGCCCGGGCTCGTAGATCGGGATCACACCGTCGTTGAGGTCCTTGATGCGCTGCGGATCGATGTCCACGCAGAGCACCTCGTGCCCGAGCTCGGAGAGCCCGGTGCCCGTCACCAAACCAACGTAGCCCACTCCGAAGGCGACCAATCGCATGCGCGCGAGCCTACTCGAAGGGATGGCCCCGCGCACGCGCGAAAGCCCCTGTGGTGGGCCGCTTTCGCCCACCGTCGGAGCGCCGCGCGCGCGGTCGATCACCGGGTGTCCCGGCAGCGCGTGCGCCCACGCGGCGCGGCGATTTCGTGCGACGCGACCGGCGGCGCGTCGAGTGCGGGCAGCGCCTTCGTGCGCCGGAGGCGGTCGACCCGGAGGCGCGCCGCAGCCCTACCTGCCGAGGCCCTTCAGCATCACGAGCGGCGTCCGGACGATCACCTCGAGATCCGTGCGCAGGAACGTGCCCCATCTCTCGAGCGAGGCCACGTACGCGAGATCGAAGAGGAGCTTCATCCTCATGTCGTCGGCCTCGGATCCCTTGGTCTCGTCGAGGTCGAACGGGTTGGTCAGCGTTCCCTCGAACGCGGCGACGGCGCTCTCCGGCGGCGCGCGGCCGGTGTAGCCGAGCGAGACCTGCGCGAGGCCCGTGATGCCGGGCTTCACGTTGCGCATACGCTCCTCGAAGAAGGGGATCGCGAGCGCGAGGTTCGCGAGCAGCTCCGGCCGCTCCGGGCGCGGGCCGACGACGGACATCTCGCCGATCAGCACGTTGAAGAGCTGGGGCAGCTCGTCGAGGCGCGTCTTGCGCAGCACCCGCCCGACGCGCGTCACGCGCGGATCGCCCTCCTGCGCCAGCACGGCCCCGGTGCCTTTCTCGGCGTCCGGGCGCATCGTGCGGAACTTCCACATCGTGAACTCGGCGAAGCGGGGTCGGACGGTGCCGCCGTCGGAGTCGACGCCCGTGATCATCCCCGCGCGGCGCTGGCGGTAGAAGATGGGACCCGGCGAGTCGATCCGGATCGCGGCGCCGATCAGGGGAAATAGCGGCGCCGTCACCGCGAGGCCGGCGGCGGACAGCGCGACGTCGAGGAGGCGTTTGGCGACGCGGACGGCCGGTGTCACGGCCCGATCCTATAGTCCATGAGCGCGGGCCCTGTTAGGCTCACGGGTCGAAGGGCGCGTCGTGATCCGACTGGCTGTGCCGGGCAGGCTCGAGTACCGGGACGTCGTCCTGCGCGTCGCCTCGTCGGCGTGCAAGCTGACGCGCCCCGAGTCGGAGCGCGCCGACGACTTCGACAACGAGGTCGTCTCCGCCTTCGGCGAGGCGTTCAACAACGTGTGCATCCACGGCTATCGGGGCCGCCCGCCAGGCGACTTCGCCGTCGAAATCGACGTCGAGCCCGACGCCATCACGTTGCGCGTCATGGACACGGGACACAGCTTCGATCCGACGCTCGCGCCCGGCCTCGCCGTCGGCGCGCTCCACGAGTCGGGCATGGGCATCTACATCATGCGAAGCTTCATGGAGATGACGTACCGTCCCGGTCGACCTAACGTGCTCGTGCTGACGAAGCGGCGCGTCGAGGGGTCGTCCGGACGGGACGTCGAGGCAAAGACACGATGAGATTCTCCCGAACGGACTCCGGGGACGAGACCGTCCTCAAGGTGGACGGCACGCTCGACGCCGTGACGGCGCCCGAGCTTCGCCCCGCGCTCGACGCGCTGGTGGCGGAGCGGCGTCGCCTCGTGACGGTCGACCTGTCGGCGCTGCGTCTGATCGACAGCTCCGGCGTCGGCGCCATCGTGTCGCTGTTCAAGCGGGTGCGCGCCGAGGGCGGCGACGTGCGTATCTCGGGGCTGCGCGATCAACCGCTCGCGATCTTCCAGCTGCTCCGCCTCGACCGCGTCTTCATGCCCGGTTCGTGACGCGGCCATGAAGGCCAACTCCTCGCCCAGCCGTCGGCGCCTCGCCTCGCGAGGGGCGCGGCGGTGAGCCTGGTCGAGCGCGAGCCCGGCCTCCGCGACGCGGGTCGCGAGGCAGCCCGCCTGATCCGTCGCGCACGCGCCCAGCCCCTGCGCGTCCTCTCGGTGACGCTCCTCTTGACGCTCGTCGTCGTGGGGCGGAGCGCGCTTCGACCGCCCGTCTACCCGGCGGAGGTCGTCTTGCGCGTGACCGAGAGCCTGGATGGGACGATGGTCGGGCCGAAGCCGATCGGACGCCTCCGCGAGCACGTCGTCGACGCGGTGTTCACGGCGCCGCGCCTCGTGCCCATCCTGCGCGAGCACTCGATCGACCCGAAGTGGCTCGACCGCGACGAGAACTTCGCCGTCCAGAGCTTCAAGGAGGACATCGACGTCGTCACCTACCGCAACTTCTTCCTCGAGGACCGCTACTACGGCGACCCCGCGCGCTCGGCGCGCATCGTGGTCGGCTACGCGAACAAGGACCCCGTGCTCGCCCTGACCGTCGCGCGCGAGCTCGCCGACCTCGTCATCGAGCAGGAGTCCGCCGGCAGGACCGAGCAGGTCGAGGTCGCGATCGTGTCTGCCGGGCAGAGCAGCGAGCAGGCTCGCGAGGACGTCGATCGTCGCGTCGAGGCCCTCGCGGCGGCCCGGGGGCGCAGCGGGGTCGAGGCCAAGCGGCTCGAGGACGACCTCGAGGCGGCGAAGGTGCGGCTCGGGTCGACGCAGCGGTTCGCCGCGTCGCTCGACCTGTCGCTCGCCAGCGAGAAGCAGCGCCTCGGCGTGCGGTTCGACGTCGTCGACGCCGGGGTCGCGGCGCGCCCGCGGCCCGCGTGGGTGTCGCTGCTCGTGCTCGGCCTCGCCGCGTTCGCCGGCGCGCTCCCGGTCGTCGCGATCGGCTTCGGCGCGTTCGATCGGAGGATCCGCGTGCCGGACGACGTGAGGCGCCTCGGCCTGCGGCTCGTGGGGCACGTCGACGCGTACGGGGGCCACCACGGCAGCCCGTCGCATCGTCGCGACGTCTCGGATGTCATAGACTAGGAGGGCCGATGTACTCGAAGCCACCAGCTCGCTCGAGGCCCCCCGGATCGTTCGGATCGGTCCCGCCGCCTGCGCTGCCCAGCGCGTCGTTCGGGCCCGGGCCCTCGACGGCGCCCGCGCAGCCGCCGAGCCTCGGGCCGCGCGAGCAGGTGGACCGCGCGATCGGGCTCCTGCGCCGTGTCACCCGCTTCTGGTGGGTCGCGTCGATCGGCGTCGGCCTCGCCGTCGTCGGCTGCGTCGTCTTCCTGATGCTCTTCAAGCCCAAGTTCCGATCGGAGACGGTCATCCTCTACCGTGAGGGCATCCGATCGAGCGTGCTGGGCGAGCCGTCCGGCGGGGGCGCCGATCGCAACATCGGCAACCGGCTGCGCGAGCAGCTGCTCGCGCGCACGCGACTCGAGAAGCTCGTCACCGAGTTCAAGCTCTACGAGGACCTCGTCGACCGTCGCGGGATGATCGACGCGGTCGAGGAGTTTCGCCTGCGGACGAGCTTCAAGGCGCGCAGCATGGACACGTTCGCCATCTCCTTCGAGGGCTCGTCGCCCGAGGAGGTGCAGGCGGTCACCGCCCGCCTCGCCGACGAGCTCGTCGACGAGGACTCGCGGCTGCGCCAGGACCGCGCGCGCGGGACCAAGGACTTCCTCGACGCCGAGAAGCGCCGCACCGAAGACGACCTCAAGCGCCGCGAGACCGAGTTCGCGAGGTTCCTCGCCGAGCACCCCGAGTTCGCCTTCGAGCCCACGCAGACCCAGGGCGCGTCGATCCGCGCGCAGCAGCGGGGCGAGGCGGCGGCGGCGGTCGCGGGGCCCCCCGCGAGCTCGCCGCTCCAGGCGCTCGAGCGCCAGATTCCCCGCATCAAGAAGCGCATCGCGGACATCGAGGCCGGCGTGAAGAGCCCGGCCGCCGTCGACCCGGTGCTCGCCGCGGCAAAGTCTGCCGCGGACGCCGAGCTCGGGTCCGCCAAGCGCGCGCTGGGCCAGGCGCAGGCGACGTACACGGAGCAGCACCCGGACGTGCGCGCGGCGAGCGCCCGCGTGCAGGCCGCGGAGTCGGCGCTAGCCCGCGCGGTGGCCGCGATCTCCACCGCGGCCCCGCGGCCGTCCGCGTCGACGGGGTCGTCGGAAAAGGAGGGCCTCGAGGCCCAGCTCCGCAAGATCGAGGCCGAGATCCCGGCCCTCCGCGCCAGCGACTCGGCCAAGGCGCCGTCCAAGCGGGCCGTCGTGGCTGACGCCGACGCGCCTTCGAATCGCGTCGTCGCCCTCGAGACGGAGTGGGCGCGCCTGGCTCGCGACGTCGGCGAGGCGCGCCTGCGCAACGAGCAGCTCGAGGCGAACTACTTCAAGGCCCAGATCGCCGCGAGCTCGGAGTTCGGCGGGTTCGCGTCGCAGCTCGCGATCATCGATCCGGCGTACAAGCCGGTGCGCCCGTTCACCCCGGGCCGATCCCGGTACCTCGCCGCGATCCTCGCCGCCGGCGGCGTCCTCGGCGCGATCGTCGCGTCCCTGTTCGCCCTGCTCGACGACCGGATCTACGCCGCCGGCGACGTGCGGCTCGTGCCGGTCCTCGCGGTCGTGCCGCGCGCGCCGCGGCAGAAGGAGCGTCGCCGTGGATGACGCGGTCGCGGGACGATCGGACCGCGCAGGCGGTGCGACCGGCGAGGCGGACGGGCCGCTCGAGGATCGCGGCGAAGCGGGCAAGGTCGCGTCGGACGGCGGCGTGAGCGGGGAGCCGGGCGATCGCGACGTCGCCGGCCGGGCCGAGGACCCCGAGGATTCGCCGAACAGCGCCCGCCGCGAGGCGCCGCGCCTGCTCGGGGCGAGCGCGGGCCTCGTGCGCGTGCGCGACGACGGGCTGACCGTGCACGAGCCCGTCCGCCGTGCGCGTTCCGAGCGGTCCGAGCCGCCCGGCTCGCCGCTGCCCGAGACGCCGATCGACGTGTGGGCCGCGGAGCTCCCGCAGCAGCTCGACTCTCGCCTGGTGCTCGCTCGCGAGCCGTACGGGCCGCGCGCGGCGGCGTTTCGGAGCCTGCGTATCCGCCTCGCCGCGACCGACGTGCGCGTCGTCGCCGTGACGAGCGCCGGGCCGGGCGAGGGCAAGACGACGTGCGCGGTCAACCTCGCGATGGCGCTCGCCGAGGGGGGCGGCGCGAAGACCCTGCTCGTCGAGGCGAATTTTCGCACGCCCGTGCTGGCCCGCATGCTCGGGTTCAAGCCTCCGGAGGGCCTCGTCGCGCAGCTCGATCGACACCGCGAGGCGCCGCGCGATCCGTGGTCGGTCGTCGAGATCGTGGGGTCGCGTCTGCACGTGATCGCGGTCGACGATCAGGCGACCCGTCCGGTCGTGCTCGACCACGTCGCCTTCGGCCTCGCCATGCAGCGCCTCCGCCTCGCCGGCTACGACTTCATCGTCGTCGACACGCCGCCCGTGCTCGGATCGGCCGACGTCAACCTGGTCGTCGACGCGGTCGACGGCGTCCTGATCGCGACGCTCGCGCAGCGCTCCACCGGTCGCAGCCTGCGCCAGGCCATCGAGCAGCTCGACCCGGCGCCGATCCTCGGAGCCGTGCTGGTCGACGCTTGACGTGACGGCGAGGCGGCCGCGGCGAGCGGGGCCCCGGGGTCACCCGTCGCGCGTCACCGTCGGCCCAGCAGGATGGCCACCGCGAGGGCGATGAGGGAAAGCGCTGCGACGACCGCGAAGACCCAGACCTTCGGTGCGCCGGCGGCCGATGGCGAGGGCGGCCCGCTCGCGTCGTCGGAGCGGGGGGCGGTCGGCGAGGAAGGCGCGTGGCCGCGCGCGCCCGATTGCCAGGGCGGATCCATGGCGAGCGTCCCGGTGGGGGTGAGCCCGGCCCTCGGCAGCGCGCTCGCGCGGAGCTGCAGGCCACTCGTCGCCGCGGGCCTCGCGGGGGCATCGGTCGGGGCGCCTGCGCTCGTCGGCGTCGGGATCTGCGTGGCCGAGCTCTCGTCCCAGATGGGCTGCACCGCGGCCCCGAACGTGGGCGCCGGGAGCGCGGCGTAGCGAGCGAGCACCGCGTGGACCTCGCGCAAGTCCGCCGGACGATCGTCGGGCCGCGCCTGCAGCATGCGCCGCACGAGGTCCTCGATCTCGGGGGGGATGTCCGGCACGAGCGTGGAGAGGGGAGCGAACTTCGCCGCGACCACCTTGCGGAAGATCTCGCCGAAACTCGGGCCCATCGTCGGCAGCGTCCCCGAGAGACAGCGGTAGATCACGATACCCAGCGCCCACACGTCCGCGCGGTGATCGATGCGCTTTTCGCCGAAGGCCTGCTCGGGAGCCATGTAATACGGCGTCCCGAGGAGCGCGCCCGTGCGCGTCAGCGCGGCCGTGGCGGCGGTGCTCCCCTCGGTCGCGGTGAACTTCGCGATGCCGAAGTCGAGCACCTTCACATCCTGCGTGTCGCCGCAGACGAAGATGTTCTCGGGTTTGATGTCGCGGTGCACGATGCCGAGCGAGTGGGCGGTGCCGAGGGCGCTCGTCACGTACACGAGGATGCGCGCGAGCCGGCCAATCGGGATGCGCGTCTCGCGCTCGAGCAGGGCCTCGAGCGACTCGCCCTCGAGCAGCTCCATCGCGAGCATCGGAGTCCCGGCCTGCTCGAACACCTCGTAGATCCGCACGATGTTCGGGTGAGACACGACCATCGCGGCGCGCGCCTCGCGCAGGAAGCGCTTGCGGAACAGGGGGCGCTCGGCCACCTCGGGGAGCATGGACTTGATGGCGACGCGCGCGCCCGTGTCGAGCCGCACGGCGCGGTGGACGACGCCCATGCCGCCCCGACCGATCTCGGCCTCGAGTCGATAGCCGTGAACGACGGCTCCCGGGGCGAGGCCCACGTTCATGCGGCTCCTATCGGTCCCGAGACGCGGACGCGGACGGGGTGCGCGCAAGCCCGTCGGCGCAGGCCGGCGCGTGGCTCGCCGTCGTCGCGTGCGCGACGCGCGAGTTGGCGGGCGCGATCGCTCGCCGGGACTCCTCCGCTCGCTTCATGGTGGGAGGGTATCTGAAAGCGGCAATCCACGGCTCAGAAATTGGGCTTTTCGATCACGCCACCCAGCGAGGGTGCGGCCGATTTCGCGGGCGCGGGCGCGGGCGCGGGCGCGGTGGTCGACGCGCGCGCGGTGGCCGGCTGCGGCGTCGCGCGCTTCGCGCCGGCAGGTGCGGAGATCGCCGCCGAAGCGAACGGGGGCGCGCTCTCGGCGCTCGGCGCAGGCGGGGCCGGGCCAGGTCGCGTCGGGTCCGCGGGCGCGTCGGTCGGCGCGCCGCCTGCGGTGGCGCCGGCCGCAGGCGCGATCGTCGCCGGAACGCTGCCCTTGCGCGCCCCCCCGAGCGTGACGCCCGCGGTGGCCACGAGCGCCGCGAGCGCGACCCCCGCGAGCAGGATCGACGCCGCGCCGAGGCGTCGACGTGGCGCCGCGGTGGCGCGCGAAGTGGTCTGGGCGGTCGCCTCGGTGAGGCTCGGCGCGGGCGCGTCGAAGGCCGCGACCTCGACGCCCGCGTAGCGCTCGAGGATGGCCTTGACCTCGCGCAGATCGGCGGGCCGGTCGGCTGCCTCGGGCTCGAGCATCCGGTCGACCAGCGTCGTGATCTCCGTCGGCAGATCCGGCGCGGCCGCGCCGAGCGGCGGTATCGATCGCGTGAGGATGATCTTGAGAATCTGGCCGATGTTGTCCGCGCGCGTGGGCAAGACGCCGCTGAGGCTCCGGTAGAGGATGATCCCGAGCGCCCAGATGTCCGCGCGGTGGTCGATCTGCTGCTCGCCGAACGCCTGCTCCGGGCTCATGTAGTGGGGCGTGCCGAGCATCGTGCCGGTGTTCGTGAGCCCGCCGGTCTGCGCCGCGTCTCCGTCGAGCCCGGTGAGCTTCGCGATCCCGAAGTCGAGGACCTTCACGTCGACGCCCTCGGGCGTGTCGGCGAGGAAGATGTTGTCCGGCTTGAGGTCGCGGTGGACGACCCCGACCGCGTGGGCCGCTCCGACCGCCGCGACCACGCGCGCCATCACGGCCGCGCACTCGCCGAGGGGCATGCGGCCGTCGCGATCGAGCTTCGCTTCGAGCGACTCGCCGCGGAGGAGCTCCATCACGATGGCGGGCGCGCCGCCGTCGAGCTCCACCACATCGTGGATCTGGACGACGTTCGGGTGCCGCACCGCGCACGCGGCCCGCGCTTCGCGCAGGAAGCGGCGCCGCGTCCCGAGGTCGTCCTCGTCGTTCAGGAACTTCACGGCGACGGGCTTGCGCGTCACCGTCTGCGTCGCGGACCAGACCTCGCCCATGCCGCCCGCGCCGAGCCGGCGGTCGAGCTGGTACCTCCCGGCGACGATCAGGCCTTCGTGCCGGACCATGCGCTCACGAGCAGCTGGGGCACGCCGCGGCGATGCACTCGCCGTAGCGCTGGTAGGCGTCGAGCGCGGCCGGGTACTTGGCGTAGCACGCGCCGTCGCAGGCCTCGTCGCCGACCGCGCACGTCACGATGCAGCGCACGAGCAGGAAGCCGCCGGGCGCGGAGGCGAGGTCGGCGCTCCGATCGCCGCAGGTCTCGAAGGCGCACACCTGGCACGGGCTCCGCTTCGCCTCGTCGCAGCGCGACACGGTCTGCTCTATCGCGCAGTAGTAGCTCATGCAGGCGTAGAGCCCGCCGAAGGCGTTGGCGCCGTTCTTGTGGCTCGTCCCGCAGCCGTACACGCACGTGGCGTCCAGAGATCCGTCCTTCGCCGGGCAGGCGGAGAAGCACGCCTTGTACGCCGCGCAGTCCGGCTCCGCATTGCAGGCGGCCTGGGATTCGCAGCACTTCTCTTCCTCGCACTGGAAGCACGGGTCCGTCTCCTTCGTCGGCCCGCACGTGTCGTTCAGGAGCGCGTTCTTCGGGGGCGGGTGCTCCGTGACGTGGCACTCGGCGCAGCTCGTGCCCGCGCCGACCGTGCGGCAGGCGAGTACGGCGGCGGCCGCTTGCTTCGACGCGGAGCTCGTCCCCGTCGGGCAGGCGTCCACGCACGCCGGGTCGGCGTCTCCCGCGGCGCCCGCGGGGCAAGCGAGCACGCACGCCGCGTACGCCGGGCACTCGGGATCCCCGTCGCACTTCGCGAACGCGCTCGCGCACGCCGTCTTCACGCACTCGCCGCAAGGGCTGCAGCCGTAGCCGCACGATCCCCCCGCTCCGCCGCCGCCGCCCGTCGCCGTCGTGCCCGCGGTGGTGGTCGCACCCGGATCGGCCGAGTCGGCCCCGCAGCCTGCGAGGCCGATCACGGCGGCCGCCCCCACAACCCATGCGACGACGTGCGTGACCCTGTGCGACATGAGACCTCCGCGAATCGACATCGTGTGATGGGTATCACCTTTCGCCGCAATTGCGCAGATGATACGGTCCCGCCCCTGATGCGCGGTGTCCTGGGGGTGGTCGCCGCGGTCGCATTGGGGTGCACCAGCCAAGCGCCCGCGCGGCCGCAGCTCGTCGTCGTCGTCGACACGGATTTGCCTGCCGCCTTGCAGTCGGACTCGCACCCGGAGATCTCCGCCGACGCCGTGGTCGACACCCTCCGCATCGACGTCCTCCCGATGTCCGGCGCGGCCCCCTACGACCTGCACACCTTCCTCGTGCCCGACGTCGCCGACTGGCCGATCTCGTTCGGCGTCCCGACGTCCGAGGGGCAGTCGACAATTCGCCTGCGCCTGCGGCTCTTTCGTGCCGCCCTCTCGTCTCCCGGCGACGAGAACGGCGTCCCGACCCTCGACCCTCCGCCCGAGGTGACGGTCGACCGGGTTCTCGAGGTGCCCGAGCCCTCGGACGTCCGGACCGTCGCCGTCACCTTGTGGGGCGCGTGCCTCGGCATGCTCCCGTCGTTCGGCGGCGCGCTCGCGACGTGCATCGACGCGGATCATCCGCGAGGTCGCCCCGCCGACGGCGTGGCTGACGTCGCGCCCTCCTCGAGTCGAGTGGGGACGTTCTCTGGCGCCCTCGAGGCGCCGTGCGGCCGCGCAGGGCCGCCGACCGCCGTGTGCATCCCGGGGGGCTTCTCCGTGCTGGGGCACATCGGCTTTCAGGGGCTCGACGACAAGCTCGAGCTGCGCGACTCCTATCCCCTCCATCCCGTCCGGATCCGCCCGTTCTTCCTCGACAAGATCGAGTTCACCGTCGGTCGCTTGCGCGACCTCGCCGCCTACTCGGGCCCCCTGCCGAGCGCGAAGGGCACTCCCGGGATCGCGTTCTCGCCGCTCTGCACCTGGACCGGCAGCGCCCATGATTCGAGCGATGATCTGCCAATCAACTGCGTGACGGCCGCGACGGCTGCCTCGATATGCCAGGCCGCGGGCGGCGCGCTCCCGACGGAGGCGCAATGGGAGCACGCGGCGCGGGGGCGGGGCGAGGGGCGCCTCTATCCCTGGGGTGACTCGGAGGCGACGTGCTGCACGACGAGCGCCTCGCGCAAGGGACCGCCCGGCGTGGCGACCGAGTGCG
The DNA here is from genome assembly GCA_903906315.1 of uncultured delta proteobacterium. GTDB lineage: Bacteria > Myxococcota_A > Polyangia > Polyangiales > Polyangiaceae > CAIVJW01. Next base: position 16,877 of record CAIVJW010000255.1, on the reverse strand, counting down.
GGCCGGGAATCGAGGCCGCCGGTAGCCATCAGGCGGCGTGCGCGGGCGCGCCGGGCGACGTGTCGCGCGACGGCGTGCTCGATCTCGGCGGCAGCATGGTAGAGGCGGTACAGGACCAGTTTCAGCCATTCTCCGCCGAGTGCTGGGGCGGCCAGGGCATCCTCGTCGATCCGGTCTGCACGCAGGCGGCGGGCCAGAGCGCCGCGCGCGGCAGCTACTGGAACGGTGGCCTCTCGACGACGGCGGCGCCCTTCCGGCGGTCGTTCGGAGCGTCGCCTTCCGCCGGCCTGCGCTGCGCGTACGAGGGCGGGTGAGGCGCACGCTGCGAGCTGCGGCGATCGGGCTCGCCCTGGCCGCGCCAGGCTGCGGCGAGGCCGTCGCCGACCCGCGCGATCAATGGCTGATCGAGGTGCACACCGACGCTCTCGTGCCGGAGCTCGGTGACCGGCTCCTCGTGGAGGTGCTCGCCGAGGACGACGGCGCGTGCAGCGGTTGCCGGCGCGAGCACGGCGTCGCCGAGGCCTCCGCGTGGCCGCTCTCCTTCGGAGTCCTCCCCGAGGGCAATCCCCGCCGCGTTCGCGCGCGGCTGTACCGGGGCGCAGAGAGCGGCCCGCGGGGCCCGCGCACCGACCGGGGCATCGACGCCATCGTCGCGCTCCCTGCCGCGGCGGGAGTCACCCACGTGCGCGTCGACCTGACCATGCGCTGCTTCGGAGTGCCGGCCGATCTCGCCGGGCGGCGGAGCTGCGACCCCTCCACCGGGCAGCTCGCCCCGCTCTCGTCGGGGGCGGTCGGCGCGGCGCCGGTCGTCGACTCGTGGGGGCCCGGCGCCACGACCTCGTGCGCGCAGGCGCCCGATCCGGGCATGGTGTGCGTGCCGGGCGGCGCGTTCCTCCTCGGCGACACGGTCTACCTGCCGACGGGCGACCCGCGGCTCGACCCCGTCCCCGAGCAGCTGGTGGAGGTGGCCCCGTTCCACCTCGACCGATACGAGGTCACGGTCGCCGACGTGCGCACCGCCGCCTTGCCGGGGATGGCGCCGGGGACCGACGCCGGCTGCACGTACACCGTCGCGCCGGGCGAGGCGGAGGGGCAGCCGGTCACGTGCGTCTCGGCGGATTTCGCCGACGCCTACTGCGCGAAGCTCGGCAAGCGCCTGCCCACGGAGGCGGAGTGGGAGTGGGCCGCGGGCAACCTCGGCCGCCAGACGCCTCACCCCTGGGTCGACGTGGCCTCCCCCTGTGCCCGCGCCGTCGTCGCCACGACCACCGGCTGCAACGACGGCAATGGCACGCCCGGCCCGAGGGCGGGCGGAGACGCGCGCGACGTGACGGCGCTCGGCGTGGTCAACCTCGGCGGCAACGTGAGCGAGTGGCTCGCCGACACGCTCGCGCCGTATGCCGAGGGGCCGTGCTGGGGGGCGTCCGTCGGTCTCAAGGTGAGCCCGCGGTGCAGCTCCGGGGCGGTGCGATCCATCCGGGGAGGGAGCTGGTTTGCCGAGGCCTTCGCGGCCCGCGTGACCAACCGAAACGGCGCCCCGCCTGCATTCCGCGGCCCCGACCTCGGCTTCCGCTGCGCGCGCTGATCGAGGCGCTGCCGGGCGGGTCGGCCGATCGCGGTCAGAAGTGGAAGCCGGCCGGCGCGGGCTTGGCGAGCCAGCCCGCGCTGCCCCCGTCGTAGGGGGGCGGCTCCGGCGTCGGTCGCGTGGCCGCGTACGTGATGACGACGCCCGCGGTCACCACCGCGGCGGCGCCCGTCCAGAACCACCAGCGCGTGAGCACCGACGGCTTGTCCGGGACGAGCGCGGCGCGCAGCTTCACCTCCTCGCCCGGGCGCACGGTGACCTGCGTCGAGTACGGCACGAACCCGCGCCGCTCGACGTGCACGCGATACGCGCCCGCGGGCCGGAGCACGTCGACCGGGGCGGGCCCGACGTCGGCGTCATCGACGCGCACGAGCGCCGAGGCCTCGGTGGAGGTGATCCGCAGCGTGGCCGGCAGGAGATCGAGCTTCAGCTCGAGCGAGGTCGTCGCTCCCGGCGCGAGGGTGCGGTTGACGACGGCGTCCGTGAAGCCCTTGCGCGACAGCGTGAAGACGTGGACGCCCGGATCCAGGACGAGCGTGAACTTCGCCCCCGGCGCCGGCTGTCCGGGGCCCGGCGGCAGCGTGCCGGCCGCGCCTGTGACGACGTCGCCTTGCGGTGGGCGGATCTCGATCGGCCGCCCGTCGACGGCGATGGCGGCCTCCGGGGGGTCGAGCGTCACGGTCGCGCGCGCCAGCACGCGATCGATCTCGGTGATGAAGGCCCTGGCCTCGACGACGCTGCTCTCCGGCAGCGGGCTCGCCGATCGCGCGCTCTCCGCGATCGCGCGCTCGAGCGTGCCGCGCGCGCGCACGTACCGCCCGAGGGCGCGCTCGCATGCGCCGACGTTCAGCGTGATGGAAGGGGCAGGGAAGAGCCTCGCCGCGGCCTCGAAGGTGGCGAGCGCGTCGGACCACTGCGCCGTCTTCACGAGGGCGACGCCTTCCGCGTATTTCGCGCGCGCCCCCGCCTTCGCCGAGTCCGTCGCGCCGTCGTCGGCGTGCGCGGTCGCGGCGCCGGCGATCACGGCGACGAGCGTGACGGTGCGAGCGAAGCCCTTCATCGATTCTCCCCCGTGAACGTGAGCCAGCGTACGACGTTTGCGCACGATTCGGCAATCGCGGCCGCCCGTGGCTCTTCCGTCCGCCCGGGGCCGCGCGTTAGCCGAGCAGCACGACGCCGACCCGGCAGGCCTCGGGCAGCTCGGCGTGGATCCGCAGCAGGTCGAGGTCGCGCGTGCGGCCGGTGGCGGCGAGGATCAGCACGCCGTCGACGAGACCGACGGCCTCGCCGAGGTTGCCGAGCGCCTCGAACCCCGCGAGGTCGACGACGAGGTGCGGGCAGCGCTCGGACCACTGGTCGAGGAGCGCGCGCGGTAGCTCGATCCCTGCGGTCGCCGTCGATCGCAGGCGCGGCGTGACGAGCGTCACCCCGTCGCGGACCGCGCGCGCCGAGAAGGCCCGCGCGCGGTCTGCCGGCACCGACGACGGCGGATCGTCGTCGCCGCCCGGCGTCGACGGCGGTCGCGGGACGGTCGGCCAGTGCAGGTTCGCGTCGATCACGGCGACCGCGCCGCCGGTCAGCTCGGCGAGCGCCGCGCCGAGGTCGACCGCGAACGACGGCGCGTCGACCTCGGCGCGGCTCGCGGGCAAGATCCCGACGCGCGCGATGCCGTCCGCGCGCAGGCGCCGCGCGATGCGGAGGCACTCGGCGTGGACGAGGCGCGGCGCCTCCGGGGACGTGAGGCCCCCGCGCAAGCGCACGTCGTCGCGTCGCACCCGCGGATCATACCCGCGCGCGCGCAGCCGGGCCGGCCCGCTTTGGCGCGAAGCTCCTGTGGTAGGGTGCCGGGCATGCGACGACGGACGTGGGTGGCGGCCGCGCTGGTCGCGCCGGTCGCGGCGACGTGCGTCATCGGGCCGCGCGTGGCTCGCGCGGAGGACGCCCGGGTCTACGGCACGCTCTCCGCGGGCGTCGGCGCGTCGGACAACGTCGGCTTCGTCGCGACGCGCCCCTCGGACTCCGTCGTCGACGCCCGCTGCGGCGACGGCACGTGGAGCCCGCCTCGCGGCCCCTCGCTCGCCACGCCGATCTGCAACGTCGACCGTCGGATCGGGCCGATCTTCAACGTCTCGCCCGGCGTCGTCCTCACGCTGGAGTCGCCGCGCGCGCGCTACCAGGCCGGCTACACGTTCACGGCGAGCGCCTCGCCGGCGATGTCCTCGTACGCGAACCGCATCCAGCTCGGCGGCGCGTTCGTCACGGGCCCGACGACGGAGCTCGCGCTCGGCGGCCACGTCGCGCAGGGGTCGACGAGCGCGCTGCAGCTCACGGCCGATGCCGGCGGCGCCCAGCCGGGCGGTGCGTCCGCGGCCGCCGGCGTGGCCGCGCTACCGTCCGCCTCCCTGACCTACGTGTCCGGCGGCGTGACCGAGGAGCTCACCAAGGAGCTCTCGCCCGCCCTGCGCGTCTCGCAGGGCCTCGCGCTCTCGGCCAACACGCCCGTGCTGCGCTCCGCGACGAACGAGCTCCCGTACCGCAGCACGACGAGCGTCGCGGCCACCGGCGGGGTCGAGCGCTCCTGGCGGCGCGACGCGCTCGGCCTCCTCGCCCGCGTCGACCTCGTCACGCAGGTGCAGGTCGACGCCGTCGGCCCCGCGGCCGACCCGACGGCGCCCCCCGCGTCGACCGCGTCGACGACCCGGCGCGCCGTCATCGACTCGCTCGTGGCCACCTACAAGCGCGATTTCGGCCATTTCCTCGGCGGCGAGCTGCAGGCCGGCGTGCTCCAGGTCTCGAGCCTCGGCACCGGCGCGGTCCTCGTGCAGCCCACCGGCCTCGCGGCGGTCCGGTTCACTCGGCTCGAGGGGACGGCCGAGCTCGCCTTCTCACACACGGCGCTGCCGAACCCGCTCCTCGGGGTCAACCTGCTGTCGGACACGCTCACGCTCCGCGGCGCCGTCCCGCTCGATCGCCGTGCGCGATGGCTCGCGGCGACCTCGAGCGGCTTCGCGCACACGAGGCAGATCCTCGACGACGGGTCGCTCGCCCCGCCCACCAACATCCTGCGCGGTGACGTCACCCTCGGCTATCTGCCGACGCCCGCGTTCCAGCTCGCGCTGCGCTACCAGCACCACCGCCAGCTCCCGACCGCCGGCGCCGGCGTTGACGCGCCGAGCGGCGCGGTCGGGACCGGCGAGATCTCCGTGAGCACGCTCCTGCTCACGGGCACGGTCGTGTTCCCGCCGCAGGATCAGCCGCCGTTGATCTTCCGTCCGCCGCTCCGCGTGGACCGCGCCGACGGCGCCGCCTTCTCGCGCGACCCCCCGCCTCCGCCCCCCCCGTCGTCGTCGACCAGCGCCCGCCGGCGCGGCGGGGCCCCTCGCTAAACCGGCGACGCCGGCCGCGGTTCTGGTATCGTCGAGGGCGATGGCACTCACCCCGGGCGCGCTGATCGCAGGGCGATACCGCGTCGATCGTCGGATCGGGGCGGGGGGCATGAGCGAGGTCTGGATCGGCGACCACGCGACCGTCGGCGTCAAGGTCGCGCTCAAGACGCTGCTGCCGGCGATCGCCGAGGACCACGAGATCATCGCGCGCTTCAAGCGCGAGGCCTCCCTGCTAGGGCGCATCCGCAGCGACTACATCGTACGCGTCATCGACTTCATCACCGAGGGCACCGAGGACCTGGTCCTCGTGATGGAGTACGTCGAGGGCGATCCGCTCGATCGCGTGCTGCAGCAGCGCAAGCTCACGATCGAGGAGGCGATCGAGATCGGCATCGACGTCGCGACCGCGCTCTGTGACCTGCACCGCTCGCGCATCGTCCACCGCGATCTCAAGCCCGGGAACATCATCCTGCGCCCGCGCGGCGACGGGCGTGCTCGCGCCGTGATCGTCGACTTCGGCATCAGCCGGCTCGTCGCCGAGGACGGCGAGGAGCAGACGATGACCGGGATCACCAAGATCAACACGGCCATCGGCACCGTCGAATACATGGCGCCCGAGCAGCTGCTCAACTCGCGCGACGTGACCGGGGTCTCGGACCTCTACGCGCTCGGCGCGATGCTGTTCCGCGCGGTCGCCGGACACCACGTCTTCGGCGACCTCCGCGAGCACCGCCTCGCGCAGGCCAAGCTCATCAAGGACGCGCCGCGGTTCGAGCCGGGGCGCGACGACCCGGTCGCGCTGGGCTTCGTCGCCGTGCTCGCGCGGCTCCTCGCGCGCCGCCCGTCGGAGCGCTACCAGCACGCCGAGGACGTGCTCGCGGACCTCACCCCGCTGCGCGAGCTCGCGAGCGGCCAGCGTCCGGCCGCCGAGCCTGCCGGCGCGCCGACGGCGTTCGGCGCGGAGCCGACCGTCAAGCCGCGGGAGACCTCGAGCCCCTCGGGGCGCTTGGCCGTCGGGCGCGAGCCGTCGAACCGGTCGGGGCCCCACCCGACGCCCGATCCGCGTCCGCCGATGCACTCGCAGCCCGACGCGCGGGCCGCGATGGCCTCGCAGCACGACGCGCGCGCGGCGATGGCCTCGCAGCACGATGCGCGGCCTCCGCTCGAGTCCGCGGGCGCAGGGCAGCCGTCGCCCGCCACGCCGAATGCGTTCGCCGCCCCCGTGGTTCCCGCGGCTGCCGCCGCGCCCGCGCCCGCCACGCCCAGGAAGCGAAGCGTGGTCGCGATGGTCGTGCCGGCCGTGTTCTTTGCGCTCTTCGGCGGCGTCGGCATCGGTGTGGTCATGTGGAAGGCGATCGGTCCGGCGGCTCCCGCTGCGATGGCCGCGCCGGATGCACCCGCCGCGGCGCCCTCCGCGTCCGTCGCGCCGCCGCTCGTGACCGCGACCGCGACCGCGCCGGAGGCCGCTTCGGCCGTCGCGACCGCTTCCGCCGCTGCGCCGTCCGCGAGCGCACCCGGTCCCGCCGCGAGCGCCACCCCCGCCGCTGCCAGCGCGAGCGCCACCCCTGCTGCCGCGAGCGCTGCGCCGGCGGCTGGGTCCGCATCCGCCTCCGCGCCCGCCTCCGGGGCGAGAGCCGCGCCGCGTCCGCGTCCGCGCGCCTCCGAGCCCGTCGAGGTCGCTCCGACCGCGAAGGGGCCGGCGCCCGACGTCGGGAACGTCGGGTTCTGAAGGCCCTCGCGATCGGCCGCGCGCTCGCGTCGAGGCCGTGGGCTCCGAGCGCGATCGTTCACGCCGTGACCTCGGGCGACGCGGCGCGGGCGCGGCTTGCGCCCCGCGATCCCGCGTGGCTACCCTGCGAGGCTCCATGGCGTGCCTGGTAGGGTCAGGTGGTGCGCTCGACGGCCGGCGGTTCCCGCTGGAGGCCCCCTGCCTGGTTGGGCGCGGCCCCTACAACCACGTCGTGCTCGACGACACCCGCGTCTCGCGCCAGCACGCGAAGGTCTCGCCCGAGTCCGGCGGACACGTGCTCTACGACCTGAACAGCGCCAACGGCACCTTCGTCAACGACGTCCAGGTCAAGCGCCACCGCCTCACGCCGAACGACCTCGTCCGAGTCGGCGCCTTCACGTTCAAGTTCGAGGCGGACGCCGACGCCGATCGCCCTGCGCGCGCGCGCGTCGAGGAGGCCACGCGGCCGGGCTTCGAGGTGCCGTCCAGGATCCTCGACTCGCTCGACGTTTCGGCCGTCGCGCCGATCTCCGACGCGCCGCGCGGCGGCCTGGTCGCGCTCGAGGAGGCCGATCGCAAGCTCCGGACGCTCTACTCGTTCATGCAGTCGATCGCGACGACCCTCGACACCACCGAGCTCGTCGACCGCATCCTGTCGAACCTCGTCGCGGTGTTCCCCGTCGCCGAGACGGTCGCGATCTACCTGCGCGACGGCGCGACCGGGAAGATGGAGCCGCGGGGGGTGCTCCGTCGCGACGGCCGCCCCACGCCGACGCTCGCGTTGCCGCAGCAGATCCGCGAGGAGGTCGTTCGCAAGGGCAAGGCCATCCTCTCCGCGCCGCTCACGCTCGCCCGGCAGGACGCGCCGCCGTCCGGTGGGCTCAGCATGCACGCGCCGCTCATGTACCGCGACGTGGCGCACGGCGTTCTTCACGTGCGCGGCGGCGACCGCGGAGGACCGCCGTTCGCGCAGGCCGACCTCGACCTCCTGACGGGGGTCGCCGCGCAGGCGGCGCTCGCGCTGTCGAACGCTCGCATGCACCAGGAGTCGCTCCGGCAGCAGCGCCTCGAGCAGGACCTCGTCCTCGCCGAGCAGATCCAGAAGAGCTTCCTCCCGCGCACGTTGCCGAGCGTCCCCGGCCTCGAGTTCGTGACCGAGTACCGGCCCGCGTACTCGGTCGGCGGCGACTTCTACGACGTGTTCTGGATGGGCCCCGGCCGCATCGGCATCGCCATCGGCGACGTGTCCGGCAAGGGCGTTTCCGCGGCGCTGCTGATGGCGCGCGTGAGCAGCGACCTCCGCGCGGCCGCGCTCGCCGAGCACGAGCCTGCGGCGGCCCTCGAGCGCGTCAACCGCGCGGTCCTCGAGCGCCACCAGCCGGACATCTTCGTCACGGCCATCTTCCTCATCCTCGACGTCCGCACCCGCCGCGTCGTGCTCTCGAACGCGGGGCACCTCCCTCCGTTCATTCGACGCCGGTGCACCGGCGAGCTCGAGCGCATCGACCGCGGCACAGGGACTGCGATCGGCATCTTCGACGATGTCGTCTTCGAGCAGGCCGAGCTCACGCTCGACGTCGGCGACGCGATGGTGCTCTGCACCGATGGCGTGCTCGAGGCCACGGATGTGCAGGGCCGTCAGTTCGGCTTCGATCGCCTCGAGAAGAGCCTCTCGGCCGGCAGCTCGACGCACGCCGGGGACATCGCGGCGCGCCTGCAGCGCGACCTCCGCCTGCACGTCGGCGATGCGTCCCAGTACGACGACCTGACGCTGGTCGTGTGCGGCGTGTCGTCGGCGTCGGTCGAGCGCTCGGTGCTACCGCCCGCGCCCTCGCGCCCCGCGATCCCGACGACGACGACCTGCCGCCCGCCGCCGCTGCGTTAGCGGCGTGCGGTCGGGCGCCTCGCGGGCGCTGCGCGCAGCGCCGAGCCCGAGCCGGGACTACTTCGCGGGCTTGGCCGGCGGCTTCTCGGCCGGCTTGTCGTCGGCCTTCGGCTTGTCGCCCTCGGCCTTGGGCTCGGCGTCCTTCGCGGGGGCGGCGGGCTTGTCGTCCTCGTCGCCGAGCAGCTCGCGCAGCCGCTTCTCGTCGTCGTCGCCGCCCTTGGCCATCTTCGAGGCGTCGAACGTCAGCATCGGCAGCGATCCGCCGCCGTTCATGATCGGCAGCTTGCCGTTCCACTTCTCGAGCGCCCGGTACTGCAGCACCGATCCCGAGGTCGACAGCCGCAGGATGAGGTTCGCCTTCGCCTCGGCCTTCGCGGTCACGAGGCGCGCGTCCGCCTCGCCGCGGGCCCGCGCGCGCGCCGCGCTGGCGAGGCCCTCGGCCTGCGTGATCGCCTGCTCGGCCTCGGCGCGCACCTGGCGGACGCGGTTCTCGGCCTGGATCGCCTGCTGCGTCGCCTCCATCGCGCGGTTGATCGCCTGCGCGACGTTCTCGGGCAGCCGGAGCGCGCCGTTGATGGTCAGCTGGTCGATCACGAAGCCGTCCGGGGCGAGCTGGTCCTGCAGCTTCTTCGTGACGTCGGCGACCATCTTGCCCTTGCCGGAACCGTAGATCTCCTGAACCGGCATCTGCGACGCGACCATGTTGAACGACTCGCGCACGGCGTTGCGCACGAAGCCGTCGGCCAGCTCGAGCACGTTCAGCTTGCGGAACTTGAGGTAGAGGTGCGGCGCGCGCGTCGGCTCGACGTGGAACGAGAGGCCGATGTCCGCGTTGATGTTCACGCCCTCGCGCGCCGAGAAGGTGATCGACTCGTCGTGCGCGGCCCCCTCGTGCGGGTCCTTCGTCCAGACCACGTTCTGCACGCTGGTCGGGAACATGACGAGCTGCTCGGCGAGCGGGTTGTACGCCACCCAGCCCGTAACGATGGGGATGTCGTCGACGCCGCGCGAGCTGCCCGCGAGCTTCACGCGGATGCCGACGTGGCCCGCGTCGACGCGCGCGACGCAGGACGTCGCGACGACGATGCCCACGACGAGCAGCGCGACGGCGAGCGCGATGCGCTTGACGAACGAGATGGCGGCGTCGGCTCCGAGGGGGCGGGAAACGGGCATGCGTCGCGTCTAGCACCGCGCGGGGCGGGGCGACACCGGCTGGGGGCGCCGCGCGAGGACCTCGGGCGGTCGACGCGCCGCTCGTGGTAGCGTCTCGGCCCATGATTCGCCGTCCGATCCTCGCCGCCTCGGCCGCGCTCGCGGTCGCGCTCCCGCTGCTCCTCGCCGCTTGCGCCGGCGGCCCAGGGGCCAACTACCCCGACCGCCCCGGCATCTCGACCGCGCAGGCGAGCTGGTGCGCGGCGCTCGCCAAGCTGGATGGGGCGGGGGACAAGTGGGACCACGCGGCGTCCTGCCGATCGGCCTTCCCGACCGCCTCGGCGCAGTACCTGAAGGGCATGACGAAGTGCCTCGTCGCGCGCACGGAGGCCGCGGGCGCGAAGGCCCCCGATCGCAGCCAGCTCCTCGGCGAATGCAACGACGAGGTCACGGTCGCGCTGCGGCCCGACGAGGCCTCCGCGCGCGAGGTGCTCGCGGCCCGGTGCGCGCGCATGGACCGCTGCGAGAAGATCTCGGTCGACGACTGCAAGAAGGCGATAGACAAGCTGGAGAGCGCCGTCCGAGCGACGTTCACGATCGTCTACAACCAGGCCGCGCTGCACGAGATCGCCGGCTGCCTCGAGTCGTCTGGCTGCAAGCCCGACGAGGACGCGGCGCGCGAGGCTTGCTACAAGCCGCTGAACGACAAGCTGTTCTGGTTTCCCTGAGGGCTCGCGCTCGCGCCCGCTCTTCCTCGCGCCCGTTCCCTGGTACGTTCCCGCCCATGGAACGCGCCCGCTTGTCCCTCCCGAATCGTGCCCCCTGGCTCCTGCGCCTCCTCGCGGTCGCGCTCGCCCTCGCCTGCGTGCTGCTCGCGCCGCGCGCCGCGCTCGCCGTCGGCAGCGTGTCGGTGACGAGCACCGCCCCGGAGGAGAGCGACGGCCGCTGGAAGCTGATGATGACCATCAAGCTGCCCGCGCCGCCGCCCATCGCGCACGTGCCGATGATCTTCACGTTCGACCACAAGGTCGAGTACGAGCGCCAGTTGAACGACAAGTCGCCGGACAAGCCGGTGCTCGTGAAGAAGGCGCTGCAGAATCAGACCCCGAACAACGAGGGCATGGACGTCGGCTTCGCGGACGCCAGCGGCAAGACCTTCCCGCTGACCAAGTTCGACTTCGTCATCCGTCGCGACCGCGGCTTCGAGGCGGGCGAGTACACGCTCACCATCAAGCGCGAGAGCGACGGCGCGACGATCGGATCGCCGATCAACCTGCGTCTCCTCGGCGACAACGCGGTCGTCGACCGTCGCGCGATGGTCTTCGGCACCGGCAAGGAGAAGGACACGAAGAAGGTCGACGCGGACGAGCGCAACACCGGCAAGAAGGGCGGCGCCAAGGACGACGGCAAGAAGGGCGACGCGAAGGCCGACGCGAAGGGCGACGCCAAGGACGATGGCAAGAAGGAGGAGGCCGCAGAGCCCGCCGTGCCCGAGGCGCCCGTCGAGGCCCCCGCGCCGCCGCCCGTCGCGCCGAAGCAGGGCGGCTGCGGCTGCCGCGTCGCGGGCGTCCCGGCCACGGACGCGGGGCTGGTCGCCGCGCTCGGCGCGCTCGGCCTCGCGCTCGCGCGGCGTCGCTCGCGGCGGGCCTGAACGCCGGCCGCCTGCTCACCGGTCGCCGACTCGATCCAGCTCTCCGGCGGCGTCGAGGTCCAGGCGCAGGCTACCGTCTGCTGCGCGATCTGACCGCGCCGCCACGTGGGTGACGGCGCGGCCGCAAGCTCAGCCGTCGTCCGCTCGCAGCTTCGCGAGCACGCCCAGGTCCTCGATCGTCGAGGTGTCGCCCGTCGTCTCGCGGCCGGCCGCGATGTCCTTGAGGAAGCGGCGCATGATCTTCCCGCTCCGCGTCTTCGGCAGCGCGTCGGCGAAGCGGATCGTGTCGGGCCGGGCGAATTTGCCGATCTCGCGCCCGACGTGCTCGCCGAGCGCGATGGCGAGCTCGGGGCCGGGCACGTAGCCGGGCTTGGTCGAGACGAAGACGACGAGCGCCTGCCCCTTGAGGTCGTCGGGGCGGCCCACCGCGGCGGCCTCGGCCACGGCCGGGTGGCTCACGAGCGCGCTCTCGATCTCGGCGGTGCCGAGGCGGTGCCCCGCGACGTTGAGCACGTCGTCGACGCGCCCGACGACCCAGTGGTAGCCCTCGGCGTCGCAGCGCGCGCCGTCGCCGGTGAAGTACGCGCCGGGGACGTCGCTCCAGTACTGCTGCTTGTAGCGGTCGTCGTCGCCCCACACCGTGCGCAGCATCGACGGCCACGGCTTCAGGATCACCAGCAGGCCGCCCTCGTCGGCGCCGACCTGGGTCCCGTCGGAGTGCACCACGGCGGGTACGACGCCGAACATCGGCAGTCCCGTCGCTCCGGGCTTCGACGCGCTCGCGCCCGGCAGGGTCGTCATCATGATCGAGCCCGTCTCGGTCTGCCACCACGTGTCCACGATGGGGCAGCGGCCGCCGCCGATCACGCGGTGGTACCAGGTCCAGGCCTCCGGGTTGATGGGCTCGCCGACCGTGCCGAGCAGGCGCAGGCTCGACAGGTCGCTCTTCGCAGGCCACTCGTCGCCTTGCCGGATGAACGATCGAATCGCGGTCGGCGCCGTGTAGAAGATCGTCACGCCGTGCTTCTCGATCAGGCGCCAATAGCGGCCCCAGTCGGGGAAATTCGGCGCTCCCTCGTACATGAGGCAGGTCGCGCCGTTCGAGAGCGGGCCGTAGACGAGGTAGCTGTGCCCCGTCACCCAGCCGACGTCGGCCGTGCACCAGTACACGTCCTCCTCGCGCAGATCGAAGACGTACTTGGTCGTCACGTGCGCGCCGACGAGGTAGCCCGCGGTCGTGTGCAGGACGCCCTTCGGCTTGCCGGTCGATCCCGAGGTGTAGAGGATGAAGAGCGGGTGCTCGGCGTCGACGACGGTGGCCTCGCGGCGCAGCGGCTGCCCGTCGACGAGCTCGTGCCACCACACGTCGCGGTCGCGCTTCATGTGCACCGGGCAGACGGCCTCGCCGAGGTGGCGGTAGACGATCGCGTGCGTGACGCTCTTCGCCTCCGGCTGGTCGAGCGCCTGGTCGACCGTCTGCTTGAGGCCGAGCGCGCTGCCGCGGCGCCACGCGCCGTCCTGCGTGATGACGACCTTCGCCTGCGAGTCCTGGATGCGGTCGCGCAGCGCGTCCGCCGCGAAGCCGCCGAAGACGACCGTGTGCACGGCGCCGAGGCGCGCGCACGCGAGCATCGCCACGACGACCTCCGGGACCATGCCCATGTAGATCGCGACGCGATCGCCCGCGACGACGCCGAGGGACGCGAGCCCGTTCGCGAGCCGGCAGACCTCGCGGTGGAGCTCCGCGTACGTCAGCGTGCGCGTGGCGCCGTGCTCGCCCTCCCAGAGGATCGCCGCCTTGTTCCTGCGCGCCGTCCCGAGGTGCCGGTCGAGGCAGCTCTCGCTCGCGTTGAGCGTCGCGCCGAGGAACCACTTCGCGTGCGGCGGCGTCCACTCGAGCGCCTGCGTCCACGGCGTGCGAAAGACGAGATCGCTCGCCTCCCGGCGCCAGAACCCGTCGGGGTCGTCGAGGCTCTCGCGGTAGAGGGCCTCGTAGGCCTCGCGTGACGGCACGCGCGCGCCGGCGGCGAAGGCCTCCGGCGGCTCGAACCGACGGGTCTCTTTGAGGTGCGTCGTGATGGCGTCGTTCGACATGGGGCCTCGCGCGCGACCGTCGCTCCCGCCGCCCGGCGTGGGTCGCGCATCGACCAGGGTAGCAACGTGGCTGCCGCGGGAGGAACCGCGAACCCCCCGGCGCCGGAGTGCGCCTGCGGCCGCCGGGCGCGCCGGCCCTGCTGTCGGTGGGGCTGCCTTGTCGCCGGGGGCGAGCGCTGATAAGCGCCACGGCTCCTCGGATGTCGTTGGCATCCTTCGATTTCGTGAAGTGAATTCCGGCCCCAGGCCGGGGGGAGAATCGACTACACATGACACGTCGCGTTGATAAGACGCGGATGGCGAGCCGGATGCTTGCCACTCTGCTGTTTGCGCTCTCCGTGCTGACGGGCTCCACCGGCTGCAGCATGATGGGGGCCCTGGCGAATCCCAGGGTCATGTTCGCGCTCGACGAGTCGGCGCCGCTCTCGGTCGTCGCCCGCCGCGCCTCGAACGCCTCGGTGACCGCCAAGGAGGTCGAGCGCCTGCTCGTGGCCACTCCGGTCGACGCCGACTCGGCCTGGATGAAGGCTTTTGCCGCTTCGCCGGATGACGCGAAGGCGACCCTCGACGGGCTCAAGACGACGGTCGGCTACACCTCGGGCGCGAAGCCCGTGAAGGTGCTGCCCTCCGAGGCGTGGGTCAAGATGCTCGCCGCCGTCAAGTCGCAGGAGAAGGGCACGCCCAACCTGCTCACGCTCGTCGGCGCGGACATCAACGCGAGCTACGTCAAGATCCTCGAGAAGAAGAAGCAGGTCGCTGCTCTCAAGGCGAAGCAGGCGGAGGAGGACAAGGCGATCGACGACGCCAAGACCGACGCCGACAAGCAGGCCCACAAGGACGCGAAGGCCAAGCTCGGCGAGGAGATCGACAAGGCCTCGGACGAGGTCGATCCGCTCGTCAAGAAGTTCCTCGCGGACGCGAAGGAGATGTCGGCGAAGGTCGCGGCGGACGTGCGCGACAAGGTCGGCCCGACCCTCGTGAACCTGCGCAAGGCGGTCGACGACGCGAGCCTCTCGAACAGCGTCGCGCTCCTGCGCTACCCCCTCGCCATGCCGGAGATGGCCGACACGAACAAGCTCGTCGCCGTCGTCGCGGACATCGTGGCCGACACGATCGAGGCCCAGACGGGCAAGCGTCCGCAGCTCCAGGGTCTCGACATCAAGCTGACGCTCGAGGGCCTGAAGCCGAAGGTCACCCTGAACGGCCTGACGCCCGAGGACATGGGCAAGATCGAGATGGACGCGCTCCTCGGGGAGACGGTCAAGGGCACCGCCAAGTGGCTGGCCGACGTGGCGCTCCTCATCCCGCGCGCCGCGATGACGGCCGATCTCCTCGCGTTCGAGGGCGACGCGATCGACGCCATCACCAGCGGCTTCGCGTCGGCTGGCTGGAAGGCGCCGCTGCCCCTCGCGATCCCCGAGGTGGCGAGCACCCCGAAGCCGCAGAAGAAGTAGCGTCGCTGCCGGGTCCGCGGGACCGGCGCGCTGGGCCAGGCCGAGAGGCGTGGCGCGGCCGCTGTCCCGCGGACCCGGCCTTCCGCAACCCCGTCGCCGCGCCGGCTCCCAGTTCGGACGCCCCCGCGCGGGCCCCCTCACCAGCTCACCAGAATGCGTAGCCCGCGTGCAGGCGCCCGCCGAGGTGCACGAGCGGGTTCGATCCGTCGTAGATGTCGGCGTCGGCCTGCGTCACGATGCCGCGCGCGGACTGGAGCATGCCGTGCACCGTCAGCCCGAGCAGCACGTTCCTGAAGTCGAGCTCGACGCCGATCTCGGCCTGCAGGAAGGGATCGACGCCCGCGGCCGGCAGGCACTTCACGCCGCACTCGGCCCACGTGTCGCGGATGCCGTCGTGGTCGGGGACCTTGTGGTCGACGAGGACCTCGCGCACCCGGTCGCTCAGCGAGAACTTCACGCTGTCGTGCACGATGCCGCCGCCGACGGTGCCGATGAGTCGGACCGTGCGGCCCGGGGTCATCAGCCGCAGGTTCAGCCCGAGGCGCCACGACCGCAGCGTGTACGAGGTGTCCGTGTCGAGGGCTGACGGCACGTAGGTGTTCGCGTACTCGCCGGAGAGCTCGAACGCCGACGCCGTGTTGATGCGGTAGCCGACGCGCACGCCGCCTAGCCCGCCCGCGTTGGCCTTGGGCTGGCGGAACCCGATGGGGTGCGACATCGGCCCGAAGAGGCCGGCAATGGCGAGCGCGTACGGGCCCTTCACCGGCGGCGCCGGCGGCTCCGGCTTGGGCGGGGCGGGCGGGGGAGGGGGAGGCAGCACGACGGGGTCTTGCGGGCGCGCGGCCTGCGCGCCGATCGGCACGCCGCCGGATCCAGGCCGGATCTCCTGCGACTTGCCGGCCGCGACGACCACCTGCACCGCGTAGGAAGGCTGGCCCGCGCGGACGATCTCGACGACGTGCGTGCCCGGCGCGACGAGCCCGGCCCACTGGCCCGCGCCGACCTGCTTCTGGTCGATCAGGATGGTCGCGGCCGGGTCGAGCGCGTCGACGCGCACGTAGCCCTTGTCGGCCACCAGCGCGAGCCGCACGACCTTCGCGGTGTCGCCCGAGGCGATCGGCAGCGAGATCTCGGCCGTCGCGTACCCGTCGGCCTTCGCCGCGAAGCGGTGCTGCCCCGGGCCGATCGCGAG
The DNA here is from genome assembly GCA_903906315.1 of uncultured delta proteobacterium. Lineage (GTDB taxonomy): Bacteria > Myxococcota_A > Polyangia > Polyangiales > Polyangiaceae > CAIVJW01. Next base: position 749 of record CAIVJW010000255.1, on the reverse strand, counting down.
CGGCTGCCCCGCCGTCCCCTCGGGCTGGTCCTCGCCGTCGACCACGACCGTCGCGCCCACCGGCGACACCTCGACGATCACGGTGCCGAGGAGCGATCGCATCTCGTCGATCGCGGAGCGCGCGGCCTTCTGGTCCTTCTCGTCCATCGTGTCCGCGTGGTCGCGGATCGCGGTCTCCAGCGCGGCGATCGCCTTCGGGTACTCGAAGCGCGCCTTGTGGCAGAGCGCGACGTTGAGCAGCGGGCTCGCGCGGGGGCGCTCGCGGTGCGCGGCCTGGAACTCGACGATCGCGGCGTCGAAGTTCTTGTCCTCGAAGAGCTTCACGCCGTGATCCATGTGCAGCTTGTAGGCCTCCAGCGCCGTCGGCGAGGGCGCCGGGGGGGCGGCCGGGCTCGAGGGCGCAGCCGCCGGCTGAGGGGCGCGCGGCTTGAAGCGCGGCGTGGGCTGCGCGCCGGCGAGGCCCGGCACCGTCGCGAGGGCGATCGCGACCGAGACGAAGATCGTTCGCGTCGGCGAGGGGAGGGAGCGCTTCAAGGCGGACCCGCGGAGCCTACACCACCCGGGCGTCGACGTTCGTCGCCGACGTGTCCGCGCGCCTCCGCGCTACTCGGTCTTGATCCGCAGGGTCGGCGCGACGCCGCCGGCCTTCGTCGCCGTCCCGGTCGGCGCCTCGCCCGTCTTCGCGGGGGCCGTCGGCCCCGTGCGGGGGCCCTTGCCGACCGGGCCGACCGGCGCGCGCGCGCTGGCCG